>OMIE01000093.1 GCA_900299025.1 Burkholderiaceae bacterium
GAATTTCGACGCTTTGGCCTTCAAACTGCACAAATACTTTTAACTCACGAAGATTTGGCAGATCGAACTCGCTACCTTAATGCGCGCTCGACGCTTACAAGGTTGATCGAGCTAGGTGTTATACCGATCATTAATGAGAACGATACAGTCGTTACTGACGAAATCAAGGTCGGCGACAATGACACATTGGCAGCGCTTGTTACCAATCTGATCGAAGCAGATGCCTTAGTGATTCTCACGGATCAAGCTGGGCTTTACACTGCAGATCCGCGCAGCCATCCTGATGCGCGCTTGCTTTCGAAAGTCAAGGCTGGCGATCCTCGCCTCGAAGCGATGGCAGGCGGGGCCGGCAGTTTGATTGGCAAAGGGGGGATGTTGACGAAAGTGCTCGCTGCGCGGCGCGCCGCCTCGGCAGGGGCGCACACCATTGTGGCAAGTGGTCGTGAGTCGAAAGTCTTGCAGCGACTTGCGGGCGGCGAAATGATCGGCACAAGTTTTATTGCAAACACGGCGAAACTTACTGCAAGAAAGCAGTGGATTGCCGATCAGTTGCAGCTTCGCGGTGCGCTTGTGCTTGATGCAGGCGCACTCAAGGCCCTTTTGCGCGATGGCAAAAGTTTATTGCCAATCGGGGTTTCGGAAGTCCAGGGCGATTTTGCTCGCGGCGATGTTGTTGCCTGCTTAAGCCAAGCCGGTTCAGAGGTGGGCCGTGGTCTGATCAATTACGCAAGCTCCGAGACGAGGCGGATCATCGGTAAGCCCTCGAGCGAGATTGAATCGCTCTTGGGTTTTGTCGAGGAGCCTGAGTTAATCCACCGCAGCAACCTGGTGATCACTCACTTAGATGATTCGTCGGATTGACACGAGCGATCGGGTAGGTGGCGCTATGCCAGGATCAGGGCAGCTCACCACCTTAGCCCACCCACGAGCACACTGCGCAAGGCTACATGACAGCGCCGAGTTGCCAGGGTACAAACTCATCATTACCCATGCCAAGCTCTTCGCTCTTGGTCTTTTCGCCACTAGCCACCTTGAGTATTAAGTCAAAAATCGCTTTTCCTTTTTCGGCGACCGGAACATCCTGATCAATGATATCGCCGCAGTTAATGTCCATATCCTCGTGCATGCGCTGATAGAGCCCTGAATTCGTGGCGAGTTTGATCGACGGCGCAGGCTTGCAGCCATAGACCGAGCCACGACCGGTCGTGAAGCAAATAAGATTGGCACCACCTGCAACTTGCCCCGTGGCCGAAACCGGGTCATAGCCTGGCGTGTCCATGAAGACAAAGCCCTTTGCAGAAACCGTGTCAGCGTACTCATAAACCTCGGCGAGATTGGTCGATCCTGCTTTGGCAACGGCGCCAAGACTCTTCTCTAAAATCGTTGTTAGCCCGCCCGCCTTGTTACCTGGCGAGGGATTGTTATCCATGGATCCATTGTTCTTTTCAGTATAGCTTTCCCACCAGCGAATGCGGGCAATCAACTTCTGAGCGACTTCCTCAGATACCGCGCGGCGAGTCAGGAGATGCTCGGCACCATAAATCTCTGGTGTTTCAGAAAGAATAACAGTGCCGCCTTGGGCAACAAGCATATCGCAGGCTGCACCGAGCGCGGGGTTTGCCGTAATGCCCGAATAACCGTCAGAGCCCCCGCACTGTAAGCCTATACATAAGTGCGAAGCGCTAACGGGTTGCCGCTTTAAAGCATTGGCTGCGGGTAGCATCGACTCGATTGCTTCGATAGCTGCCTGCGTGGTCTTTCTTGAGCCGCCGCTACTTTGGATCACCAGAGGTTTGAGCATAGGGTTTTCATCCATGCCCTGGCTCAAGAACAAGGCATCCATTTGATTGGCTTCACAACCTAGCCCAATCACGACAATCCCTGAGAAATTTGGATGTCTTGCGTAGCCTGCGATTGTCTTTCTTAATAGATCGATACCGGCCCCGTCCGAATCCATGCCACAACCTGAAGCGTGAGTAATGGGGACGACGCCGTCAACATTTGGAAAAGCGGCAAGGCGCTCGGGCGTGAAATGCGAAGCGACGAATTTTGAAACAGACGCTGAGCAATTGACGGTGGCAATCACCCCGATATAGTTTCTGGTTGCTACTCGACCGTCTGGGCGGACATAACCCATAAAGTGAGCGGGCTCAACCGCAGGTGTCGGCTTGCAATCGACACCAACCGCATAGTCTCGGTCAAACATCTCAAAGGCGAGATTGTGCGTGTGCACATGTTCGCCGGCTTGAATATCTTGTTTGGCAAAGCCAATGATTTGGTTATAGCGTCTGACTGCAGAGCCGGCTGCAATAGCGCGGGTCGCAATCTTATGTCCTGGGGTCATGGCCTGCTTTAAGCTGATTGTATGTCCCGCATCTTCGAGTTGGGTTCCCGCGCTTAAAGGTCGGATGGCAATCAGTACATCATCTTGGGCATGTAAACGCAGAAAGGATTTACGGATCACTGAGATAGCCTGGTTCATAACGCGAAGATTCCTTTTACGGATCGAATGAAGAACAGATGTTCGCTTCAATAGTGCTCGCTTGCAAGCCTGCGGTGTAAGCTTATGGCCCATTGCAATCCAATAAAGGTAACTTGCCATGCCACATGGACGAGTTCTCGGAAAGAAAATCCTGGTGACTGCCTCAGGTCAAGGGATGGGAAAGGCCTCGGTGCTTGCCCTGTTAAGCGAAGGTGCTGAGGTTATCGCTACAGATGTACGCATCGATTTGCTACATGAATTGGAGCGTATTTTTGCTTTGAGCGAACATAAGCATCCAAGGGCACGACTGCACACCCAAGTCCTCGACGTGACCGACCCTGTGGGAATTCGCGATATCGTGACAACATTCGCTGACCTGGATGTGCTGTTTAACTGCGCAGGTTTTGTTCATCAGGGCACGATTGCACAGTGTGATGAGGCGCAATGGGACCATAGCTTCAATATCAATGTCCGCTCGATGTATCGTCTGATTCAAGCCTGCCTGCCCGGCATGCTTGCGCGATCAAAGGGATCAATTATCAATATGGCCTCTGTTTGCGGATCGGTCAAAGGGTTGCCAAATCGTTTCATTTATGGAACGACCAAGGCGGCGGTCATCGGTCTAACTAAGTCGGTTGCCGCTGACTATGTTGCTCAGGGTATTCGTTGTAATGCGATTGCACCCGGTACGGTGGAGACTCCATCCTTACACGAACGCATGCAAGCGCTTGGCGATATCGATGAAGCGCGCCGTATGTTTACCGCGCGCCAGCCGATGGGGCGTTTGGCTCAAGCCGATGACATTGTGCCTATTGTGGTGTATCTGGCTAGTGATGAGAGTGCCTTCGCAACTGGGCAGGTGTTTTCGATTGACGGCGGCATGACGATTTAAGCTCAGGCCCCTAAGTTTATTAAAAGGAGAACAAATGAAGCTTTTACGTTTTGGAAAACCCGGCAAAGAAAAGCCTGGGATGCTTGATCATGATGGCAAATTACGCGACCTGTCAGGGGTGATCGCAGACATTGGCCCGGAGCAATTATCACCCAAAGGCCTGGCAAAGCTTGCCAAGCTCAAGCTTGAAAAGTTGCCCTTGGTTCGTGGCAAACCAAGGCTTGGTGTTCCTTTTACAGGCGCTACAAAATTCGTAGCTATTGGTTTGAATTATTCCGATCATGCAGCGGAGACCGGTAATCCGATTCCAAAAGAGCCGATTATTTTTCATAAAACCCTCAGCAGTATGCAAGGCCCCAACGACGATGTCATGCTGCCCAAGGGCTCGGTGAAGACCGATTGGGAAATTGAGTTGGGCATTGTCATAGGGAGCCGCGCCAGCTATGTAAGCAAGAAAGATGCACTTTCTTATGTCGCGGGCTATGTCATGGCCAACGATGTGTCAGAGCGCGCCTTCCAAATGGAGCGTGGCGGTCTTTGGGACAAAGGCAAGGGTTGCGATACGTTTGGGCCGGTAGGGCCTTGGCTTGTTACCAGCGATGAGGTAGCCAATCCCCAAAAGCTTGCCATGTGGCTTGATGTCAACGGCGAAAGGATGCAAACCGGCAATACAAAAACAATGATTTTTGATTGCGCAACAATCGTCTCCTATGTCAGTCAATTCATGACCCTGCTACCTGGCGACATGATCGTGACCGGTACCCCACCCGGTGTTGGTCATGGCTTTAAGCCACCTCGCTACTTAAAGGCAGGCGATGTCATGACCATGGGTATCGAAGGGCTTGGCGAAGCACGTCAACAAGTCATCAAATACAAGGCAAGTTGATCGCTCTTCGATGAGGGGAACTCAACATCCCAGGTTGATCGTGATGGAAAACTTGCCTGGCCGCCGGCGTCATCTCGAGGGTTAGCGGTGAATCAGTCAACCAATCCTGCCATCGCTTATGAGCGTTTGCGTGTGGCTGCCTGCCGTCTCTTGGAGGCAGCGGGAGCCGAGCCGTCCGTGGCTCGTTGTGTGGCCCAAGCACTGCTTGAGGCCGATCTTTTAGGTCATGATACCCACGGATTGGCGTTACTTGGCGCCTACGTCGACGAGCTAAAAAAGGGGAGCATGCGCGCTTCGGGGCAGGTTGAGGTATTGCGCGAAAGCGCATCGGTTGCGCTTTGGGATGGACACCGGATGGCTGGGCCATGGCTTGTTCAAGAGGCCATCCGATGGGGTCTTCATGCAGCGAAGCGGCACGGTGCCGCTCATGTCGTGGTTCGCCGCAGCCACCATATTGCAGCATTGGCTGCCTACCTTGAGGCACCGGCTCGCGCGGGTTTTCTTGTCCATTTATGTTGTTCGGATCCAAACACGGCAAGCGTTGCGCCATTTGGTGGTACACGGGCAGTAATTACGCCAAACCCGATGGCCTGGGCTTGGCCCGCTGATCCGGACCCAGTCATCATCGATATATCGGCTTCGATAACAACCAACGGCATGAGTGCCAGGCTTTCTTCGGCAGATGCAAGCGAGTTACAGCCTTATGCTTGGTGGCTCGATGCTGCGGGTAATCCAACAAAAGACCCCGGCGTCTTGCAATCAAAGCCTGCAGGTAGCATCTTGCCGCTTGGCGGGATGGATGCAGGTCATAAAGGCTTTGGTCTGGGTTTAATGGTTGAGGCGATGACCGCTGGCCTGGGTGCGCATGGCCGCGCGGATCCGCCAGAGGGCTGGGGTGCGAGTCTGCATGTGCAAGTGCTCGATCCCGAAGCCTTTGGTGGCTTGGTTGGCTTTGAGCGGGAAATGAATCAACTCGCAGCGCAATGTCGGGCAAGCCCAAGCCCCGCTGGTAAGCCTGGGGTTCGCATGCCTGGCGAGCGAGGACTGCATAGAAAACGCAAACAATTAAACGATGGGATTGAGCTTCATCCGTCGATACTCCCGAGCCTTGAGCGCTGTGCACAATCGCTTGGTTTTAAAACCTTCTTGTTTTGACAAAATACCCTATAGGTCAATTTTTGGTGTTTAAGTTGGAACATTCCAGGTTTTGAATAGCTTGGGCGAAGTTTCCTGCGATACTAATGGTCACGAGCTGATGAAGCCCTCTGAGAAAACCGATGTCGTCTTGATTGTCCCGGTTCACCAGGCAACCGATGATCAATTGCGATCCCATTATCGTGTCCATGAGTATTTCCGGGTGAAGGATCAAGGACCCGATGCTCAGGCAGCGTTTTTTAAAGCGCTCGAACACTGCGAAATTGCCGTCACGACCGGGAGCTCGGGCATTAAGGCGCCTTTAATCGACCGATTACCCTCGCTACGCTTAATTGCCTGTTTTGGCGTGGGTGTCGATGGGGTTGACCTCGTTCATGCTCGTTCTCGCGGTATTGCTGTGACAAATACCCCCGATGTACTAAGTGATGAAGTGGCTGACTTTGCGATCGCGCTTTTGCTCGCTAGCCTCAGGCAACTACCCCAGGCGGACCGATTCGTTCGCGAAGGCGCTTGGTTAAAGGGTCCAATGCCTTTGTCGAGGTCGCTTCAAGGCAAGCGTGTTGGCATTGTTGGCATGGGGCGTATCGGACAGGCCATCGCAAGGCGCTGCGAGGCCTTCGGTGTCTCGCTTGCCTACCATGGGCCACGCGCCAAGCCCGCGCTGGCCTATCCGTATTACGATCGGTTGATCGAGCTCGCTCAATGGAGTGACTGCTTAATCGTTGCCTGTCCTGGCGGCGCTGACACGGCGGGCCTCATTTCTCGAGAGGTCATGCTTGCGCTCGGGTCTTCAGGTTATTTAATCAATATCAGTCGAGGTTCGGTGGTTGATCAGCCAGCCCTGGTTGAATTGTTGCAAAACCACGGACTTGCCGGTGCTGGGCTCGATGTATTTGTTGACGAACCGCAGGTGCCGGCTGCATTGACTGGTTTGCCGCATGTGGTTTTATCGCCCCATGTCGCAAGCGCATCGCAAGAAACAAGATCGGCGATGGGACAGCTCACACTTGATAACGTTGCAGCGTTTGTAGCGGGTAGGCCGCTACTCACCGTGGTTTAAGTTGTCTTTCGGATTTGAGCCTGCTGCGCCTTTTAACTTGGCTGGGCTTGGCGCTTGTATGGCTTTTTGAGCCTGTAACGATGGTGACCCTTCTTGGGCTTGTTGTTTTGCCAGTGGGGCTTGTTCGTTGGGCGCTGCAGCATTTGCGCTTTTTCGGCGTTGCAAATGCTTGGCAAGTTCGGTAAGCGCAAGTCGATAAACATCACGTTTGAACTCGATGACCGAATCCAAAGGCACCCAGTACTGATTCCAGCGCCAGGCATCAAACTCGGGGTGCTGGGATGCGCGCAATTGAATGTCGCTGTCTCGGCCGACTAGTCGTAGCAAATACCAGATTTGTTTTTGTCCACGATAATGCCCTCGCCATTCACGCCGAACCCAATGGTCAGGAACTTCATAGCGCAGCCAGTCGCGGGTACGGGCGATGATTCGGACATGGTCAGGCCGAAGTCCGACCTCCTCTTCGAGTTCGCGAAACATGGCTTGCTCAGGCGATTCACCGCGCTTGATGCCACCCTGCGGAAATTGCCACGAATGTTCGCGGATGCGCTTGCCCCAAAATACCTCGTTACGTCGGTTCAGCAGGATGATCCCAACGTTGGGGCGATAGCCGTCTTTGTCCAGCATGCCGACAGGCCTTGTCCCTTAGAATGCAAGTCATTATATCCATCGACCTGGCAACTGAACATGTTTCTTATGCAGAATCGATCGATCCTCCTTGGTCTTGGGTCAAAGGCCACCCGTTTGAAGAGTACTTATTGATGAGAGCTAGCCAATTCCACATTGCCACCTTGCGTGAGGCACCCGCCGACGCCGAGGTTGTTAGTCACCAATTGATGACCCGCGCAGGGATGATTCGAAAACTAGCTGGTGGAATTTATAACTATATGCCGATGGGTTTGCGGGTGATTCGAAAAATTGAAGCGATCATTCGGGAGGAGATGGACGCAGCAGGCGCCATTGAATTGTTGATGCCCATCGTGCAACCAGCCGAATTGTGGATGGAATCGCAGCGCTGGCAAAAATACGGGCCTGAGCTTTTGCGTATCAGAGACCGGCACGAGCGTGATTTCATCATTCAGCCAACCTCAGAGGAGGTGATTACGGATATCGCAAGAGCTGAACTGCGTAGTTACCGCGATTTGCCAAAGAATTTTTATCATATTCAAACCAAATTCCGCGACGAGCGTAGGCCGCGGTTTGGCCTCATGCGCGGCCGTGAGTTCACGATGAAGGATGCATACTCCTTTGACCGTGATCAAACAGGCGCTTTAGCGTCTTATCAGCGCATGTTTGATGCCTACCAGCGAATCTTTGAACGTATGGGCCTTGCTTTTCGTGCGGTTGCTGCTGACACTGGGGCAATCGGTGGTTCAGCAAGCCACGAGTTTCAGGTGATCGCCGAAACCGGCGAAGATCTCATCGCCTATTGCCCTGACTCGGATTACGCAGCCAATATCGAACTTGCCAAGGCGATGCCCTTGCTTCAAGCGCGTAAGGCGCCAGGTGCCTTGATGCAGCAAGTGGCAACGCCCGGCAAGGCGCGATGCGAGGATGTCGCGAGCTATCTCAAGATTGATTTGGCCCAAACCGTCAAATCGTTGGTACTTGCCGTCGACCCCGAGGAGGCGGCAAGTGGCGAAAAAGCTCAGATCTATTTGCTACTGCTGCGTGGTGATCACGAACTCAACGAGGTTAAGGCGGGCAAACTAGCCGGTTTGTCGGGATTTCGCTTTGCGAGCGAAGCAGAAATTCTTGAGTATTTCGGTTGCGAACCCGGTTATCTCGGACCAGTCAACACCCTCAAACCAGTAAAACTTATCGTCGATGACACAGTTGCCATGATGAGCGATTTCGTCTGCGGTGCGAATCAGGCTGGATTTCATTGGGTTGGCGTGAACTGGGGTCGAGACTTGCCCGAACCGCTCACTGCCGATTTACGCAATGTGCGTGAGGGCGACCCTTCGCCTGATGGCAAGGGACGCCTTTCGATTTGCCGTGGCATTGAAGTAGGGCATGTGTTTTATCTGGGCACCCGTTATGCCGAGCCGATGCAAGCCTTGTTTGTTGACGAAGACGGCGGCAAGAAGTCGATGGAAATGGGCTGTTATGGCATCGGCGTGACCCGCTTGCTTGGGGCTGCGGTGGAGCAGAATCATGACGATCGAGGGATGATTTGGCCTGCAAGTATTGCGCCATTTAGCGTGGTGATCGTAGCCTTGGGTTTGAACAAATCCCATGCAGTTCGTGTGGCGAGTGAAAACCTTTATGCCGCTTTGCGAGAAGCGGGCATCGATGCGATCTTCGATGACCGCGATTTAAGACCCGGTGTGATGTTTGCCGACTGGGAACTGATCGGTGTCCCCTGGCGGGTGACGATCGGCGATCGAGGACTTGCCAAGGGTGAAGTCGAACTCACAGCACGTCGTGGCCTGCAGACTGAAAGCCTGTCGCCTGAGGATGTCACCGCGCTCTTAAAGCAGCGCCTCACCTGACTTTGCGTATCAACGCCCGCGTTTACCAAAGCCGCCCGAGGGCGGCGGCATCGGCATCGACGAGCCAAAGCCCCCAGGCATACCGCCCTTGCCCATACCTGCAAGTCCGCCAAGGCTGCGCATAAGCTTGGCCATACCGCCTTTTTGCATTTTTTTCATCATGCCTTGCATTTGGTCGAACTGGGCGAGCATGCGGTTGACTTCTTGCACTTGGACGCCAGCGCCGGCCGCGATTCGCCGTTTGCGCGAGGCCTTAATCAGGTCGGGTTTGGCTCGCTCTGCAGGCGTCATGGCGTGGATGATGCCCTGGGTGCGCTTTAGTTCTCGCTCGGCTTTATTCATATCGGCCTTACCCGCGGCTGCTTGCATGGCTGCGGGCAGCTTATCGAGCATGGTCGAGAGCCCACCCATTTTGCGCATTTGCATCAACTGGGCAAGATAGTCTTCCAAATCAAAGCGTGCACCCGATTTGAGCTTATCAGCCAGCGCTTTGGCGCTATCTTCATCGATTGCAGCGCGCGCCTGCTCGACCAAAGCGACAATATCGCCCATGCCCAACACGCGATTAGACATACGCTCGGCGTCGAAGGCCTGCAAGCCATCGGGCTTTTCGCTTACGCCAACAAACTTGATCGGTCGTCCGGTGACCGCTTTGACCGATAGGGCGGCGCCCCCGCGCGAGTCGCCATCGAGCTTTGTCAGAATTACGCCCGTTAATTCGAGCGCCTCGCCGAAGGCTTTAGCGGTGTTGACCGCATCTTGGCCTTGCATGGCGTCGACGACAAAAAGCGTTTCGATCGGTTTGAGTTGTTGATGTAGTCGGCTGATTTCAGCCATCATCGCTTCGTCGATGCCAAGCCTTCCGGCTGTATCAACAATGAGAACGTCATGAAAATGAGTTCGGGCCCATTGCAAAGCGTTTTGTGCAATTTCTTCTGGTTTTTGGCTCGGTAGTGAGGGGAAATAATCAGCGCCTACCTGCTCGCTTACCACGCGCAATTGCTCGATGGCTGCAGGCCTGTAAACGTCACAAGAAACCGTCAGGACTTTTTTCTTTTGTTGTTCGGCCAACCACTTGGCGAGTTTGCCTGCGGTGGTTGTTTTGCCTGCGCCTTGCAAGCCCGCAAGCAAAATCACAGCAGGGGGCTGCGTGGCCAAATTCAATTTGGCGACATCGCCTTTGCCGCCCATCAAGTCAACTAATGCATCGTGCACCACGCCGACAAGGGCTTGACCTGGTGTGAGACTTGCCATGACTTCCTGGCCCATGGCGCGCTCTTTGACTTTGGCTACAAAGTCGCGCACCACACTCAGTGCGACATCGGCCTCAAGTAGCGCTAGGCGGATTTCACGCAACATCTCCTGGGTGTTGGATTCGGTGAGTCTGGCCTCACCACGGATCGTCTTTACAACCTTGGCAAGTCGTTGAGATAGGTTTTCAAGCATGCTTTAACGGCGCCTTGCGTATTTGGACCAGTGAAGTGCTCTACACTTTAACGCAGGCCGGCTCCCTGTGCCGATTCGCAAGTTTGATGGCAAGTTTATGGCGTCCCCACTTTCTTTTTTGCACCATTGGCAAGGCTGGCTCACCATCGCAGCGGCGGTCACTTATTTGCTCGCCACGGTGACAATGCGCCGTCGCCATCCCAAAGGCCTTGCGGTGCTCGCAATCGCCCTTGGTATGCATGCCCCAGTGCTTGCAAGCCAGATCATGGCGCTCGAAGGTTTGCGCTATGGCTTTGCCTCAGCGCTCTCAGCAACCCTTTGGCTCGCGCTTGTGGTCCTTGTTTGGGAGGCTCGTCGGAGTCGACTCGAGGGCGCAGCGACGGTGGTTGCGCCGCTCGCTGCGATTGCCTTGGTTTTGCCCTGGTTTTTTGTGGGCCATGTCTTTCAGGGAACTGTTTCGGTCTTGTTTGTACCGCATCTGCTGATTGGCACCTTGGCCTATGGCGTGTTTTTGCTTGCAGCTACGCTCGCTGTATTCATTCTGATCCAGGCTCGCGTGTTGCAATCGCACAGTGCCCGATTGCTCGACGACGGTTTGTTTGATCAGTTGCCACCGTTGTTAGCGATGGAGCGCATGCTTTTTCGTTACTTGAGCATCGGGTTTTTCCTTTTGACCATTACCCTAATCAGTGGGGTGCTGTTTTCTGAAGAGGTCTTCGGTCGCGCGCTAAGGCTTGATCACAAGTCGGTACTTACGCTCTTTTCATGGCTTGTCTACGGCCTGTTACTGTGGGGCCATCGAAGCCGTGGCTGGCGCGGTGCCGCTGCCGCTCGGGCGACCTTACTTGGGTTTTTTGTTCTCTTGCTCGCTTATGTTGGCAGCCGCTTTGTGCTCGAAGTGGTTTTGCAACGCAGCCTTGGGGCTTAAGACCATGATTGTTTGATTGAAGCTCGACGAGTTCGCTATGCGTTGGTTTTTATTCCTCTTACTAGGTACCCTTGGCTGGTTGCTCTGGAAAGCCTGGTCTCGGACCAAGTACCGCTCAACGCGCGTCAAGCAAGAAGCCGAGAAAGATCTCTCGTTGCCCGAGCAAGAAGCGCAAACCGGGCAGTCTGCGCGCAAGGGGCAGAACGAGCAGCATGCGCAAACCATGGTGCGCTGCACTCATTGCGGCGCTTGGTCGCCGCAAAGTATGGCGCTGAGCCAAGGCGGGCAATGGTTTTGCGATGAAAATCATGCAAAAGCCAAATCCTGAGGGCTCAGTGTCGGCGCGGTAGCGGCAGGCGTGGATACAGCGGGGGTTTTGCCTTGCATCGTCGCATCGCGTCGGATTGAAGGCGGCGCTAAGCCCGATTGACGGGCCTCGGGGCGCAAGTTGGCCGGCCGAATTCGACCGCCGGCCGGTGCTTGCTGTTCGTGGCGAGGAATACTAGAATTTGTGCCTAGAAAGCATTTCACCACTACATCTAGTGGTCTTACACCGTATTCAACCAACCTATCGTGCAAGATAGGCCCACTCAAGTACTGGCCATTTAGGCATCCCCCGGAGGAAAACCATGCAGCAAAGCCCCCATTCCCAAAGCAATCCCACAGCGGGCCCGCGTTCCGGCGTCATGATGGGAGACTCTGGAGCACCTGGGGCCCTCGCTATTCAATCGGCCTTAAATGATTTCAAACTGATCCGCCGCAATGGCTCGGTGGTTGCCTTTGAACCGGTGAAGATTTCCGTAGCCATGACCAAGGCTTTTTTGGCCATCAACGGAGGCCAGGGAGCGGCATCGGCAAGAATTAGGGAACTCGTAGAGGACCTCACCCAAAATGTGGTGCAAGCGCTCACGCGTGGTAAGCCTGGCGGCGGTACCTTCCATATCGAAGATGTGCAAGACCATGTAGAGCTTGCCTTAATGCGCTCGGGTGAGCACGAAGTGGCCAGGGCTTATGTGCTCTATCGCGAACGTCGTTCGCAGGAGCGCGCCGCCAAAGGCCAAAGCAGTCATGCGCCAGCATCTAGCCTGCATGTGACCGATGCGGGCCACAGCATGCCGCTCGATATGGACGACTTAAGCGCTGTTATTGCCTCGGCTTGTGAAGGTTTACATGAGGTGGTGAGCGTTGAGGCGGTCTTGCAAGAGACGGTCAAAAATCTCTACGACGGCGTACCGCTTGATGAAGTCTATAAGTCAGCCATTCTCTCGGCACGCTCGCTGATTGAGAAGGATCCCGCCTATAGTCAGGTGACAGCCCGGCTTTTGCTGCATACGGTGCGCAAAGAGGTCCTCGGAGAGGTCGTCAGCCAGCAACAAATGCACCAGCGCTACGCGCATTACTTCCCACAATTCATCAAGCGTGGCATCGAAGCGGGCTTGCTCAACGAAGAATTGCGACGCTTTGATCTGGCCAAACTTGGGGCTGCTCTTAGTGCAGAGCGTGACCAACAGTTTAGTTATCTGGGTTTGCAAACGCTTTATGATCGATATTTTTTGCATATCGATGAGCAGCGTATTGAGTTGCCTCAAGCCTTTTTCATGCGTGTTGCGATGGGGCTTGCCCTCAATGAAATCGACCGCGAAGCCAAAGCGATCACCTTCTACGAGTTGTTATCGAGCTTTGATTTCATGAGCAGCACACCAACGCTGTTCAATTCGGGAACGCAACGCTCGCAGCTTTCCTCTTGCTACCTCACGACAGTGAGCGACGATCTCGACGGTATTTACGAGGCGATCAAAGAAAACGCTTTGCTCGCGAAATACGCGGGCGGGCTTGGCAATGATTGGACGCCGGTTCGTGCCCTTGGAAGTCATATCAAAGGAACCAACGGAAAGAGTCAGGGGGTTGTGCCCTTTTTGAAGGTGGTCAACGACACGGCTGTTGCCGTGAACCAAGGCGGCAAGCGTAAAGGTGCGGTGTGCGCGTATTTAGAGACCTGGCATCTCGATATCGAAGAGTTTTTGGAATTGCGCAAGAACACCGGCGATGATCGCCGTCGCACCCACGATATGAACACAGCTAACTGGATTCCGGACCTGTTCATGAAACGGGTGATGGAAAATGCGAGTTGGACCTTGTTTTCGCCCGCCGACTGCGTTGACTTACATGAGAAAGTTGGCAAGGCCTTCGAGCAGGCCTACACGGAATATGAGGCAAAGGCTGCTCGCGGCGAACTCAAGCTCTTTAAGACGGTGCAGGCGGTTCAGTTGTGGCGAAAAATGCTCTCTATGTTGTTTGAGACCGGTCATCCTTGGATCACCTTTAAAGATCCTTGCAATGTGCGATCGCCCCAACAACATGTTGGTGTCGTACACAGCTCTAATTTATGTACCGAAATTACGCTCAACACCAACGATCACGAGATCGCGGTGTGTAATCTTGGTTCGGTGAACCTGGTCGCCCATATGCGCGAGGTTCGTGAAGAGTCGGGAAGCCGCTGGGAGCTTGATCACGAGAAACTGCGCAACACCATCAACACAGCCATGCGTATGCTCGATAACGTGGTTGATATTAATTATTACGCTGTCGGCAAAGCAAGGCACTCAAACCTGCGGCATCGCCCTGTCGGTCTCGGTATCATGGGTTTCCAGGACTGCTTGCATTTGATGCGTGTGCCTTATGCGAGCCAAGAGGCAGTGGCTTTTGCTGATCAATCAACCGAAGCAGTCTGTTATTACGCCTACTGGGCATCGACCGAGCTGGCCAACGAACGCGGCGCTTATTCAAGCTTTAAGGGATCCTTATGGGATCGCGGCATTTTGCCCCACGACAGCCTTGATCTTTTGGCGCAAGAGCGCGGCGACTACCTTGAGGTCGACCGCAGTCAAAGCATGGATTGGACAGCTTTGCGTCAACGTATCGCACGTTACGGTATGCGCAATTCAAATTGCGTAGCAATCGCCCCCACTGCGACGATTTCAAACATCATTGGCGTCAGCGCATGTATTGAGCCGACCTTCCAAAATCTTTACGTCAAATCAAACCTCTCAGGTGAATTTACTGTCGTCAATGACTACCTTGTCCGTGATCTCAAGAGGCTTGGACTATGGGATGAGGTGATGATTTCCGATCTGAAGTTCTTTGATGGCTCACTTGCAAGAATCGATCGCATTCCGGCATCGCTTCGGGAAATTTATGCCACAGCCTTTGAGATTGATCCGAGCTGGCTGGTCGAGGCGGCTTCAAGGCGCCAAAAATGGATCGACCAAGCGCAATCGCTCAATATTTATATGGCCGGCGCATCGGGCAAGCGTTTGCATGACACCTATACCCTGGCGTGGTTGCGTGGACTCAAGACCACTTATTACTTGCGTACCCTTGGGGCAACGAGTGCAGAAAAGTCGACCACCGATCGACTCGGCCAACTTAATGCCGTATCGGCCGACGGTGCTGGTATGCAAGCGGGATTTAGCTATGCCGCGAGTGCTTCGACAAGTCCTGCGGTATCAAGCGATAGTCCTAAATTTTGCGCAATTGATGATCCCGAGTGCGAAGCCTGCCAGTAATGTGAAAGAAAATCATACCGATCTATTTAAAAGATCTGTTTTGTTTGTTGTAAAGCGTTCACTTTTTGTTGCAGTGCTTTTGTTCAACGACTATGATCGGCATGCTTTATTTCAATCCTGCCAGGTAGTCGATTGATTCAAAACGCTGTGTACGTATTGATTGAGTAAAGCGAGAGAAAGCCATGTTGTCTTGGGACGAACCACAAACCCTCATTCGAAAACCGCAAGGCCTGCCGAGCTTTAAGCCGGCGCAGGCCCCACTTATCGATTCGATGCCGCTTGAATCGTCGAGCGCATCGGCGATGAGTGATCGGCGGGTCAAAGTTGAAGATAAGCGCATCATCAATGGTGCGTCCGATGTCAATCAACTCGTTCCCTTTAAGTACAAGTGGGCCTGGGAAAAGTATCTTGCAACCTGTGCCAATCATTGGATGCCGCAAGAAATTAATATGAGCCGCGATATCGCGCTTTGGAAGTCGCCTCAGGGTCTGACCGAGGATGAGCGACGACTCATTAAGCGTAATTTGGGTTTTTTTGTGACGGCTGATTCCTTAGCAGCCAACAATATCGTATTGGGTACTTACCGGCACATCACCGCGCCTGAATGCCGGCAGTTTTTATTGAGACAGGCCTTTGAAGAGGCGATTCACACGCACGCGTATCAATACATCGTGGAGTCGCTGGGATTAGATGAAGGCGAAATTTTTAACGCCTACCACGAAGTAAAGTCGATTCGGGATAAGGATGAATTTCTGATTCCTTTTATCGACACCTTAACTGATCCAAATTTTAAAACAGGCACGCTCCAAGCCGACCAGGATTTGCTGAAGTCGATGATTGTGTTTTCCTGTTTGATGGAAGGCCTCTTCTTCTACGTCGGCTTTGTGCAAATACTCGCCCTTGGCCGTCAAAACAAGATGACTGGCGCTGCTGAGCAGTACCAATACATTCTTCGTGACGAATCGATGCATTGCAATTTCGGGATCGATTTGGTCAACACCATCAAGCTTGAGAATCCTCAGCTTTGGACGGCGAGCTTTCGCGAAGAGATTAAGGCTTTGTTCTTGCGTGCTGTTGATTTGGAGTATGCCTACGCAGAAGACACCATGCCAAGAGGTGTGCTTGGTCTGAATGCTTCGATGTTTAAAGGCTATTTAAGGTTTATTGCTAATCGTCGTGCGCAGCAAATCGGGCTCGATGCTCTCTTTCCCCAAGAGGAAAATCCTTTCCCTTGGATGAGCGAGATGATCGACTTGAAAAAGGAAAGAAATTTTTTCGAAACCCGTGTCATCGAATACCAGACCGGAGGTGCCCTGAGTTGGGACTAAGCGCCATGGTCAAGGCGATGCACAGGGTTTTAGGCTGCTCGGGAGTCACTATTTCTCTGAGCAGCCAGTGGCATTCGTCGGTGCGACCCACTAAGAGGTTTGCACCGGTGAATAGTCTTGTGACGCAGGGTGAGCAGGCGCCTAAGTCTGTTTCAGCTTTTTGATCGAGACTTTCATCGTCGTGATCTCATGAAAAAGGAGTTCCACCATGGCAACTGCCAAGAAGCCTGCCGCAAAGACTGCGGCAAAGAAAGCCGCTGCAAAGGCTGCAAAGCCAGAGGCAAAGGCCGAAAAGTCGACCACTAAAAAGGCCGCAGCAAAATCCACACCGGTGAAGAAGACTACAGAAGCTGCGGGCAAGAAAGCAGCGCCAAAGGCTGCTGCTCCTGCTGATAAAGCAGCTAAGAAGCCCGCCGCTTCGAAGGCCGCTAAGCCCGGAAAGCCCGCAGCGAAAAAAGCAGCCATTAAGCCCGCCGCCGCTGCCAAAGCGGCAGCGAAGTCAACTAAAGCTGCAGCAAAGGCAACGAAGGCCGCAGCAAAGCCGAGCAAAGCAGCTGCTAAAAAGGCAGTCGCCAAGCCAGCAGTGAAAGAGGCAATCGCAAAGCCTGCGGCAAAAAAAGCAGTAAAGGCCATGAAGACCGCTGCCAAGGCAAAGGCGCCTGCAAAAGCAGCAGCGAAAAAGGCAGCCCCGGCATGGCCCTTCCCGACGGGTGATAAGCCTTAGGGTTGGCAAGAAAAGGGCCGCGAACCTGAGGGGTTGCGGCCTTGCTTGAATTCAAATCCTTGGGTTTTCTTGCTTACTTTGATTGACGTGGCAGTGCCTATCTAAGTTCTTCGGGCATGTTGTCGCCAAAGTGTTCTGACCATCGCCGCCGAACTTCATGGCGATCAACGGGGTGATTTTGTGCGCCCGCATAGCCGACTTTGATGGCACCCAAGATCGTGCCTAGCCTGATGGCATCTTCCCAGGAGCAGGCCTTCGAGAGTGCATAGAGTACAGCGCCGCGAAATGCGTCGCCGCAACCTGTTGGGTCGACGACCTGTTGGGCGGGTGCAGCCTTAATCTCAATGACTCTTCCTTGCTCGAGCAGGCGACTGCCCTCAGCACCGCGTGTAATCACAAGCGCCTTTAACTCGCTGGCAAGCGCCGCTTCATCCAAGCCTGTCTTTTGCATCAGCATGGAGGCCTCATAGTCATTGAGAATCAAAGCGTCAGCAAGCTTGATGAGGCTTAGCAATTCCTCACCTGAAAACATGGGAAGACCTTGACCTGGGTCAAAGATGAAGGGGACGCCCGCTTGCGCGAAGGCTGCGGCGTGTTCGATCATCGCTTGTTTGCCGTTTGGCGCAACAATGCCCCATGCGCAAGACTTGCAATCGATCATCGCCTGTCTGACATCGAGCTCATGCGCCTTATTCATCGCACCCGGATGAAAGGCAGTAATTTGATTGGCTTCAGTATCGGTTGTGATGAAAGCTTGAGCGCTATAACAATCGGTAAGTTGTTGAACCGATCCAAGGTCGATCCCATAAGAGGCCAAACGCGCCAAATAATCGGTGGCATCCTGCCCCACGCTGCCTAAAAGCCGCGCCCAGCCGCCGAGCTTAGCGAGCGTGTAGGCGATATTGGCTGCACACCCCCCATCTTGACGCTGAAGTTGTGGCGTTAAAAACGCAACGTTTAACATATGAATGCGATCGGGGAGGATATGATCCTTGAACTTCCCGTCAAAAAGCAAAATAAAGTCAAAAGCGATCGAGCCACTAATAAGCACTGCCTTGCTGCTTGCGCTGGGGTTTTTATCGCGAAGCACTGCCTTATTGTTTGGGATGGGGGTTTTATCGAGCTTTGAATGCATCACTGCCTGGCCGTTTGGGTAAAGGTTGCTGGTTTTAATGGCCTTCAATGGGGCGCTGCCCTGCAAGCACGCTCCAGCCGTCGAGATCTTGCCATGCCTGCAAACGTATCGTTGCATAACAATTCGCAACTTCATCAACTTGGCGTGTGAGAAGTCCGGCAAGGACCAAATAGCCACCTGGCTTGACGAGGCTCTCCAAGGCGGGTGCGAGCAGCTTTAAAGGGGCTGCGAGAATATTGGCAAGCAAAATATCGGCAGGTGCAAGTCGATCAGCCCGCGTCAGATGGGTCTGCAAATCAACCCGATTGCGCTTGGCGTTTTCTTTTGTGGCAATCAAGGCTTGAGGATCGATATCAATCGCATCAATGCTTGTTGCACCCAACAGGCCCGCGGCAATCGCCAAGATGCCAGAACCACAACCGTAGTCGATGACACGCTCTGCGCCGCGCAGGTGAGCGTCAAGCCAGCGCAAGCAAAGCGCAGTTGTCGGATGCGAGCCAGTCCCAAATGCAAGGCCCGGGTCGAGGACTAAGCGCTTTCGCCCGACGTGTGCGGCCTGTTCAGGTTCCCAACTCGGGGTGATCAGCAAACGTTCACCAATCTCGATGGGCTGAAACTGCGATTGGGTCAAGCGCACCCAGTCCTGGTTTTCGAGCGCCTTGAGTTGCCATGAGCTCGTTAAGGCGATCCTTGCTTGATCGCAAGCATTGGCAAGTAGCGCAAGCGCTTGATGATCGGCCTGGCGCGGGCTCGATTCGAATAGGGCAGTAAGCCGTGTTTGGGCCCAAACACGCGGGTGAGGGTCCTCGAGTCCAGGCTCAGCAAAGATGGCTTGCTCGTCCTCGGTGTTTGCCTGCGCGTCCTCAGCCTGCACACATACCGCGCCAGCCTCGAGTAAACAATCGCTAAGCTGCTCCGCTTCGGATGCCGCAAGCACTAAGGAAAGCTCAAACCATTGAAGATCTTCAGGGCTGGGGGCGTTGGGCAAGTTTTTGTTCCAAATAATGGATTGAAGTGCCGCCTTGCATAAAACGCGCATCCGCGAGCAGTTCCCGGTGTAAGGCCAGGTTCGTTTGGATGCCTTCGACAGCCATCTCAGAAAGTGCAATGCGCATCCTCGCCATGGCCTGCTCGCGGCTGTCACCGTAGGTGATGACTTTAGCAATCATCGAGTCGTAGTGAGGAGGTACCAAATAATTGGTATAAGCATGCGAGTCGACGCGCACGCCAAGCCCGCCAGGAGGATGCCAGTGGCTGATGCGGCCGGGCGATGGGGTAAATCGAAAGGGGTCTTCGGCATTGATTCGGCACTCGATGGCATGGCCTTTGAGCACGATGTCTTTTTGCCTGAACATGAGTTTTTGACCCGCCGCGACTCGAATCTGTTGTTGAACAATATCGATCCCGGTGATCATTTCGGTGACCGGGTGTTCAACCTGCACCCGGGTGTTCATTTCGATGAAGTAGAACTCGTCGTTCTCAAATAAAAACTCGAAGGTTCCTGCGCCGCGATAGCCAATCTTCTTTGCAGCGTCGGCGCATCGGCTGCCAATCCGATCAATCAGCTTGCGGGCTATCCCTGGTGCGGGTCCTTCTTCGATGACCTTCTGGTGCCGACGTTGCATCGAACAATCGCGCTCCCCAAGGTAGACCACATTGCCCTGACCGTCTGCGAGAATTTGAATTTCGATATGCCTGGGCTGCTCGAGAAACTTCTCCAAATAAACGCTTGCATTGTTAAATGCTGCTCCCGCTTCGCTTCGCGTCATCGTCACGGCATTGATGAGCGCAGCTTCGGTATGCACCACGCGCATGCCGCGCCCGCCACCGCCACCTGCCGCCTTGATAATAACGGGGTAGCCAATCTGCCTCGCTATGCGAACAATCTCTTTGGGGTCGTCAGGAAGCGCGCCCTCAGATCCCGGTACTACGGGAACACCTGCTGATTTCATCGCTTGTTTGGCGCTGACCTTATCGCCCATGATCCGAATCGACTCGGGCTTGGGTCCGATAAACACAAATCCCGATCGCTCAACCCGCTCGGCAAAGTCAGCGTTTTCAGATAAAAACCCATAACCTGGGTGGATGGCTTCAGAGTCTGTAACCTCGGCAGCAGAAATAATCGCAGGAATATTGAGGTAGCTTTCGCGGGACGGGGCAGGGCCAATACATACCGACTCATCGGCTAGCTTCACGTACTTGGCTTCGGTATCTGCTTCGGAGTGGACCACAACCGTCCGAATACCCATCTCTCGGCAAGCGCGTTGAATTCGAAGCGCGATTTCGCCGCGATTGGCAATTAATATTTTTTCAAACATCGGTCTCTCACACGAAGGGCGCAGCCTGCTTATCGGACATTGGCAAGGACTGGCCTCACTCGATCACGAATAGTGGCTGGCCATACTCAACCGGTTGGCCGTTTTCTACAAGAATCTGGGTAACGGTGCCCGCCTTGCCGGCCTCGATTTCGTTGAGCAGCTTCATCGCCTCAATCAGGCAAAGCACATCTTGCTCACCCACTTTGCTCCCTAGTTGGACAAAGGGGTCTGCGCCTGGTTGCGAAGCACGATAAAAAGTACCAACCATGGGTGACTTCACCACATGACCATGGTGCTTGGCTTCGGCATTGGGCGCATCTCCCGGAGCGGGTATGGCTTGGGCTTGCGTTGGACTTTGGTTGAGGGTTTGTGCCGCAGGCAGGCTCGTAAGTGAGATTGGCGCTTGCATGTGTAGTGACTGCATCGATGCGAGCGCATTCATTTGAGGCAAGCTCAAGCCTGGCTGCGCTTTAACAATCCGCACCTTGCCTTCGTTTTCAGTGATTTCCAACTCTGATATATCCGACTCAGAGACCAAATCGATTAATGATTTAATTTTTCGTAAGTCCATCGACATGTCCTAAATGCTTTGAGCGCCTGAGGCCAGGCTGTCTCGGTTCGCTGGCTTGAGTGCCGCCCGCCAAGGGCTAAGCCTGCAAGCGCCTTGCTGCCGCTTGCAGGGCGAGTTCGTAGCCCTGCGAGCCAAGTCCAACAATACTTCCGATCGCAAGATCAGAAAAATACGAGTGATGCCTAAAGGCCTCCCGCTGGTGGATATTGCTAAGGTGTACTTCAATAAAGGGAATTGCAACGGCGGCAAGCGCATCGCGTAGCGCGACCGAACTGTGGGTGAAGCCGGCAGGGTTGATAAGAATGAACCCAACGGATTCATCGCGCGCCTGATGGATACGATCAATCAGGGCGCCTTCGTGATTGCTCTGGAAGACTTCAAGACCCAGGCCCATCGCGTGCGCTGCTGCACGCAGCCTCTGGTGAATGTCCTCAAGTGTTTCATGGCCATAGATCGCTGGCTCGCGACGGCCGAGCATGTTGAGATTCGGGCCCTGGATCACCAATACAGAAGGCGCCGAGGCCGTTTGCTCAGCACTCATTTAAAGGGCAGCCCGCACTTGAGTTCGAAGCGCATCAATGCGCACTTTTCCGACAATTGTTTTTAACATGTTGCCATCTTGCCCGATTATTACCGTATAAGGCAATAAGCCTTTGTCATTTCCAAATAGACGCGCTAGTTCGTTGCCTGTTGTCCCGCCAAGTAGGAGGGGGTAGCCAACAGGCGATTTTGCTGCAAATTGCCGTATGTTAGAAGGTGAATCAATACCGATACCGATTATTTTGACACGGTTGGGTGATGAGGCCTCAAGCTCGCGCTGCAAAGCATCGAGTTCGGGCATTTCTTCAACGCATGGGGGGCACCAGGTCGCCCAGAAATTCACCACGATCACCTTGCCGCGAAGGCTCGACAGTTCTAGGGGACTGTTGTCCGCAGTTTCAAATCGCTGAGAAAAAAAAGTCTGGCTTGCGTGGTGGGCCGCCGGTTGCTCGCTGTAGTAGCGGGTAGCAAACCACGCACCAGCGGCTGTCAGGATAAAGGCGAGTGCGAGCAGGCTGAGCATGCGCATTAACAAGCGCTTCCCCTGTGTTTCTGAGGCGTTCATGGCGCGCGATCTTATACGAAAGGTTAGTCCTCGTCAGTAAGGCCTCATGATGGCACGGCTTTTAGCATGGCTTGCCGGGTCTAAAGGCCCAAGTTTTGCTTCAAGTGCCAGCACATCGCCACGCTCGACGAGGCTTTGCCCGCCGATGTGGGTCGGCTGCAGCGCACCACGGAAATCAACAGGGGTGTACATCGCAATCATGATCGCCTCGCCCTGCCAATGGACACCCAGTGCTTCAATCGCTTTGCCCGTTCTGAAATGTCTCAAGGACAAGGCCTCAGGATCGAGTCCGAGATCGAGCAGTCGAAAATGTAACTGTTTTGTGTCCTCAGGAAAGGCCTGTAAATGGATTGGGGCATCCTGGATGGCAATACCTTTCCACACGGCGCCGGTCGCAAGCACGGGTGTGGGTGCGATGCTTCGCATCATCGCAATGGCAACTTGGCGCATGCGCTGCAGGCGTTGGCCATGATGCGGATCGAATAGTTCGAGATGTTCAAGCAACGCGCGATCGATATGCAAGGCATCAGGTATCGCACTGGTTGGCAGACGCTGCCCGCCACTGAGCGATTCGAGCGCTCGTTTTCGGGCCTGCCCAGGCTCAAGGCCGTGGTCTGCGATCAACTGGGCGATATGTTGTGCGAGTTGTTCGCGGATTTCATCATGTGTTCGTGAAGCCATGGTTCTTGTCGTTTGCTGATTAAAATGACGGCATCGTGCATATTCACATATTAGGTATTGCGGGCACCTTCATGGGCGGTCTCGCCGCCATAGCCCGTCAGGCCGGGTATCGGGTCACAGGCTGTGATGCCAATGTCTACCCTCCGATGAGCGATCAACTGCGGGCGCTCGACATCGATTTTCTTGAAGGCTTTTCGGCTGATCAGATCGCCTTAAAGCCTGACTTATTTGTCATAGGCAATGTGGTCTCGCGCGGTAATCCCCTGATGGAGGCGATTTTGGATGCCCGGCTGCCCTATCGCTCAGGCCCTCAATGGTTGAGCGAGGCTGTGCTGGGATCGCGGCCTGTACTTGCAATTGCAGGTACGCATGGCAAAACCACAACGACCGCAATCAGTGCCTTCTTGCTTCGCGAGGGATTGAAACAAGACATCGGTTACTTGATTGGCGGGGTTGCGCACGACTTCGAATCGAGTGGTTATTTGGGTTCGCCCAATGCGCCATTTGTGATCGAAGCAGACGAATACGACACTGCATTTTTCGATAAGCGATCAAAGTTTGTGCATTATCGACCGCAGGTAGCGGTGCTCAATAATCTTGAATTTGATCACGCTGACATCTTTCCTGATCTTGCCGCGATTGAAACCCAGTTCCATCACTTGGTGCGGATGATGGCACGCCACGCCTTTATTGTGATGCCTGCACAAGAACTTGCAGGCCAAGCGCTCGAACGTGTTATTGCCCGTGGTTGCTGGTCGCAGCTTGAGCGATTCGGTGATGCCACAAAGGGACTTTGGGTCGCGGCCTCGCAAGCGATCGACGGTGGCCAAATCATCCAATTGCATGATGCAAAGCGAACAATCGGTTCATTCAAGCTCGCACTGTCGGGAGCATTTAACCGCAATAATTGCCTCGCCGCGCTGACGGCTGCTCGTTGTCTTGGTCTTGAGCCTGAGCAGGCGATCGAACATCTTGCCGGTTTTCGCGGGGTAAGGCGGCGTATGGAGTGGCGTGGTAGCGTCCGTGAGATTCACGTGTACGACGATTTTGCGCATCACCCCACCGCGATTGAGGCCAGTCTCGCAGCAGCAGCTGAGTTTTGCACCGGGCGCGTCATTGCCGTGCTTGAACCGCGAACAAACACGATGAAGCAAGGGGCGATGGCCGCAAGACTAGCGCCGAGTCTGCAAACAGCAGATCTTGTGTTTTGCTATGCAGGCGGGCTGTCCTGGGATGTTGCTGGCGCACTTGCGCCGCTCGGCGACAAGTTGCAGGTTCACCATGCGATGGATGAACTGATTAATGCGATCGCTAAGTCGGCGAGGCCGCATGACTGCATCATCGTTATGAGTAATGGCGGATTCGGTGGGATTCATCAGCGATTGCTTGATGCGCTAGAGGCCGCTTGAGTAAAGATCAGACCAACGCCGCGCAGGTCCATGGCAGCGGGCCTTTTGCTCTTTTTGAAGAAGAAGGGCAATTACGCTGCGGCAAATTGCTTGCCGAAGCGCCGGCAAGTGTGCAGATCGAGCAAGCCAGTGGTCGACGCAGCAAAGTTAAACAAAACCACATGTTTATGCGATTTTCGCAACCTGGACCGCAAGACTTGCTGGTCCAGGCTAAAGCGATGGCTGCTGAGCTCGATGTGGCTTTTATTTGGGAAACCTGCAACCAAGAAATCGCTGGTGACCTCGACTTCATGACTCTGGCAAGTGAGTACTTTGGCAGCGGCCCAAATGCAGTTCAAGCCTGCGCTATGCTCATATGCCTGCAAGAGGCACCGATTTGGTTTTTGCGTCGCGGACGGGGGCTTTTTCGCCCCCAGCCACGTGAGCAAATCGATCGCGCCTTGCAAGCGCTCGAACGACGACGTCAGCAAGATGAGATGGTCCAAGCCTGGGCTGGCTCGTTAGCGCAAGATCAATGGCCTCATGATTGGCTTGACCCTCAGGGCCCAGTGGGGTTGGTGCGCCCTATTGCGCTCTTATTAAAGCCAGACAAACAATCATTGGCCTATCGAGCCATCGATGCGGCTTGCAAAGCGCGGCAGTTATCGCCGGCGCGGCTGCTCTTAGCCTGCGGCCAATTTGCCACCCCACTGCAATTGCATCAGGAGCTCTTTGCACAAGAGCATTTCCCGAAAGGGCTCGATGCGGCCTTTCCTCAAGTCGAACTCGAAAGGGCAATCGCATCGCTCCTGTTGCATATCAATACCCTCGACCAAGCAGCTGTCGAAGCGTTTTCAATTGACGATTCGAGCACCACGGAGATCGACGACGCACTGTCCTTAAGCATTAGCTACGCGGCCGATGGGCAGACCATCAACGAGCTTAGCCTTGGTGTGCATATTGCAGTCCCGGCCTTGTTGCTCACACCTGAAAGTCGCTGGGATGCGATGGCCAGGGAGCGGATGTCAACCGTGTATGCGCCGGGTCAGAAAATCCAAATGCTTCCTGAGGCGATCGTGCGTTGCTTTTCGCTCGATGAAGGCAAGCTTTGCCCAGCGCTGTCGCTTTACGTTCGCTTTAACGGGCAATGCGAGGTCGTGGGGGAAGAGACTAAACTTGAACGGGTCAAGATACGCGCCAACTTACGCCACGACCAACTTGAAAGCAGCATTGATGAGCAAGTGATTGAGGACTGGGAGCGTGCGGTTTGGCCAAAGGCCGTGCTTGCCGAGGATTTGATGCAAGCGCTTGGACAACTATGGCGAATCAGCAAGCGACTCCAGGCCGAGCGTGAAACCGTGCGGGGGCGGCCTGAACCTCGGTTTCGGAGCGACTTTCACTTTCGTATTCAAGACGATCGGGTTGAGATCGAGCAACGTCGTCGCGATGCACCATTAGATCGAATCGTTGCTGAGATGATGATTTTGGCCAACTCACGATGGGGGCGATGGGTCGCACTCAATCGGTTGCCAGCGATTTTTCGCTCGCAGTCGATGGGTCGCGCACGCATGACCACCCACCCCATTGCGCATCAAGGTCTAGGCGTTGGGCAATACCTGTGGGCTACTTCGCCCTTGCGCCGGTATGCCGATCTCGTGAATCAACGGCAATTGCTCGCTCTGGCCACTCGCCAACGTCCGCCGTTCAGCCAGGAAAGCGCCGATTTGCATCGGGTGATTGCGGGCTTTGATGCGCGCTATGATGCTTATAACGATTACCAGAACAGCATGGAGCGCTACTGGTCCATGCGCTGGGTCGAGCAAATGCAGCCCGAGGGTGCTGAACGCCCCTTGCGCTTTCGCGCTATTGCCCTACGCGAACAACGCGCTCGTTTGAGAGATGCGCCTTTGGTATTCGCACTCCCCGATATGCCGGATGGGCATGCAGGTCGAGGCCTGTGGGTTGAGTTTGTGAAGATGGATGGGCTTGATTTATCGATCGAAGTTCGCATGTTGGCTTGGGACGATGAGCCCAGCGCTGAATCGGCCGACGGATCTTCTCAAACATCAGGCGATGGGCCGAGCACGAGCTGACCGAGGAACACCCTTGGCCCAGGACCATCCGGGAACGCCCATGGCCCAAGCCCACCCGGGATCACCCAAGGCCCAGGCCTTATGGGTTGCGCTTGGCCTTTCTGCACTCTTACACCTTGGCTTTTTTTTTACCCCTTGGGCAGGCCTTATGCAGCCCTCGCGGCCCAAGTTGCCATCGAGTCTTGAATTGGTCTTTGTCAACGCACAAAACGATTTGCCGCCGCTGGCGCCCGAAGTACTTGCCCAAGCACCGATGTCTGGAGGCGGTGACGATCGAGCCGGGGAGCGCTATCGCTCGCCCTATTTGGCAAACCGGCTCGCTAAGGATTCAGCCCATCATCAAGCCTTGATGGACGAAGTGCTCAAAGCTGAGCAACTGCAAAGCCATGCCGAGCGGCTAGCTAAGAAACAGCAGGTGCCTGAAAAGCCAGGGTTTGATTTAGAGCAGGCAAGAGAACTTGCACGTTTGCAAGCCCAAATCGATCAGCGCATGGGGCATTTGTCCAATATGCCGCGGCGACTGGTGTATGGGGTCAATGCCAAGGCTGTTTCCTGGGCGGCATGGGCCGATCGTTGGGTTGAAAAGATTGAGCGCGTTGGTACCCAGCGTTTTGCGGCCTTGGCGCGGCAGGCGCGTTTTGATCGGGTGCTGGTGCGGGTCGATGTTGATCGAAGCGGACGTGTGATGAAGCTTGAAATTCACCAAGCATCGCGCTATCCCGAATTGAACCAAGCTGTTCAAGACATTGTCCGGGCTGCGTCGCCTTTTGCACCCTTTGATGCAGCCATGCGGGCTGAGGGGGATGTGATCAGCATGGTAAGGTGGTGGCATTTCACACGCGAAGGACTGCGTACTGACTCCTAGGCGACGCACTTCATGAAGTATTTTGCGGTCATCGGTCATCCGGTTGCGCATAGCCGGTCTCCAATCATTCATCAGGCCTTTGCCAAGCAGTTTGGTCATGAGATCGCCTATGCTCGATTGCATGCGGCGCCTGGCGGGTTTGCTGATGTACTCGCAGCTTTTCAAGCAGCAGGCGGTCACGGGGTAAACGTCACGCTGCCATTTAAAATTGAGGCTTACGCGATTTGTTCGGAAGTCAGCAACCGGGCTAAGTCTGCCGCTGCGGTTAACACGATTGCCTTTAGCAAGGGCGAACTCATCGGCGATAACACCGATGGTCTTGGTTTGGTCGATGACTTGAGCGGTCGTCTTGGCTTAAGGCTTGAGGGTTTGTCGGTATTGATTTGTGGAGCGGGAGGAGCGACTCGAGGGGTTATTGCTCCACTTTTTGAAGCGGGCTGTCGCCACATCCGTGTGGTGAACCGAGATGTTCAAAAAGCAAAGCAACTTTGTATTGACATTAATAACGTTCCACATCATGAGGCTTTGGATGCTTGTTCTTATTCGGACTTGCAAACCCTTAAAAGCAGCCAAGGTTTCGATGTCCTTATTAACGCAACCTCTGCGGGCTTGGCAGGACAAAGGCTTGATGTACCCGATGCGATGTTTGCAAAAAGCAGGCTTGCCTATGACATGGTCTACGCTGCAAAACCAACCGTATTTATGCAGCAGGCTATGCATGCAGGCTGCGCCGAATCGAGCGATGGGTTAGGTATGCTCGTTGGGCAGGCTGCACATGCCTATGCGCTATGGCATGGCGTGATGCCACAAACAGCGCAGGTGTACAAGGACTTGCGCGCAGCCATCGATGGGCAATAGACGATCGTTTTCGCTGACGTCAATCTTGGTTCGCCTCGGGCTCATTTTTTTCGGATTGTTTTGCTTCGTTCAATGCTTTTATTTTGTACAGGTTTTATGGTTCCGTTTCGTTGATCCGGAGCAAAGCGCATTCATGGCCGAGCAGGCAAAGCAGGTGCCGATGATCAAACATCATCCGGTCGCTTATCAGCGCATCGCAGTGCACTTAAAGCGTGCGGTTATTGCCGCCGAAGATCAGCGTTTTGAGAAACACGATGGGATTGACTGGGAGGCGATTGAAAAGGCTTGGATGCATAACCGCGATAAAGGCCGCGTCGTCCGCGGTGGATCAACGATCACCCAACAGCTCGCCAAAAATCTTTTTTTATCGGGTGAGCGCAGCTATTGGCGCAAGGCACAGGAGGCCTTGATCACGCTGATGATTGAAGCTGTTATGGATAAGCAACGCATCTTGCATCTTTATTTGAATTACGCTGAATGGGGCGTGGGTGTGTTTGGAGCTCAGGCAGCGGCACAGCATTACTTCGGTATTCCAGCCTCTCAGCTCAATGCTTATCAAGCGGCGCGTCTCGCTGCGATGTTGCCACGGCCTCGCCACTACGACAAACATCGCGATTCGGCTTTTCTTGCCTCACGAACCGAATTTGTTTTGCGCTGGATGCCGCAAATGCAGCTGCCTTGAAACGCTAGTGCCAAGCGATTATCGATTCGTGCATCAGAATGCTCAGTAGGCCTAATTTGGAGGAAGCAACGTGGGGATGATGCAAGATAAGGTTGTTATTGTGACGGGAGCCGGTGGCGGCATTGGTCGTGCGATCGCTTTGGCCATGGCAGCAGAAGGAGCCAAAGTGCTCGTCAATGATATTGGCGCTAGCGTGAGCGGCGAAGGCAATGACCAAGGCCCAGCGGCAGCTGTGGTCTCGGAGATCGCCGCGCTAGGTGGTCAGGCGTTTGCCAATACGGATTCAGTTGCCGATGCAGCAGGTGCTCAGCGGATTGTTGATGCTGCGCTAGCGCGTTTTGGTCGTTTAGACGCGGTGGTCAATAACGCAGGCATATTGCGTGATCGTTTCTTTTTTAAGATGAGTAACGATGATTTTGATGCCGTCATCAAAGTACATCTTTATGGCAGTTAGTACGTGAGTCGTGCTGCGGCTAATCTCTTCAAAGAGCAGCAGTCAGGCGCATTCGTGCACATGACATCAACCTCAGGTCTGATTGGCAACCTGGGTCAGGCCAATTATGCTGCGGCAAAATTGGCCCTGGTGGCATTGTCTAAATCGATTGCGCTTGACATGGCGCGTTATCAGGTACGATCAAATTGTATAGCGCCATTCGCATGGAGCCGGATGATTGGTTCGATCCCAACCGACACCCCAGAACAAAAGGCCCGAGTCGCCAAGATCCAGCAAATGACACCAGAGAAAATCGCACCGATTGCAGTCTACTTAGCGAGCGATGCGGCAAGTAAGGTCAACGCTCAAGTTTTTGCGGTCCGCAACAATGAAATCTTTTTGATGAGCCAGCCTCGACCGATACGATCAGTGCATCGTTCTGAAGGCTGGAATCCACAATCCGTTGCTGAGCATGCCATGCCAGCCCTGCAAGCTGACTTTTTGGGGATGGAGCGTTCGGGCGATGTCTTCACATGGGATCCGGTATGAGCCAAATGTTTGATGCACAACGCCTTCGTGACTGGGCGTTTGAGCCTATTCGTCATCGTTATAGCGAACGCGACACCATGCTCTATGCGCTTTCGCTCGGTGCTGGTATGGATCCTTGTGATGAGCAAGCCTTAAGGCTTTGCTACGAAGACAGGCTCCAGGCTCTGCCAACCATGGCGGTCGTTCTCGCCTATCCTGGGTTTTGGGCTAAAAATCCTGCAACCGGTATCAACTGGGTGAAGCTTGTGCACGGCGAACAGCAACTGCATCTTCACCAAGTCCTGCCAAGTGCTGGTGAGGTGCTGGGCTACAGCCGCGTGACCCATGTGATCGATAAAGGCGCAGATAAGGGTGCATTGATGATTAGCGAGCGCAAGGTCTGTGAGGCAAATACGGGCGCTGTCATCGCCACGATGACGCAAACGACCTTTATGCGCGGCGATGGAGGGTTTACCCAGCGTGGTCAGCGCAGCGATGATGCACCTGCCTCAAGGCCTGCTGTCCCAAGCCGCCCTCCCGATATGAAACATCAGCTCGCAAGCCGGCCCGAATCGGCACTGCTCTACCGCCTCATGGGGGACTACAACCCACTTCACGCAGATCCGGCAGTGGCAATCGCCGCGGGATTCAAACAGCCCATATTGCATGGGCTTGCAAGCTTCGGTATCGCTGCGCGGTCATTGATCGAAAGCTGTGCTGAGCGAAATCCCGCAGGCTTGGTCGATATCGGGGTACGATTTTCTTCGCCGGTTTATCCAGGAGAAACCCTTGAAACCTCGATTTGGAAACTTGATGAGCCAGGAGCCTATGCCTTTCAAACCAAAGTTTTAGAACGTGATTTGATTGTTCTGAGCCATGGAACAGCCCGTATTGCTGTATAAATGATAACTAAGGGGAGACCACATGAAAGATAATCAAAACAGAACGATGATCGGCCAACGAAGAACGTCGCTTAAGCGAATTGCGATCGCAGGCGCATCGCTGGCTGCTATGCAAACTCATCCGTTTAGTAGCGCCTGGGCGCAAAACACAGCATCATGGACCTCAAAGCCGATTCGCCTCTTGGTGGGTTATCCACCGGGCGGGCCGGTTGATCTCGCTGCGCGCTCTTTCGGCGCAACGCTTGAGAAAATCATCGGCCAATCGGTGGTGATCGAAAACAAGGGTGGTGCCAGCGGCATGCTTGCTGCGCAAACCATTGCGCAGGCGCCCTCCGATGGATCTTATTTGTTTTTCGCAGCGAGCCCAACGATTTCAATCGCACCGCACTTGCAAAAGGGCAACAACTTTGACCCCCTGAACCAGCTTGCACCTATTGCTCAGGTGGTCGAGTATGCAAATGTTTTAATGGTCAATAAAGATCTTCCTTTTAAAACAGTGTCTGATCTTGTTGCATTTGCCAGGGCTAATCCCGATAAGCTCAGCTTTGGTTCTGCAGGCGTTGGTGGTTCGAATCATTTATCGGCAGAACTATTAAAGAAAATGACGCAAACCCAAATGGTGCATGTTCCTTATCGCGGCAATGCACCGGCGATGCTCGATGTGATGGGCGGCAAAATTGCTTTCATGTTCGATATTGTGATTACCGCCAAGGGCTACCATGAAAGCGGCAAGGCAAGAGCGCTTGCGGTGACCTCCAAAACCCGTAACCGCGCGCTTCCCGACATTCCGACGATGGTCGAGGCGGGGGTGCCAGGCTTTGATGTCACCGGCTGGTTTGCCCTCTACGGACCGACAAGTCTGAACAGGGATTTAATCGCGAAAATAAATCAGGCGACTAGGATGAGTTTGTCACAGTCTGCTCTGGTCGGTCGCATGACCGAACTGGGCTTTGAGGTGAAGCACAGTTCGGCCGACGAGCTTGCAAGCCTTGCAAAAAATGAGCATGGCATGTGGGCTGACGTCATTCGCGGCTTAAAGATCGACTAGGGTGGCTTAAAGATCGACTAGTTGCCGCTTGTCTCATGGCCAATAAAGCCGGCCGATTGGCGCTGCCATAAGCTGGCGTAGTGGCCTTTGAGAGCCAGTAGTTGCGCGTGTGTACCCTCTTCGACAATCTTGCCCTGATCCATGACGAGGATACGGTCCATCCGCGCAAGTGTGGAAAGCCGATGGGCGATAGCGATCACCGTGCGCCCTTTGCACAAACGATCGATTGCGTCCTGAATCAAGGACTCGGTTTCCGAGTCGAGGGCTGAGGTCGCCTCGTCCAAGATCAGAATCGGTGCATCTTTAACAAAGGCGCGTGCGATGGCGACCCTTTGGCGCTCGCCACCCGAGAGTCGTACACCGCGTTCACCGACAATCACATCAAAACCCTCGGGTCGATTGTTAATGAAAGCTTCGCAGTGCGCAGCTTTAGCGGCTTCCCACAAGCAAGCTTCACTGGCTTCAGGCTTTGCGTAGGCAATATTTTCCCGCAGGCTGCGATGAAAAAGTGCCGGGTCTTGCGGCACATCAGCAATCCCTAGGTTCAGTGAGTCGATCGTGACGGTGGCAATGTCCTGGCCGTCGATCAAGATCCGTCCCGAACTCACATCGTAGTAGCGGCGAATAAGCTTGGTAAGCGTGCTTTTTCCTGCACCCGATGGGCCAACCAAACCGATGCGTTCGCCAGCACGAATATGCAAGTCGAGGTCTCGAAATAAGTGATCGCCGCTACGATATTGATAACTGACTTTCTCAAAACGTATTTCACCGCCGCGCACTTGAAGTGGTTTTGCGTCGATAGCTTCAAGGATGTCGTGGGGTTTTGCAATCACTGCTAATGCCGCCCCAAGAATGCCTACTTGCTCGAAAAACCCAACCAATTGCCCTGAAAGCGCCCATACGTTGGTGACAAGAATCGCCGCAAGCGATATCACCATGACCACATCGCCAACACCCATGAGGCCTTTCAAAAAGGCGTCGATCCCCATGGCAATAAAGGCGCACTGAAAGGCAAGCAGGGCCGTGTACATTACAAGCATCATCCAGAGCAAGAATCGCCTTGTGTTCATCGAGGCGCCGCGCTCGGATCGCAGCGAATCGAGCACGCGCAAGCGCTCGCTCAATCGCTTGGCGTTACCTCGAACCACGTCCATGTGGGTGTTGATGTCGACAAGCACCCCAGTGGAAGCTGACATCTCCTCGCCGAAGGCCTTAAACAAGGGCACGCAGCGGCGGGGGAACCACATCGAAAGGCCAACAAAGCCGACCAGCCAGAACAAAAAAACCCAGAAAAAATAGCTCGGAGCCGCGGCAAGGACAATGAAAGACATCAAGATCGCAACGACCATGCGGATAAAGCCGTCAAAGACGATGCTCAAGAGCGCGACCGACGCAGTGCCGGCTTGCTTGACCTTTTGCCCGAGGCTTCCCGCCAAATGATCCTGAAAAAAGCGTGGTGCATGCTGATCAAGCCAGTGATAAACCTCGACTTGAGCTTGTAGTCGTAACTCAGGCGCTGTATACAAATCAACCCACTCGCGGATTCGGTTACATGTCGCCGAGCCAAACCAGACCGCTGCGATGAGGGCAAATAGTTGCCAAATGTTTTCAGCTTCTGTCTCGTTGGCTCTGAGCGCGTCAATTAAATCGCGCATGAGGATTGGTTCAAAGCCCATGAGGCCGATGCCGCCAGCCGCGAAAAGGGCGAGCGCAAAGGTTCGGTAGCGAAACTGTCGCCACAAGATACCGAAGAAAAATGGATAGGGCTTAAGCGGAACAGCGGTCAACGAATCACCTGTTAAAGATCCTTCGCTGTCCAATGGCCACTACGACCACCTTGCTTCTCGATGAGTTGAACGGCTTCGATGACCATGCCTCGGTCAACTGCCTTGCACATGTCGTAGATTGTCAGCAGGGCAATCTGTACCGCTGTGAGGGCCTCCATTTCGACGCCTGTTCGCCCTTCACATCGCACGCAAGACTCGCAACCGATTGAATCGTCGCCTAGCCAATGCCAGTCGATTGTGACCTTGCTAAGGCTAAGGGGATGACAAAGCGGGATCAAGTCTGCAGTGCGCTTGGCAGCCATAATGCCTGCAATCCGCGCAACCGCGAGCACATCGCCTTTGCCCGCTTTGCCCTCTTGTACCAGCTGTCGGGTACTCGGCAACATGCGAATGCGACCTGCTGCAATCGCCTGTCGGCTTGTTATGGCTTTATCGCCAACGTCAACCATGACAGCCTGGCCGGCTTCATCGAAGTGGGTGAGCGCGTTCTTATGGAACTTTTCATTCATGCAACAATCATAGCAAGATGAGTAAAGCTGTTTTTCGCAAGCCTCTGGTCCGACTCGTAGTCAGTGCCCTGTCGCTTGGATTCGCTTGCGGGGTGACTTCAGCGCGTTCAGAAGCGGCGTCCTTGGCCCGAGCCGCACCAAGCGCCTTGCCTGCCCTAGGGGATCCGTCTTCGGAGAGTTTGTCGCCTTCGACCGAGCGCAAGCTCGGCGAAAGCATCATGCGCGACATTCGGCGCAGTCAGGCTGGTGACGAAGACCTTGATGTCATCGCCTACCTCGATACCCTAGGTAGACGGCTCATTGATGCATCAAAAAGCGGTCAGGATTTTGAGTTTTTTCTCGTACGCGATAGCAGCCTTAATGCTTTTGCCCTGCCTGGTGGCTTTATCGGCGTCCATGCCGGGCTTATCGCTGCTGCAGAAAGTGAGTCGGAACTCGCGGGTGTGCTAGCTCATGAAATCGGCCATGTGACCCAACGCCATATTGCTCGTATGCTGGGGAAGAGTCGCGACGCTGGGATTGCGCAAATGGTTGGGCTGGTGCTTGCGGCACTGGCTGCCAGATCGAATCCGCAAGCAACACCTGGGCTGATTGCGCTTGGCCAGCAGATGGCACAGGACCAGATGCTTTCTTTTTCACGCGATGCCGAGCGCGAAGCTGATCGGATTGGCTTTGATACGCTCACGAGGGCTGGCTTCGATCCACAAGGCATGGTAAGTTTTTTCGGGCGGATTCAGCGCGCCTCGCGGGTTTACGAGTCGGCTGCACCGGCCTATTTGCGCACGCACCCACTGACGACCGAACGGATGTCAGATATGCAGGCGCGGATCCGCCAGGAGCGTTATAAGCAATGGCCCGATTCCTTGGGTTTTCGTCTGATCCGAGCCAGGATGCAAGCCCTACTTGACCCCAGCGTTGACGGTTTGCGACGAAGCGCAGAACGTTTTGAGTTTCAGATTAAAGAACAAAGTACTCTTGATCTTGCTGCTGCCTGGTTTGGCCTTGCAAGCGTACGAGAGGCCCAGCTTCGTTGGCACGATGCCTTTCAGGCCGCGCAGCTTGCTCGCGATTTGCTGCAGCACGAGGGATTGAACAATGACTCGGCGGCATCGGCGATCGAGCGCGTGCAAATCCAAGCACTTGCCGGCCAGGGAAACATGCAAGAGGCGATTGCGCGAAGTGAGGCTGCCTTGCAGCAGTTTGCCAGGCAAAAGCGACTTGTACTTGCGCACGCTGAGCTCTTACTGCGTGCCCAACGCCAGGCCGAGGCCATACGCTGGGTTGAGGCAATGCTAAGTGAACGGCAAGATGATTTACGCGCCTGGGACTTGCTAAGTAAAATCTACGCATCACAGGGCCAGCGCGCGCTCACTCACCGGGCAAGAGCTGAGGTTTTTTGGCTGCAAGGTGCTTTGCCGGCCGCTATCGAACAATTAAAGCTCGCGCAGTCGGCTAAAGACGCAGATTTTTTTCATGCATCGGCTATTGATGCGCGACTTCGCGAAGCGCTACAGCGCTGGCGCGCTGAACGGGCGGCCATGGGCCCTCAAGCTGGACGCGACACAAAGCCATAGTGTTGCGAAGCATCATCAATGACAGCTAAGCAAAATGCCTGCTTGCCATGTCTTTCTGAGTCCCAGTGCCTAAGGTAATCCACCGCTGGAGCATGCTGTGCTTCGTCAATGGCAAGTTGTGCAAGGTCAAGATCATGAATCATTGCAGGGCCGAGTTCGCAGCGTAAAAAAATGCGTCCCTGTCGGTCGATACAAGCGTCTCGAATGTCGTTGACCAAATAGCCCGTATGGCTCACAAGACGATGCTTGCTCGCGTCGGCAACCGACTCCAACACCCGCAAGATGAGCGGTGCGGCATCTAATGACACATACACTCGCTGCGGTCCGTTTTGCCAGAACCATCGACCTTGTTCATCGACAGCGTAGTTGCGGCCGATGAAATCGATGATCGGCGGGCTCGTAATCGGTTCGCCTCGTCCATGTTCTTCAGGGTTAAACCCTGGTGCATCCCGCTGGATCAGGTGCCAGTGCCCGCGCTCGTCAAGCCTTAACCAGCCAAAGACGGCTGGCACTTGTGGCCAGCGCTTCATCGCATGTTCGACTGCTTCATCCACGCGAATACCTCCTGGTCTTTAAGGCTTCAAGCATTCAACGTTTCCTTAAACCATTGACAAATCGTCTTTGGCAGCCAGTCGATGGTAATGGGCATGCCGCCTTGCACGAAGCCAACATGGCCACCATCGTGCGGATAAGCGAGTTGTACGCTTGAGTGCAGGCCCGATGGACTTCTGAGCGACTTTGCTGGCACAAAGGGATCGTTTAAAGGATTGAGAACCAAACAAGGGCTTCGAATTGCGCCAAGCCATGGGCCACATGAGCTGCTTGCCCAGTAATGTTCAGCATCGTTAAAACCATGAAGTGGGGCTGTGACATATTCGTCAAACGCTATAAAAGTTCTTGATTGAAGAACTGATGCTTTATCGTATAGGCCAGGAAATCGCTGCAGGCGCTCGAGAGCGTTAGGTATAAGGCTATGTAAAAAATAACGCATATACATGAGATTGACGCCACTTGCCAAGGCGTAGGCACCTGCTCTCAAATCCTGGGGTGCGCAAACCGCAGCGCATGCGTCAACCAGCTTGCTTGCCGACTCGCCTTGTTCGCCAAGCCACTTCAGCAAAGCATTGGCCCCCAGCGACACACCGACTGCGACGAGCAAACCATCGTGCCTGCTGCGAAATCTTCGCAAGATCCAGTCGATTTCGGCGCTGTCGCCCGAGTGGTAGGCACGAGGCTTTCGATTAGGCAAGCCACCGCAGCCGCGAAAGTGAACAACACTTCCTTGCCAGTTCAATCTCAAAGCCTCTTGCATGAATGCAAGGCTGTAATGGCTTTGAGAACTACCCTCCAAGCCATGAAAAAGCACGAGCTGCACCGAGCTGCTTGCTGGACGCCTGTGCGCCCTCGACGTTGATAGGCCCTCCTCGGTTTGGACGATCGGTACGCTCGTTTTCTGAAGCACAGCAGCTTCACAGGTCGACATGACCTCGTCGACAGCCAGCACGTCATCATCGGGTGTCTGCCAGATGTTGCGCTGATAGTTGACCACAGGCTTTTGGCTAAGCCTTGAGGCAGTTACCGTTTGCACATGCGCGTTGCGCGCCCACCATGGTGCGCGGTAGCCTCGCAGGCGAACGATCGCTTCTTCAGTGCAAGACACGCGCGTTGGGGCGATCGTCAATGCTTTGGTTTGTGTCTTGCTGAACAGCCGCTGCATGGTGCAAAACCATGCGCCAGCCTCGGCTGCCATGCATATAAACATTAGTACAAGCCATTTGGAAGGCTCGGGCTCTGCCCGCTTCCACGACATGAATGGTCTCGATCAGGTTATGAACCGCGAGTGTTCCTGCTGCAATGATCTGAATTTTCGATCGATCCACAACAAGATTGCCCTGAGAAAGTATGAGTGCCCACGACTGCCTTATGGCATCAAGGCCTAGCAGACGCGGCCCTGATGGGTGGATGCAAACGCTATCTTCCTCATCGCTCCAAAGTGCCATCAGGGCTTCAAGATCGCCACGGGCGAGTGCATCGTAGATCGCATCCTCAGCCGCTTCGCTGCTGTCGTAACGTAAAGGTGAAAGCGTGCTTTTCATGGCGCAAGCATAGTGGTCTTTGCGCTGATGCTGCGCAAATCCCGAGCAAGTACCTCAGGGCTGATGTTGCGCAAACAATCATGATGGGTGAGTGGGCAGTGCCGCTGAAAACACGGAGAGCAATCAAGTTTCAGCCACCGGACAATAGCCTGCGGGTTGATAGGCCCGGAGTGCATCGGGTCGGTCGAGCCAAAGACGGCAATTTGAGGCTTCGCAAGAGCGGCGGCGACATGCATTAAGCCAGAATCGTTGGAAACCAATAATCGTGCGCCGGCGATCAAGGCGATGGCCTGTGCCATTGTGGTTTGACCACAGAGATTAGCCACCCTCTGGCCGGGCTTTGCGCTCTGCGCCAAGGCCTCACCGAAGGCGTGATCACGTGGGCCGCCAAGGATTGCAAGCCTTTGGGCGCTTGGTATCAAGCCGAGTAGTGCCTGCCAGTGCTCGAGCGGCCATTGCTTGGCCGGGCCGAATTCTGCACCGGGTGCAAAAACCCAGTAGTCACCCAAGCCAAAGTGCGCTTGCTGGGCGGCAATCTGGGAAGCATCCACCGAAAGTCTGGGCGCTTGTGGTGGAGCCGCATCGTGGCTGGGCGTGATGGCTGAGGTCAGGGCAAGATAGTAAGACACCATATTTTGCTCGCGTGCCTTGCCGGCTCTCCCTAAGGGGCGCCGGTTCACAAGGCCGTAGCGATGCTCACCGACATGGCCGATTCGGTGCGGTATGCCAGCAAGCCAGGGTATGAGCGATGATTTAAGCGAATGCGGCAATATCAAGGCGTGGCTAAATCCAAGGCCGCGGACATGCCTTGCGATCGCTTGCCGCTTTCGCCACTGTAGCCGTCCATGGGACTCCTGAAAGCGCAGAATCTGCGGACGTTGCGGCATCGCCTCGAACACATCGGCGATGACGCCATCGGCTAGCACGGCACATCGCCCCGATCCTGCCGCATGGGCGATGTGTTCGAGCAGGGGCTGGGCCATGACTGCATCGCCCACCCAATTAGGAGGGACAATCAGCCAGCGTACTTCCTCAGTGGCCGTGCGCCTTCTCCCCGGCCTTGAGCTTGTACGCGGTGCCGCAATAAGGGCAGTTCACGACGTCGGCTTTCGTGACATCGAGAAACACCCGCGGGTGCTGATTCCATAAGCTCATCTTAGGGTTGGGACAAAAGGCCGGTAGATCTGCCGCAAGTAATTCAACGGCTGCAAGATTTGGACTTGATTTGTTCTGGGTATCGCTCATGCTCATCATTCCTGCAACAGGGTCTCAGACAGCCGTGAGCCAGTGGGCGTAACGTTCGGCACGACCGTTGACGACATCAAAAAACATTTGTTGCAGTCGTTCGGTCACAGGACCGCGCGCACCGGCGCCAATACAACGATCGTCGAGTTCGCGGATCGGGGTCACCTCGGCCGCTGTCCCCGTAAAAAAGAGTTCATCGGCACAGTACATTTCATCGCGGGTGATTCGCTTTTCTTTGACCTCGATACCGAAATCCTGGGCAATGGTTATGACCGCATTTCTTGTGATCCCGTCGAGGCAGGATGCGAGGTCGGGCGTGTAAAGCACACCGTCGCGCACCATGAACACATTTTCGCCGGCACCTTCTGACACGTAGCCTTCGGTGTCGAGCAAGAGGGCTTCGTCGTAGCCATGAGCGGTAACTTCGGCATTAGCGAGAATCGAGTTGACGTAGTAACCGCTCGCTTTGGCACGGACCATCGACACATTGACGTGATGTCTTGTGTATGAGGAGGTTTTCACTCGGATGCCTTTGGCCAAACCATCTTCACCCAAATAAGCGCCCCAGGGCCAGGCAGCTATGGCAACGTGGATGCTGTTGCCAAGCTTTGAAACCCCAAGCTTTTCGGAGCCCACCCAAACGATTGGCCTGATGTAACAGGACTCGAGTTTGTTTTCGCGTACCACAGCGCGCTGCGCATCGATTAGCGTTTGCTGGCTAAAAGGGATCTCCATTTGGAAGATCTTGGCTGAGTTGAATAAGCGCCTTGTGTGTTCGGTGAGCCTGAAAATCGCTGTGCCCTTGACTGTGTTGTAGGCACGTACCCCTTCGAAAACACCCATGCCGTAGTGCAGCGAATGGGTCAACACATGGATGTTGGCGCTGCGCCAGTCCACCATCTTTCCGTCAAACCAAATCAGCCCATCGCGGTCAGCCATCGACATGGCATCTACTCCTCAAAGAAAGCAATCATGAATCAAAGGGCGCAGGCTAAACCATCCAAGCCTTCGTTGCCCGTCTTTTAAGGGCAATTTCGCGGCAAAGAGGACGCTGCACCAGCAACTTGGAACATTCTAGCGAATGAGCGGGCCAAGCTTGGCAACATATTCGCGTACCATGGCCAGAAACAACTCAAAAATACTCCCAATGATCCGTAGCTTGCGCTTTCAAATGGGCCTTCTGGCAACGCTCCAAGCCCTTTTACTAACCAATAATGTGACGCTTGTTGCCGTCAATGGCCTGGCAGGCTACCAGCTTGCGAGCGAGAAATGGATGGCGACTCTCCCAGTTACAGGCTATGTACTGGGTGGGGCGGTTTGGGCTATGCCTGCGGCGCTATTTATGCGGCGTTTTGGTAGGGCTTCTGGCTACGCGTTGGGATCGCTTGCAGCAGTCCTCGGTGCTGTCATTACCTGGTATGCGGTAACGAGTTCGAATTTATGGCTACTTTGTTTCGGTACTTTTGTTTGCGGCCTTTATAACGCTTTTGCGCAAAGCTATCGCTTTGCCGCTGCCGACGACGCCGATGCCCACGATCCAAGCTTTAAGGCTAAGGCTATTTCGCTCGTGCTTACTGGAGGGATTGTCGGTGGGGTGCTTGGACCGGAGCTTGCCAACTGGTCAAGAGGTGCGCTTGAGCAGGCCTTTGCTGGCTCGTATTTGAGCTTGTCTGGGTTTGCCATACTTTCTTTATTGCTTTCATCGTTGTTGCGGCTCCCAGAATCCAAAGGCCCGGCCTCTGTTGCTGACGGCGAGATAAGGCCACTATCGGAAATCTTGCGTCAGCCCGCGGTAAGTCTTGCCATTCTCAGTGCCGCCATCGGCTACGGGGTTATGAATCTTTTAATGGTCGCAACCCCGCTTGCCATGGAAGTCTGCGGGCATAGCTGGCCATCGACCACAATGGTGCTGGAGTGGCATGTGATTGGCATGTTTGCGCCTGGACTGATCACCGGATCGTTAATCAGCCGCTTTGGCGTCATGCGCATGCTGATTGCGGGGGTGGCGCTTAATCTTATAGCGATGGTTGTGGCATTGATGGGAACGAGCGTTTCACACTTTCTGGTATCGATGGCCTTAATCGGGGTTGGCTGGAATTTTATGTATACCGGTGGCACCACCTTGCTCACCCAGTCTTATCGCCCCGTTGAGAAAAATAAGGTCCAGGGTTTTATGGATATGTGCGTTTTTTGTGTGATGGTGAGTTCATCAGCCTCATCGGGTGCCTTGCATTTTATGAATGGTTGGAACGTTCTTAATATGATTGCCATTCCTTTGGTGGCAACCGTACTTGTCTATGCGGCGTGGCTCAGTTGGCAAAAGGCCACTCCGAAGGCGGTCTAGGCCTTGTTAGTGGTCAAAAACTTGAAACCAAAGCGCCTTAACCGCTTGGGACTCAGCGACAACTAACTGAGGATCAACTCTTGCATATCGGGCTTCGTTTAAGCGCAGTCCATGTTGCAAACTCCGATAGCGTCGATAGGCGTTTGCGGCATCCATCGCAAGCGAGGCATCGATCAACCCCGCTTGAGCGGCGCGCTGTAGCAAAGCGATATTGCCAGCGTTATCGAGCAAACTCGGATGATTGTGGCTATGCGCAAGCACCAGGTATTGCGTCATGAATTCAATATCAACCATGCCGCCGGCATCATGCTTCAAATCAAATTCAGCGCTGCGATTCGGGTGGCCTGCGTGCATGCGCTTTCGCATATCGCTGACTTTTTCGGCCAGGGCTTTAGGATCGCGGCTGGCCCTGAGCATGTCGCGCCGGATTGATTCAAAGCCTGAAGCTAGCTTGCTATCACCTGCACACCACCGAGCACGGGTCAATGCCTGATGTTCCCAAACCCAAGCCTTCTCCCGCAAGTAGCTCTCCAAGCCACCAAGGCTAATGGCGGCAAGCCCCGAGATACCGTCAGGTCGAAGTCGCACGTCGACATCAAAGAGTTGCCCTGCTGCGGTCTGCATCGACATCCAAGAACTGATGCGCAGGGCGAGCTGGCCATAGGCGTGCGCCGCTTGCGCATCGTCGTCGTCATAAACAAAGACCAAGTCTAGATCGGAGGCATAACCGAGTTCCTTGCCCCCGAGCTTGCCGTAGGCGATCGCAGCAAACTGTGGCCTGTCGCGATGTCTTGACTTAAGGCTTGACCAGGCGCACTCGATGACCAGGCCCAGGACTTGGTCGGCGAGTTCACTTAAGTGGTCCGATAAATGTTCAAGGCTCAAGTGCCCCTCAAGATCTTGCACAAGCAGGCGAAAGACTTGGGCGTGATGAGCTTCACGCAAGTGGTCCATGCGTCGCTCATCATCGGCTTGACCATTGATTTGCAAGGTCTGCATGACTTCGCGTTGCTGGCAGGCCCAAAGCTCATAGTCCATCGGCTCAAATATTTGTCCGTCGAGCAATTCGTCGAGAACCACCGGATGACGCAGCAAATACTGACTTGCCCAACGCGCCTTGCCAAGGAGCCGCAAGACAGGTTTGAGCGCTGCGGGGTATTCATCGAGCAAAGCGAGATAAGCCGGCCTACGAAGCACTGATTCAAGAAAATCGACAAAACGAATCAGCGCCTCTTCGGAGGCTTGTTCATGACTCGCCCGATCCATCAAACGATGAATGCGTTTATGCGTTTCATCGCGGGCGGCTTGCCATCGCCCGCTCGATGACAGGGCGGTAAAACGCGTTGCAACCGCACTGGGAAGCTTGCTGCTTTGCTGTTCGTCTTGTTGGGGCGCTTTGTCCTGTGCGAGCAAACTGTCGAAGACCCCCGATACAAAATCGCGTGTTCGCTGAACCTTTTCGATTAACTCGACCAGAGGCAATCGCAGCAGTTGGGCGATCTCGGCCTGAATCGCTTCGTCATCAGGTAAACGATGGGTTTGTTCGTCTTCACGGTATTGGATGGCGTGTTCAAGCTGGCGTAAAAAGCAATAAGCGCTTGCGAGCTGTCTGGCTTGTGCAGCGTCTAAAATGCCGCGTTCGCCCAAACCCTCCAGAGTCGCCAGGGTTTGTGGCGCACGCAACCCAGGATCGCGACCACCTCGCACGATCTGGAACAATTGCGCGATGAATTCGATCTCTCGGATGCCGCCCCGCCCGAGCTTGACATCCCAGCCTCGCTTGCGTGCGTCGGCTTTCGCTACTTCCTGGCGAATCAGTGCATGCAACTGTCTTAAGGCTTCGATCGCCTGAAAGTCCAAATAGCGCCGAAACACAAAGGGTCGAACAGTCGACATTAACTGCTCAATATCGTCCTCGCGTTTTACGGCGCTACCGAGGCCCGAGTGAGCAATCGGCCTCACCTTCAACCAGGCAAAACGCTCCCATTCGCGGCCTTCACCAAAAAAGTAATGCTCAAGCATATTTAGATTCACGACGAGTGGGCCTGAATCGCCATGAGGCCGCAGACGGGTATCGACACGGAAAATAAAACCGGCTGCAGTCCGCTCGGTCAGCAATCCGGTGAGTTCACGGGCAAGCTGATGCATAAATTCGTCACTTGCTCGGCTCCCGTGACTGCCATCGTCGCGGGCTGTGCCGCCACGGCCGCGGCAGACAAACACCACGTCCAGATCGGATGAAACATTGAGTTCTCGACCACCAGCTTTTCCCATGGCCAATACATGCAAATCCTGGATCTGTCCTTGCTCGTCGAGTGGCTTACCCCAGCGTGCTGCGAGCGCGCTAGCTGCAAGCGGCAGCAGACTTGTACAGGCAAGTTCGGCTAGGTCGGTCATGCTATGGGTAACTTCGTCTAGGCTTGCAAGCCCTGAACTGTCGCGCCTAATCAGGCTCATCACGGTCAGACAGCGCAGATAGCGCAACGCTAAGGCCATCTGCTCGAGCTCGCTCAGTTCCTTCGCGATCAAGGCATCGATAAGTCGATGCAGCGCCTCTTTAAGTCGCTTGGCGCTGAGCGGTAAAGCCTCGAGTTCGCCTAGCAAAGCCTGCGCTACGCCTTGCGCGATGGGCCAGCTCGGCATTGCCTCGGCATTGCGTCGATACCAGGAGCTTGTCATAGTGCTGAGGTTAACCCAGTCAGCAGTTATGCTTCGCCACAAAAGCAATGCTTGCCATGGATTCTTTCAAAAAGTTGCGCGATAGCTTGATCAAGACGCTGAGCTGGGCACTCGTATGGCGCTGCCTTGCCTGGCTGAGCCTTGTGTTGGGCCTTTTGGTTGCGGCCGCCTACTTGGGCTTGCGATGGTACGTCTGGCCCCAACTCAACGAACTTGGCCCAAGGGTTATAGCATTAATGAGCGAGCACTTGCCGAGGCCTATCGAGCTGCGTCAAATGCGAGGCGACATGGTGGCTGGTCGCCCGGTATTGCGCATCGAGGGCTTGAGCATGCGCGATGATCAAGGGCAAAGCCTGCTTGAGATCGGCGTCGTAGAAGCCGAGTTATCGATCACGCCGCTCTTGTGGGGTGAGATCGATTTAAATCGGTTGCGCTTGCACGATGTTGCGATGGCAGCCAAACGTATCAATCCGCACACCTTGCAAATCGCGGCTTGGGATATCGCGCTCGATAAACCTCATGATGATCGTTGGATGCAGTGGTTACTAAGCCAATCGCGGCTTGAGGTCAACAACATGGCCTTGCGGTGGCGCGACGATGTGCTGGGCTCCGAAGTGCTCGTCGAGGGTATCCAACTCGAGGCTGTTAACCAATTGCGCGAACATCGCTGGCGGATCGATGCAAAACGCGTGGGGGGGGCACTTCACGATGCGAGTTGGGTGGCGCACTTTCATCATGGCTTGCTCAAAGATCCACAACATTGGCAAGCCTGGCAGGGGAGTTTGTTTTTCGGTGCTCAAAAACTCGATCTCGTCGAGCTCAGCCATTGGATCGATCCGCATTGGCTCCCGAGCTTATTACCCTTGGCTGGCAATCTTCAAGTCGCTACTTGGACCGATTTCTCATTGGCCCGAGTTCGCAAGCTGCAAGCGCGTATCGCCGGGCAGGATTTAGCGCTCAAAACACCGACTGGGACCTTGCAGCTGGCGCGCTTGCAAACGGCGTTTACCGCAATGCCGCGCTACCTGCCAGACGCCCAAGCGCTCAAGGCTGTGGCGTTGACATTGGCTGAGTGGTCGGTCGACGATGGACTTGGTACCCAGCTGAGCGGTACGCCGGCTTCACAGCGCCTGGTCATTGCTGCAGATGGCAGCTTGCTTGAGGGAAGACTGGCGCTCGAACCTTTCGAGGTAGCCCAGGCACTTGCTCTGGTTCGACGTTTGCCTCTGCCCGCTGATTTGAAGAAATCGCTCGAGTCGCTCCGTGCCCAGGGTCAGGTCAAGCGCCTCGCGGTGCAATTCGAAGACAGCGTTGCGCTCGGTTTAGGTGCTCAGTCAAGTTATGGCGCAAGTCTGGCTGTCGACCGTCTCGCTGTTGACGTACGTCCCCGTGAATCACTTGGCAGTCGCTGGCCTTCCTTTGAGGGGCTATCGGGTGAAGTTCAAATCGATGAGACCGGCGGCACGATGAAATTAGCGGGCGAGTCAGCGTCGCTGCGATTCCCGGGCTTGTTTGAAGAACCGGATTTCGCGGTTCAGTCGGCCCGCGCCAAGGTTCGCTGGCGTTATGGTGAACGACCCAACGATGTCCGTATTGATGTCGATGAACTCGAGTTTGCCAATAGCGATGGGAAAGCCTTTGTTAAAGGTCATTACCAAAGCGGTGGTAGAGGTGCCGGTCTCTTCGATCTCCAGGGGCAACTGAGCGATGTTCGCGCCGAGAGGGTGGTGCGCTATTTGCCCTTGGTGGTTAGCCAGGAGTTGAGGCGCTGGTTGCAGGCTTCGGTGCAAGGCGGCAAGGTGTCGCGGGCTAATTTTTTGTTGCGTGGCGATATTGAAGACTTTCCCTTTAGCAAGCCTGGGACGGGTCAGTTCCTGGTCGAGGGTGAACTGGCTGGGAGTAGGCTCGACTATGCAAGGTCCTGGCCTGCCATCGATGAAGTCGTCGGGCGCCTGCGATTTGAAGCGTCCACGATGCAAATTGATATGCGATCGGGCAAGGTGATGGGCTTGGCGCTCACCGATACGCGCGCGACGATTGCCGAACTCGATACCCCTGTCTTGCGCATTTCTGGAAGCGCCAAGGGTGAGGCGAACGACATGATTCGATTTGTCAACGCGAGCCCGATTGCAGCCAAGATCAATCAATTTTCGCAAGAGATGCAAGCACAAGGACAGGCAAGCCTTGACCTCAGCTTGATTTTACCGCTCGAAAATTTGGATCGAAGTCAGGTGCGAGGTACCGTTCAGCTCCAGGGCAATCAATTGCAATTCGCGCCGCAATTTCCCGCCATGTCCCAAGTGCGCGGAGCCTTCGGCTTTACGGAAAATGCGCTCTTTGTGAATGCGGCGCAGGCCCAATTTCTGGGTGGATCGGTCGCGATCGATGGCAAGACTGATGATCAAGCGGTTTTACGTTTGCAAGCCAAGGGCAGGGCGAGTGCTCAGGGATTACAAAGCCTTGTGGATCATGCGGTGATGAAGGGCTTGGAGGGTTATCTCGACTACCAGGCCGCCATTAGTTTGGAAGGGCAGGGTATGGACTTGCGGCTTGAGTCCGATGGGCTCGGTTTGCAGAGCCGACTTCCATCGCCGCTTGCCAAATCCGCAAAAGAAGCCTGGCCGATAAGAGTCGAGATGGTGCCAGGGCAACGTTTCGGTGGTGATATCGCGCTCCAAGGTATACGCCGTGACGATCAAATACGGATCCGTTTGCGCGAAGACGCTGAGGTGTGGCTCGGGCGTGAGCGGGTAAAGCCTCAAGACCCGATGCGAGTTGCCTCAGGCGTCATCGCCATCAATAGCGACGCGCTTTTACCTTCACGTGGACTAGCGATTAGTGCGAATGTAGGGCACTTAGAAGTCGATCCCTGGCTGACGCTGATGCAAGGCGATGGCCAACCTAGGTCTGGCACTTTAGTGCCTGAGCGGCTCGCCATCTCGGCCAAACATTTGCGCTATGGCCATCGGGAACTAAGCGATGCGGTGCTCGGTGCGAGTTTTGATCGAGGCCATTGGCGCTTGAATGTCGAGTCGCGCGAATTGGCAGGCTTTGCGTCCTGGCGGGTCGATTCCCAAGACGACCCAGGCGAGCTGCTCGGACGATTTCGTCGCGTTCACTGGCCCCAGCAGGAGCCGGAATTAGCCCAGCGGATTCGCAAGCTTGATCTTGCCCCGCAACGCTTGCCTGCCATGGATATCCAGATTGACAGCCTTCGCATTGGCGAGCGAGATTTGGGGGCAAGCGCGATCAAGGCGAGCAGCCGACGCCGTGAGGGGGCCTGGTTTTGGAGCCTTGATGACATGCAGTTGCAAGTGCAGGGCGCTCGCCTGCTCGCCAGCGGCGATTGGAAGGCCAATGCGATGCAACTTGAGATCGATCTGAAAATCGACAACGCCGGGCAGGCGCTCACAAAACTCGGTTTTCCCGACAGCTTTCGTGGGGGCGAGGGACGCCTAGCAGGGCGTTTGGCTTGGCGAGGGCTCCCCTGGGATCCCCATGTGCCAAGTTTGGAAGGCCGCCTGGAGCTTGCCCTGGGGCGGGGGAGGTTTTTGCGCACAGAGCCTGGCGTTGCTAAGCTGCTCAGCGTGTTTAATCTTCAGTCGCTACCCCGAAGGCTTAGCCTCGACTTCTCAGACATATTTTCAAGTGGCTATAGTTTTGACGGCTTAAGGGCCACCGCAGCGATTAGACAGGGTATCGTCTACACCGATGATTTTTCGATGTTAGGGCTCCAAGCCGTGGTGGGGTTGCGGGGAAGTATTGATCTGAGCAGCGAAACGCAGATCATGGAAGCCCAAGTGGTTCCCAACCTCGATGCAGGCATGGCTGCCGTGGCTTATGGTGCGCTTATCAACCCCTTTGTTGGCTTGGGATCGCTCGTAGCGCAGTATGCTTTGGCTGAGCCACTTAAGCGTTTGCTGACCTACCGATACGCAATCTCAGGATCATGGGACGAACCGCAGGTGATCGAATTGGGCCGTGAAGGCCTTATCGATTTACTGCGGCAATCCCCATCAACCACCAAGCCCCCGCAAAAGGATAAGCCAGGATGAATCAACCCTCAACCGACGCCTTCTCGAGCGATACCGGGTCTGTTGCCGCTACGCAATTGAAAGCCGCAGAAGAGGTCCCTGCAGACGATCGGATTGATGTCGCATTGATCCAGATGGTTTCTGCGCCTGATCTCGAGCTCAACCTTGTACGGGCCGAAGCCTTGATCAAGCAAGCTGTAGCGCTTGGTGCAGAACTCGTTAGCCTTCCGGAATATTTTTGCCTTCTCGGACGTCGCGATACCGACAAAGTCTCCTTGCGTGAACCCTGGGGTGAAGGACCCATACAGCAATTTCTTGCCGACGTAGCGACGCGCTACAAGATCTGGCTTGCTGCTGGAACGATTCCTTTGCAATGCCGTGATCCGAGGCGTGTTCGCAACAGTCAGCTGATGATTGATCCTCAAGGCAAAGTCAGGGCGCGATACGACAAAATCCATTTGTTCGGCTTTCAAAAGGGTAGCGAGCGCTTTAACGAATCCGACACCATCGAGCCGGGATCAAGTCCAGTGCTTTGCGACATTGGCCATTGGCGTATCGGCATGAGCATTTGCTATGACTTACGTTTTCCCGAGCTTTATCGGCGGCTTGCACCTGCGGATGCGCTGCTTGTCCCTTCGGCATTCACCTACACGACGGGCCAAGCCCATTGGGAGATTTTGCTGCGGGCACGCGCCATTGAAAACCAGTGTTATGTGCTCGCAGCAGCTCAGGGCGGTGAGCATCCAAACGGGCGACGTACCTGGGGTCAAAGTATGGTGGTCGACCCCTGGGGTGAAGTGATTGCTCAGGCCTCCCAGGGCGAGGCGGTGGTCTATGCAAGCCTGCAACGCGAGCGCATCAAGCAGGTCAGAGGTATGCTACCTGCCTTAGGACATCGCGTGCTTTAATCGATGCCATAACCCAAAATCCCCCGTGTTGGACTTTTGGGGCGGTGAAATCAACGAGGCAAATATTATGAATGTTGTAGATCCCATGGTGCAAAGGCTTGCGGTTGCGCAAAGCGCTTTGCTTGAGCCTGCAGGCTTGAAGCAGTCCGACCTTGCACGAGCGCTCGGCTGCATGGCAGAGCATCGCGTTGACGATGCGGATCTTTATTTTCAGTACACCCGCAGCGAGGCCTGGAGCCTCGACGAGGGTATTGTTAAATCTGGAAGTTTCTCAATCGATCAAGGCCTTGGCGTTAGGGCAGTCCAGGGTGAGAAGAGTGCATTTTCTTACTCGGATGGGATTAGCGAATCGATTTTGATGGATGCAGCCCGTGCCACGCGCAGCATTGCCCGTCAGGGTGGCGGACAAGCAAAGCTCAGGCCGAAAATGAAGCGCGCCAAGATCGCGCAGCATTACGGCTTTGCCGATCCGATTGCCGCGATGTCGGCCGATGACAAGGTTGCGCTTTTACACAAGATCGAAGCCTATGCTCGCGGTCGCGACACCCGTATTCGTCAGGTGATGGCTTCGCTCGCAGCCGAGTGGGATGTGATGATGGTGGCCCGGCTCGATGGCACCATGGCGGCTGATGTTCGACCACTCATTCGCTTGTCGGTCAGCGTCATCGTCGAGCAAAAGGGGCGTCGTGAGCAGGGTTATAGCGGCGGGGGCGGACGCTTTAATTTGGATTATTTCACCGAAGCGCAAGCCTATGCGCATGTCGACAAAGCCGTCGATCAAGCCCTACTCAACCTTGAGGCAAGGCCAGCGCCTGCAGGGCAGATGACGGTTGTGCTTGGCTCAGGCTGGCCTGGGATCTTGCTTCATGAGGCGGTGGGGCATGGTCTTGAGGGTGACTTCAATCGTAAGGGCTCATCGGTGTTTTCGGGTCGGATCGGTGAGCGAGTTGCAGCCAAAGGCGTGACCGTCGTTGATGACGGCACGATTGCCGACAGGCGCGGCTCGCTCAATATCGACGACGAGGGCGAACAAACCCGTCGGACGGTGTTGATTGAGGACGGCATCTTAAAGGGCTATTTGCAAGACCGGCTTAATGCGCGGCTGATGAAGGTGGCGCCGACCGGCAATGGGCGTCGCGAATCCTTTGCCCATCTCCCGATGCCTAGGATGACCAATACCATCATGCTCAATGGCGATAAGGATCCCGAGGAGATCATCGCATCGATCGATCGCGGTATTTATGCGGTCAATTTTGGTGGCGGCCA
>OMIE01000094.1 GCA_900299025.1 Burkholderiaceae bacterium
ATGACGAAAAACTTTGACTGTTATGGCAATAGGTGCAATTAACGCCAAGCGAACCTGAGAAATGCATCATCAAGGCGTAGTTTGACTCAGTATGCTGCAAACTCTCAACTGGTCTTAGCGCTCTATCTTCGCCAGAGGGCAGTGCCTTCACGGTTTGAACTCGGATAGGCTCCTTATCAAGAAAGTAGGTCTTAAAGGGGTCGTAGGGTAGCGAGGTCAACCCGACACCTGCTGCGGGTGTATTTTGGGCATTCCGCCAGCCAATGGCACCACCTTGCTTGGGCGCTGGCTGCTCAAACCACAAGTACTTCGGAACGGGTTGCCCGCGGTGACAGGTGTAGCAGGTCACACCGGTATCGGCCACATGCGACTTCCAAGTGCTATTGATGTGCATAGTCATTTGCAACATGCGGCGTGCCACGAGTTTGGTGTAGAGATCGTCGGACTCGAAATTGCCATTAGCGTGACAATAATTACAACCCTGCTCGGGCGATACCCACTGAGTCATTGCCGCCATGAGTCGTGTGAACTCGCCTACGCCCAGATCACCAAGCACTTGCACATTCTTGTATACCGCTGATGCTTTGGGACCATCACTGGGCACCGAAGGCAAAGCTTCTGGCGCTTGGTTTGCTGCGAGCACCACCTGCTGCAAGCGAGGGTTATTGATTTCAACCATGCCCGTGCCGCGATAACCCAATTGCTGTGATTCCATCGGTGGGCGCTCGCAGGCTGCAAGACCCAGGCCGATGAAGCCAAGAATCATCCAGCGAATACCGAGACGATCCATGAAGTTAGTCTTCATTTGCTCGCTCCTTGTTGTGTGAGGGCTGGGTCAACAATGACTGGACTGACTTCCGGGTAAGCAGGTGCAACGCCGTGCTTGACTGCCCATAAGTACCAGTTATCCACCACCGTGCCGGTAAGCAGGATACCGATGCCACCGGTGAGGGTGCAAAGCACTGCAAACCACCATGCCCAGCGATGAATCGATTCCATGGTCGCGTTAAAGCCCATGGTCCAGCGCCAAAACAGGGCTGCACGTTCTGAGGCTGTGCCTCGGTCGACGATTTGCTCAATCTCACGTTCGCCACCGTAACGGCTGACAGCTAGAATTGTTGCACCGTGCATGGCGAACAAAAGTGCCGATCCGTATAAAAACGCGATCGATAGCATATGAAATGGGTTATAGAACAAATTACCGTATCGAATGGATAATGCAGATGTCCAATCGAGGTGTGGGAAAATGCCATAGGGGACAGCCTCTGACCATGAGCCCATCAAGACAGGGCGAAACAGTCCAAGGACTAAAAAGAGCCAAATCGCCGAAGCAAAAGCCCAGGCCACATGCGTGCCCATACCAAGCGCTCTTGCACGTACATAAGTTCTTGCCCACCAGAGCATCACCGAAAGGAGCAGGAAAAAGCTTGCAATAACCCACCATCCGCCCTTGTTAAGTGGCGGCATCCGCAAGCCATACTCAGGCGGTGGCGGCTCTAAAGCGAGCCAGGGTAACTGTCGCACCATCTCAATAATGTTCCAGTTCACCGATGCCAGCATTGAGAAGCCGACGATCCAGAACCAAAGAACACCAAAGACAATCGAGGCACTACCCAAGACCCCGAGGTAGATCGGTCCTATTTGAGCCTCACCGAATTTGCCAGCCCAATACAAGTACCAAGGCTCGCCTAAGCGCTCAAAGTCACCCCGTGGGAGAGGCAGACCGGTATGAGCGGGACCATGTGAGTTGGTGCGCAATTGCACCCGGGTGAAGAGGTTTTGATATTCGATCATGATGCCGCTCCGCCTTAAGACCAGATCGGTAGCCGCAGCCACCAGTTCCACCACTCAGGCCATCCACGTGTCCAGAATGGGCCACTGATCACAATACAAACCGCGCTAAAGAACACCGCAGAGATCGCAAGGAATAAGCCAAGCCTGTGAATCCCCAAGGTGCCGATTGAATAACCTAAGGTATCTCTGAAGAAGCTGTTCTCGTGCTCGGCGGTTTTGACCGGTTCACCTTTCATCGGGTTGGTCGCCGAGAGCACCAGCGCACCGTGCAATGCCAGGGCGAAGGTGGTGGTGAAAAACAGGCTAACCGCGATCATATGGGCAGGGTTGTAGTGGAAATGCAAGTACTGATAGCCCACGTTTGATACCCAGTCGAGGTGGCTAATGATGCCGTAGGGAAAACCATGTCCCCATGCGCCGAGTAAGACGGGCCGTATCACCACCAAAGTGAAGTAAGCAAAGATCGCCACTGAAAACGCAAATGGCACATGCAAACCCATGCCGAGCTTTCGCGCGATCTCAACTTCACGCAAGGCCCATGAACCAAACGCGCCGAGCGCACACACGGTGACAACCTGCCAAATCCCGCCTTCTTTAAGCGGTGCAAGGCCTAGCCCGTACTTAAGATCGGGCGGGGCAATGTTGATTTGCCAAATATTCCAAGTGTTGGTGAGCGAGGTCCCATAGAGAATCATCGCTGTGCCGACAAAGGTAAAAAATACCGTAAGCACGCCGAAAAAACCGACATAAAAGGGACCTACCCAGAAATCAAATAGATCACCCCCTAGCAGGGTGCCGCCGCGTACCCGATACTTTTTCTCAAAACTGAGCATGCTCATGGCTGGGCCTCCTTATCGCCTCACCACCTGCGATCACAATATCGCTCTCCAAAACCTCAATCGATGAATATCGATGCGCACTTCATATCGTTCTGCTTTTCGTATTACCTTACGATTGCAGAGGCACCCCAAATTCAACGATCACGAATCAATCGACGCACTAGGCCCCGCCATTAAAGCCGGGACCTAGCCGCCGAAGCCGGCGCAACTTACTTCGCCGGTGCTGCAGCTGCTGCCTTGGCAGGCAGCGGCTTGGTGTCGATCCACTGGTACCGGTCGCTGCTTAGAACGACCAGATGGATCATGAACGCCAGGGCAGCCATCCAGATGCCTGTCGCCACGATCGCTTTGCGCGGATCGATTAGTCGCCAATATCGCCACATGTTTAATCCCTCCAAAAAGTCAACTGAGATGCGACATAAAGGTATAGACCGCCGCCCGAACGCTAGGGATCAGTGAACCTTGACCCTCAGCTCCCGGAAACCAGGTTCGCCAATCCCAGGCAACCAGTTTTCCCATCAGCGCTATCGAAAGAATCACGATAAATCCAATGATAAAAATCAGATCGAAACCCCTTGATGATTCGGCGGGCTCGAGCAAAGCTTGTCTAGTACCGTATGTCATGGCCAGATTCCTCTTAAGGGGTAAACCAGGGACGCCACATCCAAACAAGAATGTGCGCTATGACCGCAACCACGGTGTGCAGCGCCCAGCCTTGCATGTAGTAGCCATGGAACTCCTGGCATTCCTCATCGGTCAGACCGGATATGTTGGTTCTGCTCATGAGTGCATTTCCTCCAACAATGCCTTTCGGCGGTTACCGCGCGTGCAAGACGCGGCCGGACACGTCAACCCCTTGCTGCGGATCGACGCACGAACCGAGCCGCTCACGCGTCTCGGAGTGCTCTAGATGCTTGCTTACGCCTTGCAATTCAGCCCCTTGCAAGCCCTCATCGCAGAGCAATTCAAGCAACACCCCATACTCAACGCGCTCAGCTGCTTGTGCCTGAGCACGCTGCTCGGCCTGATCGCGTAAACGCTTTGCCGCTGAGATTCGAATCAGGAAGGGGAGTTGACTTATACTTCGTTCTAATAATTGTTCTGCCTCTGCGGCCCAGGGCAGCTGCCTTCTAGCTGGCGTTGGATCATGCTGATCCAGTTCTGTCGCGATCGGCAGAATATGAAAAAGCGCATCAAATAAGGCGTTGCAAACTTCCTGAACGACATAGCAGGCACCCGAGTAGCCCATAAAGGGCGTGCCGGTGTGGCGTCGAATAATTGCACCAGGAAAAGAGGCAGGAATATACGCAGCACGCTTGCCGCATTCAGCCAAATACATGCGTTCGTTGTAGCTTCCGAATAAAACAAGCGGCGTCTTGGTCTTGATCAGTTGACGGACTTCATCGTTGGCTGTCTTTTCACCTGCTCTGCGCGGCACCGCGAATTGACAGGGTAAGCCAAGATCTTCCTCAAGAAAGAGCTTTAGTCCCCGCGTGTAGGTCTCATTAGCAACAACCGCAAATGAGGCGCTTGCAAAAAAGTCCTGGGTGACGGATCGCCATAAATCCCAGATCGGTTTTAGCGTGCTCTGCTTTTCACGCTCGATAAATGGCTCGGGATCGATGCCAATAAGTTCCCCAAGCGTTCTTAAAAATTCGGTGGTGCTATGCAAACCAATGGGCGCTTGCAAATAGGGACGCTCAAGGGCCTCACAAAGCATGCGGCCGTATTCCCGGTACATGCAAATATTGACTTCGGCTTGGGCGAGCTTAGGTATTTGCTTGAGTTCTGTATCTAAGGGGAAAATTAGGTTGATGTCGCAACCCATGGCTTCAACCAAGCGGCGAATCTCAGCCAGATCAGAGGGCATATTGAAGCTGCCATACATCGGTCCGATGATGTTGACCTTGGGCTTTTCGCCTTCAGAACGGGGCTTAAGCTTGGGAAGCTTCTTTGACCCGTATTCGCTCCAGAGCCACATCAAGGCACGATCGGCACTTTGCCATTGATCCTCATCAATCGTGCGTGGCAAGAAGCGCTTAATGCCACTGCCTTCTGGGGTAACACCGCCGCCAATCATCTCGGCGATTGAACCTGTCACAACCACCGCAGGCTTTGTAGGATCGAGGCTTGCATGGGCTCGCTTCATCGCACCTTCGGTGCCATGCTGACCCAGCTCTTCCTCTGCAAGGCCTGTAACCACAATCGGTAATTCATGGGGTGGCAGGGCATCGGTGTAGTGAAGTACGGAAGTCACAGGCAGGTTTTCGCAGCCCACGGGCCCGTCGATAATGACCTGCAAGCCCTTGACCGCGGTAAAGGCATAGACTGCCCCCCAGTAGCCCCCTGCCCGATCGTGATCGATTACGAGCATGAACTCACCTCGGTAGCTTGATTGGGACTAAAAAAGCCAAGCATGCGCTTAAAGCGCGCTTGTCCCTTGACTGCGGTCGCAACCGTGGTGGCCAAAGAGCTTGTACCGGCCAGTCCCATCAGCGGACGCGCTGAGATAAGGTTTGTAAAATAGAGCGCAGGCAAGGCGATTTCCTTCGCCTTTTGCACGACAGGCGTGGTTCCGATCGCAAGATCGGGCTTGAAGTGATGCATGGCTTCAAGGTCTTGCTCAAGCGAAGCGCGAAATTGAACCTGCACGCCCTTGGCCTGAAGCCATTCGGCATCATGACGATTGTGGGCAGTCTTTGGACAAGCCGTTCCTACATAGTGAAGTTGTGCCCCTGCTTCAACTAAGAGCCTGCCTACAAGCAGCTCGGATCCTTCGTACCCAGACAGGGTGATTCTTGCGTTGATGCGATGATTCTTTAAAGCCTCTTTGATTGCTGGAAGCGCAGCATCCTTGGCTGCAGCAATCAGTGCGCTGGGCACCGAGCACGCTTTACCAATCGACTCAAGCCAGGCGGCAGTGCCCTCATAACCAACGGGTGCAGAGCCGATCACTTGTCGTCCGGCAGCCTCGAATTCGCGCGTGCTCGCGGTATAGAACGGATGAACGGCAGCAACAGCTGCAGCATCTAGAGCGCTATATAATTCGCGCCATTCGCGCGTTGGGACGCTTGGTCCAACCGCCAGGCCCATCGGCTCAAGCAAGCGCCCTATACCAACCGGATCGGCAGGAAAGACTTCACCTAAAAGCGTGACGGTGGGGCGAGGGTTTCGTCCTTGCAGCGGGGCAGCGACCGGCCCGCTTTCGGCCTCTGCTCTTGCGTAACGGAGCATGGCTGCAGCCAAGACGTCTTTGGCTTCGGCATGTGTGGGCACGCCAAAGCCCGGCACGTCAATACCAATGATTCTCACGCCACGAATCGATTTTGGCAGCAACTGAAGCGGCACGCCTGAGGCCGACGGGACACAAAGATTCGTTACAATAATCGTATCGTAGAGCGCAGGATCAGCAAGATCGTCAACCGCTTGCCTTATATCCTCAAAGAGCTTGCCTGTCACCAAGGTCTCAGAATTAAAGGGTACATAGCCCACGCTACGCCTTGCACCATAAAAATGCGAGGTGAAGGTGAGGCCATAAACACAGCAAGCCGAACCTGAAAGAATCGTAGCCGTGCGCCGCATTCTCAGACCCACCCGAAGCGAGCCAAAAGCCGGACACATGCTTTGTGGCTGATCGTGAGGACCACGGGGGTAGTCTTTCGTTAACCGATCTAATTTCTCGTGCCGAACGACAGCGGTATCGGGCATGCCAAAGCTCGAATGAACGACAGATTCACTAGCTTTGCCTGGTGCAGCTTTCACCGCCATACTCTGATCATCAGCTGCTGCAAGTGCAGCCTTTGCAATGGGGATGACGCGGGAACAAGTGCTCATGTTTGCTTACCTAGGCCTTGTCGTAGACCACTTCAAGCGACTTGCGGGCCACGATCGGGCGCCCCATCATGTCTTCTTGCGAAGCTGGCTGTAAGGGCGCACCGGCCGCCTCCTGCCCCTTAAAGAGACCAAGCAATTGATCCTGGGCCAGCGGTTTAGGCCGCAGCGGTGGCGCGTCAGCCACTGCCTGTGCAAGCCCTGCAAATAGACTTCCCCATGGCGAATGCTTCGTTCCAATAATTTCGTAATTCGCACTCTTGCGTCGAATATCATCGTCTGCCGGTATGGCAGCAAGCACAGGAATACCGACCGCTTGCGCAAATGCCTGCGACTCCCCAGTGCCATCATCTTTGTTGATCACTAGACCAGCAACACCGACATTACCTCCGAGTTTTCGGAAATACTCCACTGCTGAGCAAACATTGTTTGCAACATAAAGCGATTGCAAGTCGTTGGAACCAACGACAATGACTTTTTGACAAAGATCACGAGCAATCGGCAGACCGAATCCACCGCAAACGACATCGCCCAGAAAATCAAGCAAGACGTAATCGAAGCCCCAGTCGTGAAATCCCAATTTTTCGATCGTTTCAAAACCATGAATGATGCCGCGACCTCCGCAGCCACGACCGACTTCAGGACCTCCAAGTTCCATCGCAAAAACACCATCACGCTTAAAGCAGATGTCTTCAATCCTTAGCACTTCGCCGGCTTGCTTTTTTGCCGACGAAGTCTCAATGATCGTTGGGCAGGCTTTCCCGCCAAAGAGCAGCGAAGTCGTATCACTTTTTGGATCACAACCAATGAGCAGGACACGTTTACCCATCTGCGCCATCATGGTCGACAGGTTGGCAAGCGTGAAGCTCTTACCAATCCCGCCTTTGCCATAAATAGCGATAATTTGTGTAGCCGATGGTGGAGCGGGCTCGAAATGAGCGTCATCTACTTTCATTGACATGAACTCCAGTCAAGCACCATTTTCAGGCAGCTCGGATCGGTAAAGGCGGTTTCGTAGGCGCGATTTGCTTCTTGGGCGGGCATGCGATGCGTGATCAAACCATCAAGGCTTAGCTGCCCTGATTCCACGAAGCGCTTAACGGCATGAAGGTCTTGCTCTTTCCATTCAGCGGCAACCCGGATACTCAGTTCACGCATGAAGGCTGGCGCAAAAGAGAAATGGAGTAGGTCAGCATAAAAGCCGGCAAGCACAAGCTGTCCGCCTGGTGCAATCCGGGCGATCAACTGATCAAGATGCGATGCGTCGCCCGAAGCATCGACAATGCATCGGTAATCCCGCCGCGGGTCGTCTTCAGGTTGCACCACCGGATAATCCACTGGGCTTCTTGCTGCCGATATCGAGGAGGAGAGCTTGGCAGCAAGTGAGTTTGGAACTTCGGGTAATGCTTCGGAGAACACCGCGACGGGAGCCGATTGCTGCGGCCCTTGGGCTAAATCCTGTGGGTTTGACTGGGCTGGGCGACGAAGTGGATCGCGCTCCCAGACGGTGGGCGGCGGCCCGCCGCGCAACATACAAAGACGCGCAAGCAGACGTCCAAGCACCCCATGGCCCACGATCAAATCGGGCGCCTCCAGATGCGGTAAGTTCATGGCGTGATGAGCCGTTGCGGCGAGGGCAAGTAAAACGGCCCGCTCTCCAAGTTGCTGGTCCATGGCTAATGCTCGGTGTGAAGGTACGACAACCGTCTTTGCCGCTCCGCCAAATAAACTTCTCACTTCCGGGTAGCAGCGAGCACCCGGTACAAAGACAAAGTCACCGGCTCGCCGAGATGAGTTGCGACCTGCCTCGAGCACGCGGCCTACCGACTCATAGCCGGGAATCAAGGGGTAGCCCATACCGGGGAAATGGGGCATACGACCGGTCCAAAGCAGTTTTTCAGTACCCGTACTGATGCCGCTTGCGCCGATTTCGACAAGCAAATCCTGTTCGCCAGGCACCGACAAGCCAACGCGGTCTAAGCGAAGGCATTGAGGCTTTTCCATAACAACGGCTAGGGTTTGCAGGCTAGGCATGCTTAGAAAACCTCGCTGCGCCATGGACTTGCTTAGTACCGACGAAGCAGCTCAGCACCAGGTACTTCCTGGTCAGTACTTGCAGCCTTATGTCTTTTGGGGTTGTCATTTGCATATGTCTAGTTTGTTTGACACTTATACACCTGATTATTGGCTTCGTCCACGACAATCAACCACCACTCGTCGGCGCCGAACGGTTAGGCCTCGGCAAGAATCACGCGAACCTGTAACGGCATGGCCTGTCGCAAGAGCCTTGTCGTTCTAAAACCCGCATCGTTTAACATCGTCATTAATTCATCAGCCCGTCGTGACCGACCACTACCCATCGCCCACAAGTACATAGCGAAATAAGCATCAGCAACCGGCATAGCACCTTTGGTTTGAGCCATCGGCTCAGCTAACAGCAGCTTTGCACCAGGAGCCATCACCTGACGGATCCGGCGGAAAAGCTGCATCACAAATTCATCATCATGGTCATGGGCAACGCGAACCAAACTCACCAAATCGGCGCCTTGTGGAATGGGATCGCTTAAAAAACTGCCTCCAATACAATCTGCTCTTGCGCCAAGACCCAAACGCTCAAAGCGCTGGGCGGCGCGCTTGGCGACTGCTGGCAGGTCCATCAAGGTGAGCCTTAGCTTGGGATGCCGAGCGCCTACCTCTGAGAGAAATACACCTTCGCCGCCGCCGATATCGAGCAGATGCTTATGTTTTGAGAAGTTATAGCAAGCAAGAATTTCATCGGCAACCATAGGCTGCGAAGCCGCCATGAGGGCCGAATACTCGCCAACAGCTACATCGTGAAGCTCGCGCGGGGCTTGACTTGTCGCATAGGCCCAGTACGAGGCCATCGCCCGATCAGACCCGCGACCTCGAAGTAGCGCAACAGGATCTGCCATATCGTGATAAAAGAGCGCATGATGTTGAATCATGGCCCTCACCCCCGGGCTTGTGAGCACCGAAGCACCAAGCATGCCCAGGCCATAGGTCGTCTCGACACCTGCATGCGCGCTGCGCTGCTCAAGCAAATCAAGGGCAACAGCCGCTTGCAAGAGCCGCTCAAGCGCATCGGTGCGCATGCGCAAACGCTTGGCCATGTCAGCCAGACTGAGCGGCCCTTCGCTGAGCATCTCAAATAAATCGAGTCGAACAGCCGCGAGCAAGACCTGCGAGTAAATAAAGCCCGCGCAAAGATCAAAGAGCCTTACTGCATAGCGCCTGGCAATCGGGCGGGTGAGCGGAAACGACAAAGCCCATTGCTGAAATCGCCGCTGAAGCAGCATGCCATCGCGCCAGCGTAGAAAACGCGCCTTGATCAGGGTCAAAAGCCCATGCTCCGCGGCTAGAGCCGGCGGATCCGGAAGCGGCTTCAAATGCTCAGGCGCAGCACTCACGCTTGGCTTCTTCGCTGATGGTCGGTCGATCTATAGCGAACGCGAAAGCAGCTCGCGCTGGGCGCCTGACTGCTTGCTCGCTTGAGGCTTACTGAGCATATGACTGGGAATCAGCCGCTGCGACTCAGCACGCAGAAGCGACCTGAGGGCTTTTTCGCCACGGCAATCTGGAATACTCCCAAGTGCCTGAGCCATTAATTCACTGAAGCGCTCAAGCGCCCCGCTTAGCCCCAAGGTGCTTACCGCGCTGGGCCTGCCGTGGCAAATGTCCTGACCGGTTGGTTTGCCGAGCTCGGCTGCATCGGCAGCTACATCGCGAATATCGTCGGCGACTTGATAGGCCTCGCCAAGCCAGTTGCCCAATGCCTCCCAGTCTTCAGGCGACTGCCCAGCCGAGGCAGCACCGAGCGAAGTCGCAGCTGCAAACAAAGCACCTGTTTTTGCACGCTGATATTGCCGCAAGTCGACGATCGACTCGCTTTCCCAAGCCTGCCCTGCAACGATGCCAGCCGGCATACCGACTGCTTGCGATAGACCACGCAGCAAGGGCCTAGCGCGCTCAGGGCGATGATGAATATCAGCGCTCAGTGTTTGATAAGCGAGAACGATAAGCGCATCGCCCGCTAACACGGCCAATCGTTCGCCAAAGGCTTTGTGCACCGAGGGCTGCCCGCGCCGCATATCGGCATTATCAAAGCAGGGCAAATCATCATGAACCAACGAAGCACAATGCATCAATTCGATGGCGGCAGCCGTGGCATTACTCAAGGGCGCACAGTCATCGCCGCAGGCCATTGCAACCGCCAAACATAAGCGGGGGCGTATTCTTGCCCCCCCTGGAAATACAGCGTGTTTTAGCGCTGCAGCCAGGCTTCGTGGGGCACCGGGATGATCGACTTCGGCAAGTGCCTCGGCCAGAACCCACTCAATTCGTCTTACGGTATCCATGTAAGGCCTCCAATGGTGGGAATCGCGTTGACATGGCTGTACTGAAACACTGACAATGCTTTATGTCAAGTTTTCCTTACGATAAGACCTGGACAAATCAAGACGCGGCCGTAACAGTCAACGAACAAGCGGCTACCGCGTTGTTGCTGCTCGCTGATATCAAAGCAAGCCAAAGGCTTTGGGGTTATGCTCGATTTGTTCTGGGAACACTACCTTTGCGGCACTGCCATGGCCTTCGCTTTGCCAAGCAACTCGGAAGCGGAGAAAACGGAGGCTTTGGACTAAAGCCAAGCCTGAGCATTCAGGGACTGTTCCTTGTCTTTGATGACAGCTCACAAGCCTTTGACTTTTGGCACAGCCACCCCTTGGCTATGCGCTATAAGCAAAGCGCAAGTGAGTGTTTCGGCTTGATCGCAAGCCCCTTGCGAGCACGCGGAAGTTGGTCTGGCCAAAGGCCTTTTGGGCTGGAAAGCCAGACCAACACGAACCAGAGCAGACAGCACACCGAGGCAAGGCCTAACGAACCGATTGCAGCGCTCACACGCGCATCCATACGGATCAGCAAAGCGGCAGCATTTTGGTCGAAGGCACCCGCTGCGCAAAGCTCGCTTGCAGACCACCCTGGCTGCATGCTCGCCATCGGACTCGGTGAAGCCCCCCTGCTAAGGCAGGCTACCTTTAGCGTTTGGCAATCGGATGCAGCCATGGATGCTTACGCTCGAACGGGTGCGCATTTAGCTGCTATCAAAGCAGCCGGCATGGGCCACTTTTTTAGCGAAGACATGTTTGTACGCTTTAAACCGCTTGCCTCCTTTGGAAGCTGGCAAGGCAGAACACTGAATCTGGAGCCTGCTAGGCCTGCACAATCCGCAACACAGCCACAGACCACAGCCGATCGCAGCGAGCCTGCCACCTCAGCATGAGCGGAGCATCCTCGACGAGCGACTTACCTATCCGGATCATTGGCGCAGGCGTGGGCGGGCTGGCAGCAGCCATCAGCTTGGCGTCAAAGGGCCATTCGGTACAAATCCTAGAGCAACATGAATCGGTAGGCGGCAAGATGCGCGCTTTTGATGTCGACGGCGTACAAGTCCCATGCGGACCTACGGTATTCACGATGCGCTGGGTGTTCGACGCACTTTTTGACGCTGCTGGCACATCAATTGAGCGCGTCCTGAGCTTACAACCGCTATCGATTCTAGCTCGTCATGCCTGGTCCGAGCACGAGCGCTTAGACTTGCTTGCCGATCCTAAACAAAGCCTTGATGCCATTGCTGCCTTTTCGGGCCCCGAGCAGGCCCGCGCCTTTGAAGGGTTTTGTGTCGAAGCCAAGCTTATTCATGATCGGCTGATCGACCCATTTATTCGCTCACAGCGACCCGATCTTTGGTCGATGATGCATCGACTTGGCGCCAAAGGATTAATCGCATTGACCGGGCTCGGGCCATTCAAAACATTGTGGTCACGGCTTGGACATCACTTTCCAGACCCACGATTGCATCAATTATTTGGACGTTATGCTACTTACTGCGGTACATCGCCATGGCAAGCACCTGCAACCCTTGTGCTGATTGCCCATGTTGAAATGCAAGGTGTCTGGGCCATTCACGGCGGGATGCCAGCGCTCGCACAAGCGCTGGCCAAGTGCGCTCAAGATCTTGGCGTTGAGATCCGCTGCAATACGCCTGTCAAGCGAATCCGCACCGCACAGCATCAAGTCAAGGCGATCGAGCTTGCAGACGGCGACATACTTGCCACGGATCAACTGATCTTTAATGGCGATGTGCGTGCCTTGGGCCGAGCATTACTGGGTGAATCCTTGGCCAAACATTTCCAAAAAGCAGATCGAGCTCCGATGAGCCTATCGGCGCTAACCTGGTGCCTTAAAGCGAAAGCGAGTGGCTTTGATTTATCCCAACACAATGTCTTTTTTCAATCAGATTATGAATCAGAATTTAATGACATTTTCAAACGCCATCGACTACCGCGGCAACCCACGGTTTATCTTTGTGCGCCCGAACGTACAGAGCCATCTCAAGCGCAGGGCAAGGACCAGGCAGAACCCATGCTCTTGCTCATTAATGCGCCGGGCTCGTTTAAAGATGTAGGTGAATCAGTCGCAAGCTCGGCACAGGAGATAAGCGTATGTCAACAGCAAATGCTTCACATGTTGGAACAACGGGGCTTGAAGCTGGCATTCGAGCCCAAGCAATGTCTGGTCACGACACCGAGAGCCTTCGCAGCTCACTTCCCGGGTTCGGGCGGCGCCTTGTATGGTCCGGCAGCCAATGGCTGGATGGCGACCTTTGCACGAGAACAGGCGCGAAGTCCGATGAAGGGGCTGTATCTGGCAGGTGGATCGGTTCACCCAGGCCCCGGGGTTCCGATGGCAGCGATGTCAGGGGTTTTGGCGGCCGAGGCACTGACGGTAGACCACGCTTTGACCAGGCGGTTCCACCCGGTGGCTACCTCTGGTGGTACCTAGATGCGCTCAGCGACGATCAGCGATACGGGATCACGCTCATCGCCTTCGTAGGCAGCGTTTTCTCGCCATACTATGCTTGGGCGAGACGCCGTGGCACAAGCAATCCGATGGCCCACTGCGCATTGAATGTTGCCCTTTATGGTGCGCTTTCTCGTTGGTCGATGACAGAGCGCAGCCACGCAGTCTGTCATCGCGACCAATATCATTTTCAGATCGGTCCAAGTTCCTTAAGCTGTAACGATGAAGGCTTAGTCTGGAAGATCGATGAGATTGCAAATCCAATTCCTCGCCGGCTGCAGGGCGAGGTTTTTGATCATATGGGTAAGGCATGGCAGTCCGATGTCTTCTCGCTCACGGCCGACGCATCACACCGCTGGGGACCCTTGCAGCCGCGCGCACGCATCAAGGTCCGCTTTGAGCGTCCAGCGCTTCAGTGGGAAGGTTGGGCCTATGTGGACGCTAACGAGGGTGATGAACCCATCAACCAGGGCTTTAGTGACTGGGATTGGTCACGAGCTCACTTGCCTGATCACAGTACCGCTGTACTTTACGACGTACGAAGCCCTGGCATGGAGCCGCAAAGTTCCAACATACTTGCTTTACGTTTTGCCAGCGGGGAAAAGCCCGAGGCGTTTTCGCCCGGTGTGCGGCAGTCGCTGGGAAGAACAGCCTGGGGTATCCATCGGCACAGCTTTAGAGAAGGTGAAAAAGCAACAAGACTTGAAGAATCGCTCGAAGATACGCCTTTTTATGCTCGATCAGTGATCCGCGCGACCATGCTTGGTCACGATGTTGTCGCGATGCACGAAACGCTCGATGCGCGCCGCTTCGCAAGCCCCTGGGTACAAAGCCTATTACCATGGCGGATGCCACGGCAGGCTTAAGTTATCGTACGAAATCCCGGATGCTGCTTGGCGCGCTGCTCACGGTCAAGCGTATCGAGTCGCTCAAAGACCACAGCAAGTCTTTCGATACCGCTTGCCTTCCTCGGCTTTGTCGCTTCCCAATCGGCATCGCCGCTACGCAACAAATGTTCGATGACGGGTCGGACCGCTTGTCGCAAGCCTGTCAGCTCAGCTCGCTGGGTTGATAGCGATCGATGACTAGGTTTGAGGCCCTGTGTGAGCGCGTAAAAGACGAGCTGCCACTTTTTACTCGAAGCGACTACGGTGCGTTGGTTTACCGAGTCAAACGAACGGCGCTCGAGCTCGCGACCGATTTCGGCATAAACCCTAGAGGCCGCCACAATGGCAGGGCGGCAGCGCCAAGGTAAGTGAGCCGTGGCTAGTTCGGCATCGTCATAAAGTCGATCGGCATGCTTAAGCAGGCGTTTGACCACATTGGCAAGCGCAGTGCTATAGCTTGGCGTGGCAAGCCAAGTTTGTGGATCGATGCCCGCTTCACGCATCCAGGCCTGAGGCAGATAGAGACGACCCGCGCGCGCATCTTCGCCCACATCGCGTGCGATATTGGTGAGTTGCATCGCCATGCCCATTTCACAGGCGCTTGCCAAGACCATGGGGTGTCGCACACCCATCAAGAAGGCCATCATCACGCCCACGCTTCCAGCCACGCGCACCGCGTAAGCCTCAAGCGCTTCAATCGTCTCGTAACGCTTTGACGAAGCGTCCCAGTCAAAACCCTCAAAAAGTAGCAAAGGCAGGGACTTGGGCAGCGCTTGCTCATGGACAAGCCTTGAAAAGGCTCGATCGGCAGGATGATCCATCGGCTGGGACCGATAAATGCGATCGAGTCGTTGATTCAATAACTGGATCGCTTCTGATTGCAGCTTGCCGACATGCTTATCGTTTTCAGAAATCAGATCAATGGCATCGTCGGCAACCCTGCAAAAGGCATAAAGAGCCATCGCCGACTGGCGCATTGGTCTTGGTAAAACGCGAGACGCAGCAAAAAATGATTTTGAGCCCCCGCGCATCAAGCGCTGACAGTCGCGGAGGTCTTGATCCATACTCATGCGCGGGCCCATGATTTGGCTTGAGGAATGATTGAATCGAGCGCTTTGGCTGAGGACAAAACACCTGGAATACCCGCGCCAGGATGCGTTCCTGCACCGACAAAGTACAGATCTTTGACGTCTTCCGAACGATTGTGAGGACGGAACCAGGCGCTTTGCAAGAGGATGGGTTCGAGCCCGAAGGCAGCGCCCTTGAGCGAATTCAGTTCACGCTGAAAATAAAGTGGTGTCACAATTTTTGAGCTCACCACCTCTTGTCTTAGGCCCGGTAGCACGCTTTGCTCAAGGACGGATTCAACCGCCTGCCGATAGGACTCGGCGTGACGCTCCCAATCGGTCCCACTATCAAGATGAGGCACCGGAGAAAGCGCATAAAAACTATCACAGCCTGGTGGTGCAAGCTGCGGGTCGGTCGCAGTCGGTCGATGAAGGTAGAGGCTGAAATCCTTGGCCAAATGATGCTTATGAAAAATATCTCGAAGCAAAGCCTCGTAGCGTGGCCCAAGAATCAACATATGATGGGGCACATCGTCATAGCGCCGTTTGGTGCCGAAGTACCAAACGAATAAGCTCATCGAGTACTTGCCGCGATCAATACGACGATCGGTCCAATGGGGCCGATGCTCCGGTGCAATTAAATGCTTATAAGTCGCAGCGGTGTCAGCATTAGAAACAATCATATCGGCCATGATCTTGCGACCATCATTTAGCTCGACACCGTTTGCGCGCGACTGCGAAACAAGAATTCGGCTGACTTCATGACCGCAAAGCACCGCTACGCCCAACTGATCTAATAATTTGACCATGCCTCTAATCAGTGCGCCCGTTCCACCCATGGCAAAGTGCACACCGTAACGGCGCTCTAAACTCGCAATTAAGCTATATGCACTAGTCACCGATAAAGGATTGCCGCCGATCAACAGCGGATGAAAGCTCATGACCACGCGTAACTTCGGATCGCTTAAGTGCTCACAGACCATGGCGTAAATCGACCGCCACGCTCGCATTCTCACCATATTGGGAATCGCAGCCATCAAGTCCCATAAGCTTTCAAACGCGACGCTGCCCAATTCCTCAAAGCCCAGCCGATAACAGGCCTCAGCCTTCTGCATGAAGCGCTCATAGCCTGGAACGTCAGCCGGACAAAAGCGCGCCACTTCCGCACGCCTCGCTTGAGGATCGCCGCTGTAATCGAAATGAGAACCATCGGCAAAGCGAATCCGATAATAAGGATGCATGGGCACCAGTTCGACGTCGTCGCTCATTCGCCGCCCACATAAGGCCCAGAGTTCTTCGAGCAAGAATGGGGCCGTAACAATGGTGGGGCCGGCATCGAACGTAAAACCATCTTGCCGAAAAACAAAAGCGCGGCCACCAGGCTCTGAGAGTTTTTCAAGCACTGTCACCCGGTAGCCCTTTGAGCGAAAGCGAATCGCAGCTGCCAGCCCGCCAAAGCCCGAACCAATCACCACAACATGCGGCGCTAGCGTCGACTTCGCGGTGGGGAGCTCGCTTAGCAAAGGGGCTGAAACATGGGTGGCCATGCCTCAGTGTAAATCGTTTTAGACATTTTGAAACGTCTAATGTCGATTCAAAGACTCCAAAATCGACGCTGCAACGGTTTGAGGGGCCTCTTCGTGCGCTAAGTGACCCAAATCACGCAAGACCTGGCAGCGCGCTTGAGGTAACAAAAGCGCAGCCCGCTTGATCTCTGATGCCGGGACGGTTGCATCGCGACTTGCAGCGAGCAAATCAATGGGCGCACGGAATGTGGGCAATAGCTGTGCGAAGCCTGCTAAATCCCAACGCGCCATCATATCCATGACCGCTTGGACATGCGGAGCATCGCTTGCCAATCGGCGATACCATGAGACATCGTCCGGGCTGAGCACGGATCCTGTTCCTGCCAGCAAGCGGTCGACCCAGTCACTGTGACGCGACCGCCAGGCTGTGAATTGAGCCAGGCCAGGAACAAAGTCGAGTACTTGCGCTGCCGGTGCAAAAACATGGCCCAAAAGTCCTGGCAAAGGCAGCAAAGCACCATTAAGACTTATCACCGACTCAAGTAACTTACCGGAAGTAAGGCCAAGGCGCATTGCAAGTGCTGCCCCAGCCGAATGCCCCACAAAGACCGCAGGGTAAAAGCCAAGCGATTCAATCAGTACTGCGAGCAGTCTTGCCATATTGGGCATGGCCATATCCGAGGCGCGCGCCCCCTGTGTCCAGCCATGCCCAGGCAGATCGGGCATTAATACCTCATGGCCTTGGGCAAGTAACGGGCCAAGTTTACGGAAGCTATGAGTGGACGAAAACGTTCCGTGCAATAGAACAATACGACGAGGAGGTTTTGATGGCGACTCAGCCTCAGAGGGCATTAATCGTTGGATGTGCCAGCGCAAATGGCCAAGCGCAACAAAGCTGCTAGTACTTCGCAGTGGCCAGTCTGCCCCCTCGCGCTCCCAATGCCAGCCGCTTCGCACGATTAACTCGCCAGCGCGACCAGGCCTTGGGCGTTTGCATAAGGTAGCAGCATATAGCTTGCCCGCATCGCCTGGGCCATCGATTGGGCCTCGCTTGACGGCCTTGGCGCCGTATCCACCCAGACAAGCCTTGATCCAGTAAGGGCAAGCTTGGCCAACAACTTGGCCTGGTGGTGCGCATCGTGCATGGCCTTAGCTCGTCCAGGCTTACCTTCTATATCGATATTGGCCTTGCCATCACTGAGCATAATCGCCTGGATTCGCTGGCCTTGTCGGCGCCAATTCGTGATCAACTTGCTCGTCAGTGCAAGTGCACTGGCCAGCGGTGTACCGCCACCGCCTGGCAATGCCGCAAGTTGGCGCTTGGCCCGAGTGAGCGAACGGGTCGGTGGCAGCAAGAGCTGAGCCTGATCCAAGCGAAATGCGATGACTGCGACCTGGTCACGTCGCACATAGCATTGTGCGAGCAAGAGTTCAACCGCGCCTTTTACCTCAGCCAAACGGTATAAGGCCGCCGACCCCGAAGCATCAACAACAAAAACCGTGGTCAGTTGATCGCGTTGCTCATAACGATGCACCCTCAAATCAGAGCGCTCGATCCGCAAGAGCGCTCCGTTTGAGACAGGCGCTCGCAAGCGCTGCCAGGGCACGGCGGCTCGAATGGTAGCCAGCACGTGCAAACGCGATCGTGGTCCAGGCGTTCCTTCGCGCACGCCAAGACTGCGACCACGCAACCCAGCATTTGAACGACTCCCTGAGCGCCCCATGGATGATGACGAACGGGCCATCGCTGTAGCAGCCAGAGCACTCGAGGCAAGCAGGCCTGCAGGCAATAGCGCCTGCGCAGCGCCAACGGCTATTGCAAGCACCTGCTCAAAGCTTAAGGGAGGAGCCTCCTCCCGATCACCCTCAGCCGGCGGGTCATTTTGTTTCCTGACTGACTCCTGCCTCGAGAGGCCCTCTTGGCCCTGGTCGTCGTTGGCCTGATCGCGTTCGGCCTTGGCCGGCTCCCCTTCGGACTCAGCCGATTCACGGTCGGGCTTGGGCGATGACTGAGGACTTTGCATAGCATCCTCTCGAGCCGGCTCCGCCTCGGAGGGCTGTGGCAGCCGTCTTGCGCGCGGGCCATAGACTAGGGCAATAAGCGCTCCAAGCAGCGCTTCTTCATCGTGCATTGGTTTGGATACTGGATGCATGACCAAGGCGAGCGCCTTTAAGGCTCGATAAGCACGTAAAGCGAACTGCGGCGCTCTTAAGTCGTCTACGCCGAAGGCCAGCGCAGCCTCACCAAGCACGCGAAAAGCAGCAGGCGATATCGATATGCTATTTCGCATGTTTCGAGCATCTAATAAATCATTCTCTCCAAGTAGTTCTAATTTTGTATTCAGTAAATTTATTTCACCGATCCAAAAAGCGAGTCGACAAGACAGAAAAACCGGTACACCTGGCTCATCTTCAAGTGCTTCGTCCAATAACAAACAGGCAAAGCCTCGCTGATCCAGCGCCTGCCCAATTAAGGCAGCCAAACTCGGATTGAGCCGATCAGCCATCCCGATCTTCAATAGGCCGCTGTTCACACGTGCCAAGACACCTTGCTCAACATACGCTTTGCCCTGATGCAAACTCGACGCCCAGTCGATGCCGCCGCGAAGGCTTTGCTCATCGGCGTGGGATGCGAGCTCGATCACCGGACCGAGCCTGGCAGCAAGACTTAGAAATGGCTTAACCCAGCCGCTTCGCCAAGGCGAAACCCTAGCTTTACAATGAATCCCGCCCAGACCCAAAGGATCGACAAGAAGCAAATTGGCTGCAAGACTAAGCGGTGAAGCAAGCAATGCTTCAAACTTTTGTTGAACAACGCAGCTCATGCGCTCACCGAGCGGTGGAATAGACAAGCCCAAGCAACATCACACTAAGCATTTGCCATATCGCGAAGCGCTCTTGCAATCACGCTTGCACTTGCGCTTTCCTCAAGCGGGTCGCGACGAAGCCGGTGACTTAAAACACTTGGCGCGACATCGATCACGTCTTGAATACTCGTCTCGGAGTGCTCACGCATAGCGCTCAAAACACGTGCGGCACGCATTAAGCCGAGTTCGCCGCGCAGCCCATCGGTACCGAGCTTCATACATAACTGGGCGATGTAACGCATCACCTCATCAGGTAACGCCACTGAAGCGAGCGAAGCTCTTGCCTTCACAATCAAAGCTTGCAAAGCCTGCTGTTGGGATTCATAGTGGGCGCAGAAAGCCACAGGATCCTGATCAAAAGCATCGCGACGTTTTAAGACCTCAAGCCGCGTTTCCAAGTCCATTGGCGTTTTGACATCGATCGATAAACCGAAACGATCTAATAATTGAGGCCTTAACTCACCCTCTTCAGGATTACCACTGCCAACCAGTACAAAGCGCGCCGGGTGCCTCAGGCTGAGCCCTTCTCGTTCAATGAGGTTTTCGCCCGATGCGGCAACATCAAGCAATAAATCAACCAGATGATCTTCAAGCAGATTGACCTCATCCACATACAAAAAACCGCGATGAGCTTTTGCAAGCAAGCCCGGCTCAAAGGCTTTAACTCCTTCACGCAAGGCTTTTTGCAAATCGAGTGCGCCCAAGACCCTGTCTTCGGTGGCCCCTAAGGGTAGATCGACCACGGGGACCGCTACGGTGATCGACTGGCGCTTGCGCGAGCCCTTGCAGTAAGGGCAAGCGCTTGATTGCTGCTGCGGATCGCATTGATAAGGGCAGGACTTTACCGCTTGCATCGGCGGCAAAAGCGCTGCGAGTGAGCGCACAGCGGTTGACTTACCGGTACCGCGATCGCCAAAGACCAACACGCCACCAATCAAGGGATCAATGGCGGCGATCAACAAAGCCTGTTTCATGTCGTCCTGCCCGACCAGGGCGGCAAAGGGATAAACATGCTTCATGGCTCAGCCTCGTGCGAAGAAATCAAACCGCCTAGTTTTATGAACACTCATCTATGTCATGTTACATGGACATTGACGATCAGTCGTCGGGTATGAGGCGTTTTCCCATCGCAAGCGCTTGATCAACACGATAGCCTAAGCGTTCGTAGAAGGCGCGTACAGCCTCGTTGTCGCTACGAACCAAAAGGCTTAGCTTCGGACAAGCTTCGGCTAAAAGCAGACTTTCCGCCTCTGCCATGAGGGCACGCCCAATGCCTCGGCCCTGCCAGCGCGGATGTACCGCAAGATAATTCACCCAGCCGCGATGCCCTTCGTAACCAATCATGATTGAACCGATAAGCTCCCAGCGCTTCGCACTGCGTTGTACTTCGACAACGCGCAGCCATTGCGGCCGGTTTGCCTGTTTCCGCTCGATATCGCGGTAAGGATTGTTCCAAGGTCGGACCAGACCGCATAGCTCCCACAGAGCAACAAGCTTTTCTCGATCCTCCGGCGCATAAGCACGAATGAGCCAATCGCTCGGTGCTTGTTGCTCGATCGCCTCAGCGCGAGACATGACGCCAGTCCTTGTTGATGCATTGGGTGATCAGGTGATCACGCCAGGCTCCCCGGACCCAAAGATAAGCAGCTGCCAAACCGATGTCTTCAAAACCGCAATGCCTAAGCACAGCAAGACTCGCCTTGTTTTCGGGGAGCACAGAGGCCTGAAGACGATGTAAATTAATCGACGAGGTGAAAAGCCAGCGCTTGGCCGCAGCCAGTGCCTCTTGCATATAACCTTTGCGATGATGCGACTCGGCGATTGCGTAGCCAACACGTCCGGAATAAAAGGCACCCGCCGTTAAGGCGTCAATTTTCACCCACCCAATCAGCTTCGAAGGCGCCTCGCGCAAACGAATCCAAAAGCGAAGGCTTTCACCTCGCGTCCAAGCAAGGCCTTCGGATTCAATCAGTTGCAAGACATACTCAGCGCTTAGCTGTGCGCGGTCGATGACCGGGTTCCAGTAGCTGAAGTATGCGTGGTTACTGAGCATCAACTCATAGATTTCAATCGCGTCGCAGGCTTGACCTGGTGTAAGCACCAAGCGATCGCTGTGCAAACTCAAAGGTGCCGGTGCTTTGATCGGCATGCTTATGTCTTAGCCTGGCTCGACAACAGGCCCCAACAAGGCATAAGAATCGCCTCGGCGATGGCTTTCAAGACTTGGCTCCCTCGATAACTTCAGCAGGCACCACAGCGACCGTAAAGCGGCAAACACAGCTCAAGCGCTCTTGATCATCATAGATTTTGATGTCCCAAACCTGGGTGGTTCTGCCCATATGCAGCGGGCGCGCGAAAGCACGCACCCAACCGCTGCGCACGGCACGCAAATGATTTGCGTTGATTTCCAAACCCACACATCGAAAGCGACTGCGGTCGACGACTTGCGCCGCCGCAGCGCTGCCTACGGTTTCAGCAAGCAGCACATTGGCCCCGCCATGAATCAGTCCGTAGGGTTGCCGGGTACGCTCGTCATGAGGCATGCGTGCAACAAGAAAGTCGTCACCAGCTTCGATAAATTCGATACCGAGCTGGGCTACGGCGGTGTGCTCGTGGATGCGCTGAAAAAATGCGAGATCAGGGGGACTGTGCCAAATCGTCATAGCGGTTCGTTATCTCATTCATAGTGGTTCGATTGCGATACAAGCCGGATCGCGGATAAAACAGTCAAAGGCCTGTGCCAGGGACTGCGCTTGAGCAAGCACCACACGCCAGCGATGCATGCGCGCCACCGGGTCATGTGCAAAACGCACAAAGTCATGGCGATCGGGCAGCTTGCCATCGGGCAGGCCTTGAACCCAGGCCTTGCTTGGACACAGGAGCACTAAATTATCCAAGCCCTCATGGGCTCGATGCCTCCAGGGCCAAGGCTTGTCGAGCCAACCTGGTATCAGCCGATCGATGAAGTGGGGATAAAGCACCAGACCCGGTTTGAGCGCAGCATAGTTCAAACGCAAATGATAGTCGGTCAGTCCGCCATCCCAGTAGGGACCCTCAGGTGCGCCTGCTAAATCCCAAACAGGATCAAGCACCATCGGTATCGAACAAGAGGCCTGAATGGCCGACAACCAGTTGTGGCGATCAAGTAGCACCTGCTTGGCCGGGTAATCATAAAGAAAAAGGGCGGCATCAAGATCATGGGCACTGACTTGCTGCGATGCATCCACAGCGCGCTGTCCTGGCGCTGAGAACACCACCCGTTTGAGATAAGCGCCGAGTGCTTGGCGCGACCGAGCATTGGCAAGCCAGGCTCTTGCAAAGGCCACACTTAAATCGAATGCCTTAGCGCTTGCCGCCTGCTTTAGCACCGGGCCGCCGAGCGCTGTGACCACATGCAGCCTATATTTCACATGCTCAAGCACTTGCTGACTCAGCCCGCCAAAAAACGCTGCCAAGCCCTCGGCAAATGATGCACTAACTGCAGACGGTGCAGGCCGCCGCTGGCCTTCGGGGATGCGATAGTCCTGCTCGATATAAGCCTTACTAAAGGCCTTGAGTTTGTCTTCTGGATCGGGCGCACAGGCCGCAGCAAGACGCCAGCAGCCAATCGATGCGCCAATCAAGTCAATCGACTGCTTGGAGCCTTTGAGCCAATGGCCAAAAATATACTGATCGAGCGGACCGAGAATCAGGCCTTTGGGGCCGCCCGCGGCACCTGCAATCGCTCTTATTTGCTCCGCATGCAGTCCGTGACTTCGAACTTGCTCGCGGGCAAAAGGTCCGGCAAGAATACGCAAATGGTCCGATGGCTTAAACATAAGAAGCAGAGTTTGCCAGCAAGCATGCCAATTGCGGACCGCTGCAACTGGGCAGGCCCAAGTTTGGCAGCGACAATGGGATATGAGTCAAGCCCTTATCGCACTTTCGGTGACCTTGGCGGCCCAGGTCGCAACAACGGTCGCACTTAACGCACCCGCGGTACTGGCGCCGATTGCAGCACCCTCACTTGGCTTACCGGCCGAGCGCATTGGCTGGTTTACCGGGCTTGCTTATTGCAGCGCCATGTTTACCGGCTTAATCGTGAGTCATCATGTCAGCCGCATCGGCGCAGTGCGGCTGACCCAGTGGGCCATGCTTGCAAGCGCGCTGGGACTTGGCCTGCTTTCGATGAATCTGGCTTGGTTGGTGCTCCCAGCCGCTATTGCCATGGGGCTGGGCTATGGCTGTACCAACCCGGCCGCAGCCGACATACTCACCCGCCACACGCCAGCAGATCGACGTGGGCTCTTCTTTTCCATCAAGCAAACCGGCGTACCCCTTGGGGTTGGCTTTGCAGGCTTGTCGCTTTCGGTACTGTTAGCCTGGTTCAGCTGGCAGTTAAGCAGTCTTCTTTTGCTCATCCCTTGTCTTGCAGTGGCCCTCCTGAGCCAACCAAGCCGCAGGCGCCTTGAAGGCCCCAAACCTGATGTGCACGCATCAAACACAGGTCGGGCTTTACGCGACAGTCTGATGGGACCGCTGCGATTGGTCCTTGGCGATCAACACCTGCGGCGCTTAGGCTTGAGCTCGTTTGCTTATTCAAGCACGCAAATTTGCTTTGTGACCTTTCTCGTCTCCTATTTTCATCTCGAATTGCAGCAAAGCATTAGCTTTGCTGCGCTCGTACTGGCAGGCTCACAAGTCGTAAGTACGGTGGGTCGCGTGTTTTGGGGCTATGTCTCAGACCGCTGGGTGCGACCGGGCTTGTTATTAGGCCTTCTGGGGTTGAGCATGGCCGCGTGCATGCTGTGGCTTAGCCAGCTTACACTGCATAGCGGCAATGCCAGTCTCATGGCCTGCGCCATGGCCTGTGCTGCAACCGTTGTTGCCTGGAACGGGGTTTATTTCGCCGAATTGGCCCATCGAGCACCGCCTGGGCAAATCGCACAGGCCAATGGCGGCACCCAATTCATTACTTTTTTTGGCGGCATGGTCGGTCCGGTGCTCTTTGGCCTGGGCGTGAGCACAAGCGGCAGCTACAGCCTGCCGCTTGCCTTCTGCAGCCTGTTGCCCGCTGCCGCTGGCTTAAGTTTTCTGCGGGCCGACCGCATCGAAGGCGCGTCGAAGCGAGCTAGCGCACAATGAAACCGCGGTCTTGGCCTCGTCGATCACCCGCGACATGGTTATGAAGCCGTGGATTTGGCGTTCAAAGCAAATGTATTGCGCTGGCGTGCCGTCGGCAGAGAGCTTATCGGCATACATTCTTCCTTCGTCCCGCAAGGGATCAAAGCCGGCGGTTAACACTAAAGCGGGCGGCAATGAGGCATGCGAGGCAGCAAGCAAGGGCGACGCGCGCCACGTTTTGGTCTCGGAGGTGCCTGAGCGATCCCCGAGGTACTGTTTCATAAACCACAACATCGACTTGCTACTGAGCAAAAATCCCTCGCCGTTGACGCGCATGGACTCGGTGGCAGCGTCCATTTCAGTGGCGGGATAAATCAGCACCTGATACGCAATTTTCGGATTGGGCGCGTGATCGCGAGCCATCAGACTGATGACAGCAGCCAGATTACCGCCTGCGCTATCGCCACCCACAGCCAGTCTGGCGGTATCCATGCCAAGGCTTTGTCCATGCTCGGCAATCCAGCAGGTAGCGGCCCAACAGTCGTCGACGGCGGCAGGAAACTCAAACTCAGGCGCCATGCGGTAGTCCACCGAAACCACCATGGCCTGGGATTCACGAGCGAGTTGCCGACACAAAACATCGTGTGTATCGAGATCACCGATAACCCAACCGCCACCATGAAAGTAAACCAGCACCGGCAACGCTGCATCCGCAGGCGCAGCCTTGGGTCGAAAGGCACGCAAGGGTACCGGACCATGGGGCCCGGGAGCGCTTAGTGCCGTCGCTTGTACATCGGCCGGTGGGTCTTCCTGCGAAAAGAAGCGACGTTCGCGGTAGGACTGCCTTGCCTCGAGCGGTGTTTGTTGCCATACCTGAGGTATGCCATTTTTCTCGATGAGATCGAGCAACGCGCGGGCTTGGGGGTCGAGCATCTTCATGATGGACGTTATAAAGAAGGTTGATAACAAAGAGCCTCTGATCACATTACCATAAGCCTTTAGATCTAAGAGCCCTTTGGTTAACGGGCAATCAAACAAAGGTTCCGGGAGACAAATAATGCACCCATCGCGTCACGCAAAACAAACACCGAACAAGGCTGCAATCATCATGGCCTCAAGCGGAAGCGTCACCACTTACCGCGAGCTTGAGGAGCGTTCGAATCAGCTTGCGCACTGGTTTCGCAAGCAGGGGCTCAAAGCAGGCGATGCCATCGCTTTGTTTTTAGAAAATCATCCGCGCTTTTTTGAAATCTGCTGGGCCGCACAACGCAGCGGGCTTTACTACACGGCGATCAGTTCAAGGCTTGGCGTCGATGAACTCAGCTATATCGTTAATAACTGTAAGGCACGCGTCTTGATCAGCAGTAAAGCACTGCTCCAAACATGCCTGGCCGCCATGGATCAGATCCAGCCTGATCGGGGTGTTTACCTGCTCGATATCGAGCAAGACATCGACATTGCGCCAACGATTCACGCCCTTGAAGCGCGGTGGGCCATGGAGCCTACAAACCCTATTGAGGATGAAAGCTCGGGCTATGACATGCTTTACTCGTCAGGCACAACAGGCAGGCCTAAGGGTGTTCGGGTGCCGCTGACTGGCGAGCCGATTGACACCGTCAAACCACTCGTCCCTTTGTCACAAAAAATGTATCGCATGGACGAATCAACGATTTATCTCTCGCCTGCACCGCTGTATCACGCAGCACCGCTACGCTTTAATATGACGGTGATGCGATTGGGCGGCACTTGCGTGATCATGGAACAGTTTGATGCGGAACAATACCTTTCTTATGTAGAACGCTATCAAATCACACACACACAGCTTGTGCCCACCATGTTTGTGCGTATGCTCAAATTGCCCGAAGCAAGCCGCAAAAAGCATCGACTCGACAGCTTAAACGTTGCGATCCACGCCGCAGCGCCCTGTCCGATCGCAGTCAAGCAGGCGATGATCGACTGGTGGGGGCCGATTCTTTACGAATACTATGCGGGTACCGAAGGCAATGGCCTCACCATGGTGAACTCCGAAGAATGGCTTCAACATCCCGGAACGGTTGGCAAAGCGGTGCTTGGTGTTGTGAAGATTGTTGGCGATGACGGGACGCTTATGCCCAAAGGTGAGGCGGGGACGGTTTACTTTGCCGATGGGCCAAGCTTTGAATATTTCGACGACCCGGGCAAGACGGCCGAATCGCGCCACCCGGCGGGATGGAGTACGCTTGGCGACATCGGTTATCTTGACGATGATGATTATCTTTATTTGACCGATCGAAAAGCTTTCATGATCATTTCAGGCGGTGTCAACATCTATCCTCAAGAGGCGGAAAACATCTTAATCCTTCATCCTGAAGTCCTTGATGTAGCAGTCTTTGGTGTGCCTGATGAGGAATTTGGCGAGGCTGTTAAAGCAGTGGTGCAATTGCGTGAGCCCAAGCATGCAAGCCCTGAGCTTGCCGAAACCCTGATCGAATTTTGTCGCTCAAAACTTTCTGCTATCAAATGCCCACGAAGCATTGACTTCGAAGCCGAGCTTCCCAGGCATCCCACAGGCAAACTTTACAAGCGCCTTTTGCGGGATCGCTATTGGCAAGCCCATGCTCAACGCAAGTCCTTGGCTGCACAGTTGAGTGCAGGCTAGGCCTTTGACGCTTATGCCTGAAACTGAAGCCTTGCAAGACGGGCGTATAGCCCGTTTTGCGCAAGTAAGCTCTCATGGGTTCCGGTTTCAACCACCTTACCGTCGTCCATTACCACGATCCGATGGGCCTTCCGAACGGTAGCCAATCGATGCGCAATCACCAAGGAGCTGCGTCCTGGCAGCCAACGATCGAGCGTGTCCTGGACCAAGGCTTCGGATTCCGCATCCAATGCCGAAGTTGCTTCATCGAGCAAAAGCAAATCGGGGTTTCTCACGATGGCACGCGCCAGTGCGAGACGCTGGCGCTGCCCACCTGAGAGGCGCACGCCTCGTTCGCCCAATTCACTCTGATAGCCCTGCGGCAGGGCGCGAATAAAGTCATCAGCATGCGCCATATTTGCAGCAGCAATTACAGCCTCATCGCTAGCGTTTAATAAACCATATCGAATATTATCGAATGCCGTTCCAGAAAACAAAACAGGCTCTTGTGGCACCCACGCCATCCGAGCCCGACAAACGCGAGCCTCTCGATAAGCATCGTGCGATCCAAGCCCGACGCGACCCTGGTTGCAAGCGTAAAGTCCGAGAAGCAGTTGAAACACGGTGCTCTTGCCTGCACCCGAAGGCCCCACCAGTGCCACGGTCTCGCCTGCGCGCACTTCCAAATCGACACCACGCAAGACCGGATGATTTGGACTTGAAGGATAGGCAAAATGGACATCACTCAAAAAAGCCAAAACCGGCGTTTGGGTCGAAGCATGCGCAGGCAACTGAGCCTGCCTGACTTCGTGCACTGTTGGATTTTCAACAGGCGCATTACCCAACTCAACACGCGTTAAGGGCTTGTCAACCGGCGCTTGAGGTCTCTCCATCAGCGCTTGCCGATCCAGGCCAGGGTTTGGCAACAACTCACCGAGACGCTCAGCAGCACCTGCAGCGCGTTGCAAGTCGCCAAACACCTCGGATAAAGCGCCCATCGAGCCTGCAACCAGGGCTGCGTAAAAGACAAATTGGGCAAGTTCACCCGTACTGGTTCGCCCACCCACCACCGATTGGGCGCCCATCCAGAGGGTGAATACGATCACGCTAAAACTGAGCACGATCGCAAGCGCAGTCAGGCTTGAACGAAGCCGATTGCGCCGCAATGCGGCGGCAAGCGCTCGATCAACCTCGTCGGCATAGGCTTGCGCCTCGAAAGACTCGCGCTGATAAGCCTGAACCAGCGGCATAGCCCCCAATCGTTCGCCAGCTCGCGCAGCACTATCGGCTAAACGATCCTGACTGTCTCGCGAAAGACGTCTCACCCGCCTTCCGGTTGCCCACAGCGGCAATACGACCACTACCAGGAGCCCGATCAAGGAGAGGGCAAGCTTAGGGCTCGTCACGACCATCATGGTGAGCGCACCGAGCAATAAGAGACTAGAGCGAAGTGCCATCGAAATGCTGGTACCCACAAGGGTTTGAACCAAGGAGGTGTCGGCAGTCAGTCGCGATAGTAAGCCGCCGGTCTTTAAGGTTTCAAAAAAAGCCGGAGGTTGGCTAAGCACATGGGCAAAGACCGCCTTTCGCAAATCGGCGGTGATCCGCTCGCCAAGCCAGGCCATCCAGTAAAAGCGCAAACCCGTGGCCACCCCAAGCGTTAAGGCTAGGCCCAATAAGATGAGGAAGCGGCCGTTAAGATCGACTGCCGAGAAGCCGGCATCGATGAGACTGCGAAAGGCAAGCGGCACAGCAAGCATGGCCCCAGCGGCAAGTACTAAAAAGAAAAATGCAGCAAACCAATGACCGCGATAACGCAGCACAAAGGGTTGTATTGGGGCAAGATTTGCAATAACTGCAGCCATAGGAAAACCCGGTAAAGACGCAAATGCTACCCTCATGCCTCAAACTTCGCCGATCCATGCTCAAAACCACAACCAACCATGACAACCAACGCCACATCGCTTTTTAAGCCCTTTTCCCTCGGAAAGCTTCAACTCCCCACACGCATCGTGATGGCACCGATGACCCGGTCCTTTTCCCCTGAAGGCATCCCAGGCGACGATGTGGCCGCGTATTACGGACGCAGAGCGGCGCAGGATTTAGGCCTCATCATCACTGAGGGCACCTCCGTCAATCGTGAGGCTGCGCGCAATGACCCCAAGGTGCCAGTGTTTCACGGCGAAGAGGCCTTGGCGGGTTGGAAAAAGACAGTTGAGGCTGCGCATGCCCATGGCTGCCCCATCTGGCCCCAGCTCTGGCATGTTGGTGCCTTGCCTAATCCAACGATTAGCTGGCGCCCGTCAAGCCCTTTTGAGAGCCCCTCGGGCGCGTACAAACCCTCGCGAAGCAATGGCAAGGCTATGAGCGAAAGCGATGTGCGCGATTGCATCGAAGCGTTTGCCAAGGCGGCGCGAGACGCGATGAACATCGGCTTTGACGGGGTTGAAATTCACGGCGCACACGGCTATTTGATCGATCAATTTTTTTGGGACGGCAGCAATCACCGTGACGATCATTATGGCGGTGAGAACATTGCCCAGCGCAGCCGGTTTGCCGCCGAAGTGATTGCCGCGATTCGCCGAGCGACTTCGGCTGACTTTCCGATCTGCATCCGTTTATCGCAGTGGAAGCAACAAGACTTCGCTGCAAAACTTGCGCCAACACCCGAGGCCATGGAAGCCTGGTTGCGCCCGCTTGTTGATGCTGGTGCCGACGTTTTACATTGCTCACAGCGAAGGTTTTGGGAAGCCGAATTTGAAGGCTCCGATCTCAATTTTGCAGCTTGGGCGCGCAAACTCACGGGTAAACCTGTCATCACTGTTGGGTCAGTCGGTTTGAGCGGTGAATTCATCGCCGCTTTTCGTGGCGAAGCCTCGCAGCCAGCTTCGCTTGACACACTGATGGAGCGTTTTGAGCGCGGCGACTTCGATTTGGTTGCGGTGGGACGAGCGCTCATCACCGATCCTGCCTGGGCAAGCAAGGTTAAGGCGGGTCAATGGGAATCACTTACCGCCTTCGACCCAGCATCGCTTGCTAGTTTGTATTGACGATCGCACGTCAGCTTGGACCTACCATCGCAGGCTGACTTGAACCCGAGCTAACACGACGCTTCGGTCCAAGCTAGCTTAGTGCTCCCAGGGTGCTTGACGACGATCTGCCTGCGGCCCGCCAAGACTCGCGTCGAGCTCAGCAAATAAGGCATGGATCAAATCGCGACGCTGCAATCGCACAAGCGCCGCCTGTGCGATCCAACGCGCACTGACCTCAAAAAAGTCGCGCAACTCACTTCGGGTGTCACTGCGCCCAAAACCATCGGTGCCCAGGCAAGTCATCGTTTGCGGCTTCGGTAAGTAGGCTCGGATTTGTTCAGGGACTGCACGCACATAGTCCGAAACCGCAATAATCGGTGTATCGCTTTGACCCAATTGATCGGCAAGCCAGGTATGGGCGAGCGCAGATTCATCCTCGATGCGCTCAAGCCGCTCTGCTTGCATACCTTCGCGTGCAAGTCGGCTCCATGAGGTCACACTAAAAACATCGATGGTAAAGCCCTGCTGTGCCAACCATTGGGCAGCAAGCAAGGCCTGATGCACCATCGGCCCAGAGGCAAGCAACCGAACATCGGCCTGTCCATCAAGCGCATGCTCGCCTACCCGTTTGATGCAATGCATACCGCGCAAGACCGCGTCGGGATCCTCCATAGCAAGCTGGGGCAAAGACTCATTGGTGAGCGTAATGTAATAAAAAACATCTCGTTCTAAAGACAACATCTCGTGCATACCCTCTTGCACGATCACGGCGAGCTCCTGGGCAAAGGCCGGGTCAAAGGCATGACAATTCGGAATCGTTGCGGCCACCAAAGCGGACGAGCCATCTTGGTGCTGCAAGCCTTCACCGGCAAGCGTTGTTCGACCTGAGGTCGCCCCAATCAAAAAGCCACGTGCGCGTTGATCCGCAGCCGCCCAGATCTGATCGCCTACCCGCTGAAAACCAAAAACCGAGTAGTAAATATAAAAGGGCAGCATGGCAAGCCCGTGCACCGCATAGCTCGTGGCGGCAGCCGTCCAAGACGCCATGGCACCTGCTTCGCTAATGCCTTCTTCGAGAATTTGTCCATCGAGCGCTTCGCGGTAGTGCAGCACCGACCCGATGTCCTCAGGTTCATAACGCTGACCGACTGAGGAGTAGATCCCGACCTGACGGAAGAGCGAAGCCATGCCGAAAGTCCTTGCCTCATCAGCGACGATCGGTACAATTCTTGGGCCAATCTTTGGGTCTTTCAGCAAGTTGCCAAGCATACGCACAAAGGCGAGCGTGTTTGACATCTCGCGCCCTACCTCGTTGATCGCGAAACCAGCCCACTGGCTCATCGCGGGCACATCCAAAGGCTTGGACTCAAGACGTCTTGCGGGCAATGCGCCGCCGAGCGCCCTGCGACGTTCGCGCAAATAGCGCACCTCTGGGCTGTCGGGATCAGGCTCGATAAGACGAAGTGCTCTGGCTTGGTCATCGCTCAAAGGCAGGCGGAAGCGATCCCTAAAGCCGATCAAGGCCTCTTCGTCCATCTTCTTTTGCGAGTGGGTGGTCATCTTGCCCTGACCGGCTTGGCCCATGCCAAAGCCCTTTTTGGTGTGTGCAAGAATGACTACCGGCTGCCCCTGATGACGCATCGCATGCCAGTATGCAGCGTGGATTTTGACCATGTCGTGCCCGCCTCTGCGCAGGCGGTCTACCTGAGCATCGCTTAAGTCTGCGACCAAATCTGCAAGCGCCGGATGCTGGCCGAAAAACGCGCGGCGGTTAAAGGCACCATCTTTGGCCGCATAGGTTTGAAACTGGCCATCGACCGTCTGCGCAAAAGCCTTTAACAACTCGCCGCCCTTGTCCTTGGCAAAAAGCGCATCCCAATCGCTCCCCCAAATCACCTTGATGACCTTCCAGCCAGCGCCGGTAAACAAGGATTCGAGTTCATCGATGATGCGACCGTTGCCACGAACAGGGCCATCGAGTCGTTGCAGGTTGCAATTGATCACAAAGATCAAGTTATCCAAACGCTCGCGGGCTGCAAGTGTTAGGGCCGACATTGATTCGGGCTCATCCATTTCGCCATCACCAAACACGCCCCAGATCTTGCGTTGACCATGCTCGACTGATAAAAGTCCGCGATGCTGCAAATAGCGCAAGAATCGGGCCTGATAAATCGCACTAATCGGACCAATGCCCATCGAACCCGTTGGAAACTGCCAAAAGTCTGGCATAAGCCAGGGATGAGGGTATGAACTCAGCCCGCGCGCCCCTTGCCGTGGCGCCGATAGCTCGCGCCGGAAATGGGCCAAGTCCTGGGCACTCAGACGCCCTTCATAAAAAGCACGGGCGTAAATGCCCGGCGCGGAATGGGGTTGGACATAAAGCAGATCCGCGGGTGCGTCGCCTTCGGGGCCACGGAAAAAGTGGTTAAACCCGACCTCAAAAAGATCTGCCGCCGAGGCATAGCTTGCGATATGGCCTCCGAGTTCAGCGTCAGCCGCATTCGCTTTGGC
>OMIE01000095.1 GCA_900299025.1 Burkholderiaceae bacterium
GTTCTTTGAATTGCTGCTCGGCCAGCAGCCGGTGCTCCGTTGCCCTGGCCGTTAAGTAAAGCGAATCGGCCATTTCTCGTTGCGCACGCGCTTGCGTTGGATCCATGGTCACAAGGATTTGATCCGCCTTGACTAAGTCACCCTCTCTGACATGGATTTCCTTGACAACGCCAGGACTACTATTTTGAACGGTCTTGCGCTTTGAATCGACAATCAAAGTGCCGACAGCGTGTGCTCCTTCATCGAGTGGGGCGAGTGCAGCCCAGGCAAGAAATCCCCCAACGCCAAGCACAATGACGGCAAGGCCAATTCTCAGCGGCGAACGAAAGTCGCGAGGGGCATCTGTCCCGGTACGAGTTTGGGGGTCAATGCCTTCAGCGCCTAGCAGGACCGGTCTGTTAGGAACTTCCTTAGCGGTAGCCTCGATAGTCACCGTTTGATCTTGCTTAGCCATTTGAGGAGCCTCCCCGCAAAGCATGCTGCGATGCTTCGGCCTGTGCGGCTTGGCCCTGGGCTTGAAGTTGTTGTTGTTTTTGTGCCGCTTCTTGGAGCGCTTGAAGGACTTGTTGCCTCGGCCCATGCATGTGCACCATGCCTTCTCGAAGCACCATGAGCGAGTCTGCAATACCGACAATACTCGTTCGATGGGTGATCAATACAACGCTTCGACCTTCAGACTTGGCTTGCTGAACAGCTCGAACCAGCGCATGCTCACCGGCGTCGTCAAGATTCGAATTCGGTTCATCGAGGACCAGCAAGGCGGGATCGCCGTAAAGCGCTCTCGCTAAAGCGATTCGCTGGCGCTGTCCGCCAGAAAGCGCAGACCCAGAGTCTCCAATGGCTGTATCGTAGCCCTTTGGGAAGCGAAGAATCATCTCGTGCATCCCAGCCTTCGTCGCAGCAGCAATGACTTTCTGGGAATCTATGTCGCCGAACCGGGCAATATTTTCTGCGATCGTACCGTCAAATAGCTCAATATCCTGGGGTAAATAGCCAATCCAAGGCCCTAATTCTTCTTTATTCCACAAGAAAATGTCGGCGCCGTCGAGTCTTACTTTGCCAGCCTGTGCGGGCCAGACGCCAACCATTAAGCGGGCCAGGGTGCTTTTACCAGATGCTGAGGGTCCAACCACAACGAGCACTTCACCGGGCTTGAGGCCAAAATTCACGCCCTTTATTACCGGGGATTGCGCCCCAGGCGGGGTTGCGATGGCGTTTTCGACGGTTAACAGCCCCTTTGGTTTAGGTAGGGACATGCCGGGAATTCTCGCTGGAAAGTCTTCAAGAAGCTGTGAAAGCCGCTCGTAAGAAGTGCGCGCACTAGAAAACTGCTTCCAACTCGCAACCGCTAAATCGACCGGCGCCAGTGCTCGACCTGCCAGAATCGACGCGGCTATCATGACGCCCGGGGAGGCAAGGTTCTCGAGCACTAACAGAGCGCCAATGCCCAGCACCGCCGATTGCATAGTTAGCCGCCAAAACTTGATCGCAGCGCTGATTACCCCTGCTCGATCCGATGCCTCCGATTGCTTTTGTAAGAGCTTATCCTGCATCGCCTTCCAGCGGCTGCGCAAGGCAGGTAGCATCCCCATCGCTTCGATGACTTCAGCATTGCGCAAATTGCTTGTGGCGAAACCCGAACCGCCGACGGCTGCGCGGTTCGCCTCGGCCAAGCCTTCCTTGGTCAAACGCTCGTTGAGCCAAGCCAGTACAAAGCTAACGACCGCCCCAAATAGAACAAAACCACCCAAGACCGGATGGAAAAAATAGACGACCGCAATGTAGATAGGCACCCATGGCATATCAAAAAAAGCAAATAAACCGTTGCCTGTAACAAACTGGCGTACTTGTGTGAGATCGTTCATCGCGGCCCCTGCCGCGCCCGTTCGGCCACGAAGATTTCGCTCAAATGATGCGGTGAAGACCCGCGGAGACAATATATCGTCGACCTGGTTACCGAGTCGTACCAAAACCTGTGATCGAATTTGTTCGATCCACGCCATGACTGCGTAGGCTCCTAAGACAATCAGCGAGAGCATGACAAGCGTGGTTTCGTTATGGCTATTGAGTACCCTGTCATAAACCTGCATCATGTAAATTGAAGGAGCGAGATAAAGTAGATTGATCGCTCCAGAAAACCCTCCAACGGTCCAAAAGACGCCTTTGTAGCGCCCTAAGACCTCCAGGATTTCACTTCGTTGTCCCCCTGGCCGGGGTGGGCGTTGATTAGCTTGCATAAGTCCTTGATTTTCGCATAGTTCCACCTCATGTTTTTACTCGCATCAGACGTGGGATACTCCGGCTTCTAACGAAGTAGTGAGCATGGAACATGGTTATCGACCCCTCGATCTTCAAGGCCTACGATATACGTGGTGTGACGAATCGCACATTTACGCCCGATGTATTGCAGGCAATCGGCTATCAGTTGGGATTGCTTACTTTGGCCGCCGGAAAGTCGGCTTTTGTGATCGGACGCGATGGCCGCTTATCGGGCCTAGCGCTTTCCAAAGCGCTTGCTGAAGGTTTATCGGCGGCTGGTGTTGATGTGATGGATATTGGTCAGGTCACCACGCCGATGCTTTATTTCGCGACTTATGAACTCGGGACGGGTTCGGGTGCGGCCGTCACCGGATCTCACAATCCGCCCGAATATAACGGTTTAAAAATGATGGTGGGTGGCGATACCTTATACGGCGAGGCTATCCAGGACTTATATCGATCGGTTTGTGCAGCGCAAAGTGGTGCGGCAGCTGCGGTTGCTGTGGATGCCAAAGCGACGGATTTTGCGGCGGAAGATACCGGCGCTCGCGGCCCGCAGCCAGCGCGTAGGGGAAAAATCAGCTCAGTCGATATAAACGAACGCTATATCGCCCGTGTGGTTTCGGATATCAAACTCGCACGCGGCATGAAAATTGCCGTTGATTGCGGCAACGGGGTGGCGGGTGCCTTCGCGCAAGCATTATTCACGCGGCTCGGTTGTGAGGTCGTCCCCTTATTTTGTGAGGTCGACGGGAACTTTCCCAATCATCATCCCGACCCCGCGGATCCGCATAATCTTGAAGACTTGATCCGGGTGTTGGCTGAAACCGACTGCGAAATCGGACTTGCATTTGACGGTGATGGCGACAGACTTGGGCTTGTGACCAAAACCGGCTCGATTATCTGGCCCGATCGTCAACTGATGCTGTTTGCACGCGATGTGTTGTCACGGAATCCCGGGGGCGAAATAATTTATGACGTGAAATGTTCACGCCACGTCGGCAAAGTCATCGAAGAAGCAGGTGGCAAAGCCACGATGTATAAAACCGGTCATTCATTAATCAAAGTTAAATTGAAAGAAACAGGGGCGCCTTTAGCTGGCGAAATGAGCGGCCATGTGTTTTTTAAAGAGCGCTGGTATGGTTTTGATGACGGACTTTACGCTGCTGCGCGCATGCTCGAAATTCTTTCGCGCGAGCCCGCTTGGCTCGACGAAGGGCAGCGCTTAAACGGTCCTTCGATCCTCCTTGAAGCCTTGCCAAATTCGCCATCAACGCCTGAACTCAAGCTTGAATGCGCTGAAGGCGAAAACCTAAGGATTGTGAATGCCTTGCAAGCGGGAGCCTACTTCAAGCATGCAAGCCAGGTCATCACGATTGATGGCGTTCGTGCTGAATATGAAGACGGTTTCGGACTGGCAAGGCCCTCAAATACGACCCCTGTCGTCGTTATTCGTTTTGAAGCTGATAACGATGCGGCCTTGAAGCGAATCCAGGCTGAGTTTCGTGAGGCCTTTGAAGCTGTGAAGCCAGGACTTGTGCTGCCCTTTTAACGGCTCAACGCCATGAGATTCGTAAGCCGATAAGACGCCATGCATCAAGATGTGCGATGCGGATCTTAATCGTTAAGCTTTCCTCGCTCGGCGATGTTGTGCAGGCATTGCCAGTAATAAGCGATATCAGGCGTCATGTTGCGTTTGATCTTCACATTGATTGGGTTGTTGAAGAGGACTATGCATCGCTTTTGGCGCTTCATCCGGGTATTAATCGGGTGATTCCTGTTGGCTTACGCCGATGGCGTAAGCAGGGGTTGCTTAACTTATGGCGTGACAGCAAGGTGCGAGCCGAGCGCTTTGCACTTCGCCAGGCGCTAGCACTGACCCCCTACGATGCGATTATTGATCTACAGGGTTTGATGAAAAGCGCCTGGATTGCACAAATGGCTCAAGGGCCTCGGCACGGATGGGCAAGCAAAGCCGCACGTGAAGGCCTTGCAAGTTTGAGCTATCAGCACCGTTATCAAGCCTTAGCTTACGATGCCATGCCTGCGGTACATCGTTATCGAGAACTTGTGGCCGATGTACTTGGTTATCGAAGCAAACTCGGCGATGTAGCGCTCGACTATGGTCTAAAAACTAATGATTTAGACGATCTAAGTGCTTGGAATCATCGCTATGTGGAAGGAGAGGGATGTCAATCCATCTTGCTTTTGCACGGCACAGCTCGCGAGGAAAAGCTCTGGCCTGAGCCCAATTGGATCGCGTTAGCTCAAAAGCTCATCGGGTATGGCTATGCCATTGAGCTCAGTTGGGGTAACGCTAAGGAGCAGGCAAGAGCGATGCGACTTGCTGAGGCTATCGATGCACCTATACATAGGCTCAAGGTCGATCAGCAAGTTCTGCCCCTTGATCAATGGCCGCAACGACTCTCAAGGCTTAAGGCCGTGGTTGGTGTTGACAGTGGCTTGTTGTTTTTAGCGCTTGCCTGCGCTGTTCCTGCGCTGGGGATTTATCTTGCAACCGATCCAGGCCATGTGGGCCTGATCGGCGCAAGCGCTCATCGTAATTTGGGCGGAAAGTCAGCAACGGTTTCAGTCGAGGAAGTGCTTGAGGGTTTGGAAGCGATGGGGGTTATGGCCGCTGCTGCATGACATGAAGCTATGTTGATGTCTCACTGAGCTATCGCGGGGTTTATCTGTTTGTGACACGACTTGCTGAGCTTAAAGCGCTTGCCTGAGTATTTGATGCGCTTGCGGCGCGTGGTCTACTCCACCTTCTCAAATCACTTGCTTCAAGGGGAAGGCCGGCTCGGGTAAGCTTTGACTGCAAACGTCCAAGTGCGCCGGGGCAATAGTGATGGTTCCCATAGCGTGCTTGATGCTCTTTAAGAATGGATTCAATGCCTGCGAGGTTGGTCATGAAGCTAAGTCCCTTTGAAAGTCGCCCGCTCGTCGCGCGGGCAGCGATTGCGGGTGAGGGGTCGCTCAAGTGACCAAGGGACTTTCGTAAGCAATGAAACGATCAGCTACCGAGGCTCGATTGACCAGCAGGGAGCGGTTTGCGCTTGTCGCTTACAGCATGCTTTGGTATGCGCTGAGCCCTCTGATCCTTGCCTACTTGTTGTATCGAAGCATTCGCCAGCCTGATTACCGAAAACACTGGGGCGAGCGCTTTGCGTACTCACTGCCATCGTTTGAGCAAATCCCAGCTGATGATTTCAAGGGCGTGATTTGGGTCCATACGGTTTCGCTTGGCGAAACCAGAGCGGCAACCAGCCTATTGCAAGCCATCAGGCGCGCTTATCCTGATCATAGATTACTGCTAAGTCATGGCACCCCGACAGGTAGAGAGGCTGGTGCTGTGATCCTTGCCACGCTTGGCTATCAAAAAGGGCAAACACTTCAGCTTTATCTGCCCTATGACAGCCCTTGGGCGATTGATCGATTTTTTGATCGGTATCGACCGAAGATCGGTCTTATCATTGAAACTGAAGTCTGGCCCAACCTCATGAATCGCGCAAAGAGCTATAACATCACGATGATCTTGCTTAGTGCGCGTCTTTCTGAAAAAAGCCTCAAAAAGGCAATGCGTTATAAACATTTAATAGAGTCTGCCTTACTTGCATTCAAGCAAATTCTTTGTCAAACCGAGCAGGACTTAAAGCGCATTAAAATCGTAGCTCCTGATGTTTATGGTGTGGTCTGCGGTAATTTGAAATTTGACCTTGAGCTTTCGCAAGACTTAATCTGTCAAGGCAAAAAGTGGCGGGCGGCGAGGCCTAATGCTTATCAGGCGCACGATGCGAGGCCCGCGACGTTTCGAAGTTCGCCTGCGTGGGTGCTTGCTGCGAGCACCCGCGAGGGTGAAGAAGAGTTGCTGATTGATCAATGGTTGAGCTTATCAACAGAGACTAGAGCGTATGTAGTCTTGGCAATTGTCCCTAGGCATCCTCAGCGGTTCGAGCAGGTTGCTCAACTTTTAGAGCGGCGATGCAAGGGCCAGTGGATCAGGCGAACTGATCCAGCTTTTCCCCAATTTCAGTTACCAACGATGATTGTTTTGGGCGACTCGCTCGGTGAGATGGCAGCCTGGTATGCGCTGTCTGATGTCGTCGTGATGGGTGGATCGTTGATCAACACGGGTTCGCAAAATCTGATCGAAGCTTGTGCGGCTGGAAGGCCCGTTATCCTTGGGCCATCGATCTATAATTTCGAAGAAGCCGCTGAGCAGGCCATTAGCGCTGGGGCGGCGATTCAAACACAAACATCTGAAGTTTTAACCCTTGCACTTGAGCTATTAGAAAACCCAAAGCGGCTCGATGCGATGGGCCAAGCGGCGAAAACATTCGTCGCCGCACATCAGGGGGCTACGGCGAGGGTGCTGACGGCAATTGAGCCATACTTAACCAGTTAGCTTGCCAGCTAACGGAGTGGGTGCCAAAGCCAGCAAGTCTTCCGCACAGTAATCGATCCCCTAACGACCCCTCAATGGCTGCCCCACTTTGACGGGCACATCAAACACCGTACCACTTAAGTCCTGAGGAATATCCACCGGACGTTCGGCTTTGAGCATAGCGTTGACGCTGCGCAAGTCGTCGGCTGTGAGGCTTCCTGCTGCAGCTTTCAGTCGAAGTCCTGTCAGTAGGGCATCGTAGCGGGCTTTTGAAAGATCACGTCGGGTCGAGGTGAGTTGTTGCAAGGCATTTAATACATCGATATTAATTCGCACACCAACTTGATAGCCGAGCTCGTTGGACTCGAGCGCAAGCGCACTTGACTTTTCAGCCTCTTCGAGTGCCTTAGCCTGTGCCATCAATGAATTCACGCTCAAAAACGCGCTTCGAGCACCTTGCTCGGCGGCACGCCTTGCGGTTTCGGCATCTTGGCGTGACTTGTCATACAAAGCATTTGCCTCGGCGATCCGCGCAGCAATCGCTCCGCCCGTGTAAAGCGGTACGCTTACCTGCAAGCCAATCGAATTATTCTGAATTTTAGAGCTTGGCTGAAAGGGCGAGGAACCTTTGGATGCGCTGCTCGATGCCACTGCGTCGACGTTGGGATAATTCGCAGCGCGCTGTTTATCGATCTCACGCTTGGCAATTTCTTCGCCAATTTGCGCTTGAACCACCGAAAAATTGCTTTTGCGTGCGGCGCTGACCCAATCAGCCTCATTGGCAGGTGTTGGCGCCGGTAAAACGAGCTTGGGCTCGAGTGCAAAAACTCTTGAAGGCCGCTCACCGACCAATAAGGTCAAATTAGCGACCTTGGTTTGCAAATCATTTTGAGCGCCTGCCACCGATGCGCGGGTGAGATCGAGACGGGCTTGCGCTTCTTGCTGGTCGGTGATGGTTGCCGTACCGACTTCGAAGTTTCGCTTGGCCGATTCAAATTGCAAATTAATGGCTCTTTCCTGGGAGCGCAAGGTGATCAGCGCGTCTTGGGAGATCAGCACCTCGAAGTAGGCCTGAGCCACGCGCAACGCTAAGTCTTGTTGGCTCGCAGCAAGCACGGCCTCAACTTGAGTGATGGCTAATTTGCTTTGTTCGAGGGTTGAAAAATTAGCAAGTCGAAATACAGGCTGGTTTAGGCTCAAGCTTAAGCCTTGGCTTGTGTAGTTCACCGAGGGATTGGTATTGACCTCGGTCCACTGCTGCGCGTAATTCGCTGAGGCGTTGACCGTGGGCAAAAACAAGGACTGGGCTTGCGGCAAGCGCTGCTGCACGGCACGCAATTGGGCCTGCGCTGAGGCAAGCTGAGAGTCTTGCCTGGAAGCATCACGCAAGGCAAGCATTAAGTCCATGGCCCATGCTTGAGAAAGGCTACCGACGGCGCAGCTTGCGCTAAGCAGCAGTGCGGCTGGTTTTGGAAGTAGTGCCACTGGCCTCGCAAGCACCGCTACTGGCTTTGGAAGCAGCGCAGCTCGCTTTGGCGTTTTGAACAGCTTCGCTTCGGATGAATCTGCCTTAGGCGAAGCGTTTGGATTTTGTGTAACGAACGAGGATTTAGATTTCATCATGGATAGCTTGTGCTGACCATCTTTGCGATCAAAGACGGAAATGACTTGGCCTGCTAAAGCCAATAAGTGAAGGGGCGATAGTCTCAAACAGATTCTCAACAAGCGGCGCACCACTCGCAGCCTTGGTGATGCATTGCGCTTGCATCACCGGGCGACGACCGACGATGGCGGCAAGTCTGCCACCGGGCTTAAGCCGGCCAAGAAGCTCATTGGGCACTGTTTCAACGCTACCTGACAAAACAATAACGTCCCATTCGGCGAGTGTTGTTGCGGAGGGCTTCGAACCATCGGCGTGAATCACCTCAACCTGATAAAGACCAGCGCGCTTAAGATTCTCGCGCGCAAAGTTGGCGAGACCTTCGTGGATTTCAAGGCTCACCACCCGCATGGCCCTGCTTGCGAGCAGGGCGGCCATCCAGCCCGAGCCTGTTCCTATTTCAAGAACACTCTCGCCCCGCTTGATCTCGAGCGCTTGTACGAGCCGCGCATCGACTTTGGGCGCTAACATGCATTGGCCGCTGTCAACGCTGTCGATATGCAAAGGTATTTCAACATCACTGAATGCGAGCTGTCGCATGGCTGGTGGCACAAAGTCCTCGCGACGAAGTTGAAGGTGGCTCTCTAGAACCGCCTGGTCGAGCACTCGCCAAGGGCGAATCTGTTGTTCGACCATATTGAATCGTGCACGTTCAAAATCCATTGTTATTCGACGCTCCCTTGTTAAACAGGCCTTCTTATTGTAGGCCTTTGTGCTTTGTTTGCGGGCCTTTGGGCCCAGATACCGAGCCTTCCGAACCCTCTGTCAACGATAGCGAGGTTCCCGAGCCCGGTTCTCTGACACCAGAACCTGAAAGCTTTTGCTTAAGATCATCCAAGAGGGCATAAAGCACGGGCACAACCAGCAAGGTGAGGATGGTTGAAGCGATTAAGCCGCCAATAACTGCTTGACCCATTGGAGCGCGTTGCTCTGAGCCAGCGCCAAGTCCGAAAGCGAGCGGGGCCATACCAAAAATCATCGCAAGCGTGGTCATCAAGATAGGCCGCAAACGGATCTCGGCGGCCTGCAAAAGGGCTTGCGAACGTTCAAGACCTTGAGCGCGTGCTTGATTGGCAAAGTCAATTAACAAAATCGCGTTTTTCGTGACCAAACCCATCAACATGATGAATCCAATCATCGAGAACATATTCAACGTGGATCCGAAATAAAGTAATGCCAACACCACGCCTATCAAGGATAAGGGTAGCGACATCATGATTGCTACAGGCTGAATGAAGCTGCCAAATTGCGAGGCGAGGATCATGTAAATGAAGATGACGGCCAACATGAGCGCTTGTGCGGCGTAACCGGCGCTTTCAACCATGTCCTTGGTTGATCCTCCGGTGACAAAGCGATAACCTGGCGGGAGCGGTACTTTGCTCAATGCTTCTTGCACGGCAAGACCGACCGTACCTGGAGGAACACCATCTGCGCCTGCAGTGATGGCGACTTCACGGACCAGATCTTTGCGATTGATTTGTGTGGGTGCACTTGATTCGCTCAAGCTTGCAATGCTGCGAAGGCTAAGCGTTCGAGGGCTTCCGTCAGACTCGAACAAACCTGTTGTAGTCGGTATACGCCCAAGATCGTTCAAACTATTACGAAATCCTTGGGCAAGTCTCACGCGAACCTCATAGTTTTCGTCATCAGGTGCTCGCCACGTGGTCGCCACATCACCGGCAAGTAACGTACGCAAATTTGAAGCAATTTGTGCTAGGCCCACACCTTGATCTGCTGCCTCGATACGTTGTAAAACAACGTCGATGGCTGGTTTGCCCGGTTTCGATGAGGTATCGACATCAACAATACCGGGGATCTTTTGGATAGCTGGTAGCACTTCGGCAACGATCCGGTTGAGTTCGCGGCTATCAGGGCCTTGCAAACTAACTTGAATCGGCTTACCTGCGCCCACCGCATCCCCGCCACCCACATCGGTGACTGTAACCCCAGGAACCCTGCCCATGATGGCGCGCACCGGAGCACGCATTTGGTCGACCGACATGGGTCGTTGTGCACGCGGAACCAAACGCAAAACAATGGTGGCGTAATTTTTTCCTTGCGCCAATCCGCTATTAATCGTCGTGTACGAATCAGTGACGCCCGGCAGTTGCCTTAGGGCCGACTCAACGAGGTTCGACTTTTGCTGGGTGAGTGCAAGCGATGAACCTTCTGGCGTATAAAATCGAATATAGATTTCATTATTATCTGCAACAGGTACAAATTCGGTACCAACGAAACGAAGCATCGGGAAGGCGCCAAAAAACGCAACCAGTGCGATGAGCATGGTCTTGGCTCGATGCCGCAAACCCCATCGTAGTAAGTCAACATAAAGCGATTCAAGTGAGGCCATCGCCGCTTGGAATTTGCGAAGCAGCCAAGCAATCGGCCCTTTGCCGCGCGGCCCATGAGCATCAGGGTCGCGCCACACCGACGAAAGCATGGGATCAAGTGTGAAGGACACAAGCATGGATAACAGCACAGCAAAGGCAACCGTAAGTCCGAATTGCTTGAAAAATCGTCCGATAATGCCTTCCATAAAACCAATTGGAAAAAAGACTGCAACAATTGAGAAAGTGGTTGCTGCGACTGCAAGGCCAATTTCCTTGGTGCCCTCGAAGGCCGCCGTACGGTGTGCTTTACCCATGGCCTGATGGCGCACGATGTTTTCTCGTACAACAATGGCATCGTCGATTAATAAACCGACGCAAATGGCCAGAGCGAGCAGCGTGACCAAATTGATTGAAAAGCCAAGCAAATACATGACTGAAAACGTGCCTATCAACGAAATCGGCAAGGTCAGTCCAGTGATCACTGTCGATCGCCAAGAGGATAAAAACAAGAACACAATTAAGACGGTGAGTGCTGCGCCCTCGATAATATTGCGCTGAACACTTGCCACTGAGTTTCGAATCGCACGCGAGGCATCGCGTACCACCACGATGTCAACGCCCGGTGGCAGTTGCTCCTTTAATGCTTGTGCGCTGCGAATAACGGCATCGACCACGGCAATGGTATTTTCCCCTTGCGCTTTAACCACATCGAGTGCGATTGCGCGTTCGCCATTAACCAAGGCCATACTCTCAACTTCTTGTTCACCGTCAACCACACGAGCAACTTGCGACAAAAATACAGGTTGCCCCTGACGACGAGCGACAATCAATCGCGCAAAATCCTCGGGCGCGATGATGCGTCCGGTAACCTGAACAACCCGGTCCCGATCGCCCGATTGAATCGGCCCGGCAGGTAAATCCTGGTTTTCCAGCCTTAGCGTATTCATCACCTGATCGACCGATACCCTCAGAGCCTCCATGCGAATAGGATCAAGTTCAATCGCAATTTCACGCCGTACCCCACCCACTACCGTAACCCGACCGACGCCACGAACGTTTTGTAAACGCCTTTTGATCAATTGATCAGCAAGTGTAGTGAGCTCGCGCGCAGGCACTTTTTCGCTCTTTAGCGCAAGCGAAACCACCGGGTTTTCGTCGGGATCAAATCGGGTTATCAAGGGTTCTTTGACGCCTGCTCGAAAGGCAGGTTTTACGAGCGCTATTTTTTCTCGAACTTCTTGGGCGGCTTGGACGGGATCGATATTTAAATCAAAGCGGATAATCACCAACGAAAGCCCTTCGTAGGACCGCGATGCGATCTCCTTAATGCCGCTGATGGTGTTGACTGCCTCTTCAACTTTTCGAGTGATTTCGGCTTCGATGACTTCTGGTGCTGCGCCCCCAAACTCGGTTTGAACCAAAACAACGGGAAAATTAATATCGGGAAATTGCTCTACCGCGAGGCGTTGATAGGAAAATAGCCCAACCACCACGAAGGCAAGCATGACCATGGTCGCAAAGACCGGATGTTGAATCGAAACGCGGGTAAACCACATAAGCGGCTCTTGTGCTTAAGGTTGGGTCAACTGCACAGGCACGCCGCTCTTCATCGCGGCACTTCCGCTTGAACTGGTTCCTAGTGCGGTCGCAACAACCGTGTCGCCCTCATTTAGGCCTTCTAAAATTTGTATCATACCAAGGGCGCCGTTAGGAGCCTTGGCGCGATCGTCTCGAATACCTGTGCGGACTAACTGCTCTTCTAACTTACCCTGTCGCACAACCCATACGGCCTGGCGTCCGCCTTGGTCACGGACTGCGTTAAGGGGTACCGCAAGCACTTGGCCTTTACTTTGCAAGGGCAGTAAGCCTTGTACGAAGGCACCAATTCGAAGCTTTGATGTGGGGCCTTCTAGCTGGAGATAAACCATGACGTTTCGTGAACTGCCGCTTGTGGCAGGGTTAATCCGTAAAACTTTTGCGGCCTGCGCCGTATCGACCCCCTCGACGTGCAGGTCAAGGCGTTGTCCAATCTGGATCCCTACAAGGTCTTGCGCGGGCACAGCAAGCTCAGCCTCGAGCTTTTCGGTACTCACAATCGATAACACTTTGTTATCGGGCGATAGCTTTTCACCGGGTAACGCATGGCGTTCCGCCACCATCCCTGATATCGGTGCGATCAAGCGGGTATCGCCTAGCGCCTTCAAGGCCTGATCAAGTTGAAACCGAACGGTATCGCGCGCAGCCTTTGCTGCATCGAGTGCAGAAACCGTGTTTGCGCTGCTGTTTTCTGAAATGAAACCCCGGGCGACTAACTGTTGGTTCGCATCAGCGTTTCGTTGCGCGGTAAGCAACTGCGCCTCTGCCTGGCGCAGTTGCGCCTGCCTTTCTTGAATTCTCAGCTGATAATCGGTGGTATCGATTTGCCCAACGACGTCGCCCTTGTTGACGGCCATCCCTTCGCGTACGCTCAGGCTACGCAGTTCGCCGGCAACTTTTGCTTTCACGGTCGCGCTATCCACTGCGCGAACACTACCCGTCAGCGGTACATAGGAGGCTAACAAGGTGGGCTTGACCGTTACCCAATCCATTGGGCCAAAGCGCAAGGCTTGCTGCGCTTGCTGTGCGACCAGTTCGCTTGCTACCGGGTTGGGCGGCTTTTTGCCGTCTTTGCGTTTCCATATCGCTGCTGCCGTGGCAAGCATCAGCGCGATAATGATCAGTACACCAAGAATGAGGAATTTTCGTTGTCGAGTCATAACTTCTCATGCTACGCGATTCAAGTGACGGAAAAAGAACGATTGCAAGCGATGCACATGCGAGTTCCCCAGCAATTCACCTTAAAGCTTTGGATTTTGCTCCTGCTTACCGGGCTGGGTCTGCTTTTGTTACTCCCAGGCAACACAGGGCTAAGTATTTATAGCGGCAAAGATGAGTATTTGTTGTCGATGCGCGTGGTGCTGAGCATGCACGAAGGCAACCACTGGTGGATTCCTATGCTTGATGGTGAGCCTCGTTTGCGAAAGCCGCCGGGTTTGTATTGGAGTGCCCGCGCAGTGTTTGAGCTTTGTGGGCCATCGATGTTTTGTTTACGTTTGCCAGCCATGCTTTGGGCACTTGCCTGGGTGGTTTCAATCGCGGGCCTGGCGGGCTGGTTTTACCCCCGGCAATCCATCGCAGCACAATTCACGGGCGGCTTAGCGCTGATGCTTTGTGCGGGATGGCTCATCGAGGGCCGTCGACTGATGCTTGATTTGCCGGTTACAGCTTGCGCGACGCTTGGGTTTTGGGCAAGCATCAAAGCCATCGCTCCCAATCTTGATGCCATTAAATCTGTATCGATTAGCTATAGCAGTCGCAGTACATGGATCGGCAAGCTTACGATGATCGCCTGGTGGACCATGGCTGGCGTTTTTGTTGCCTATGGCTTTTTGATCAAGGGGCCGGTCGTTTGGCTGATTTGGGGAACAGGCCTTCTTGCGCTTAGCGCTCATCCTCAGTTAGGCCTTGCCCAGGTAGCAGGGTTTTGGGAATGGCCTCGCACTAAACTTTTTATGGGCGCCTTTGTTAGTTTTTTGATCGCTATGGCTTTAGCGGCGCCCTGGTTTGTCGATGCGGCATCACAAACCACCTTGGTGAGCGAAGTCTTGGATCAAGAAGTGCAGGCGCGATTATTTGGCGAGATGTCGCTTGCGCCGTTTTGGGGATTCTGGTTAATCAGTGCTCCCTGGGGATGTTATGTTTTAGTCGGCCTATGGACGATGCGTCGACTCGATGAAAGCTTCAGGGCTACGGCGCGCAGCCTATTAATCTGGCTCTTATTAGGACTTTTGCCTTTTTTTCTCATGCGTAGTTTTGAGCGTTATTTGCTTGGTGCACTGGTTCCTGTTGCCTTATTGCTGGCGGGCATGCTGGTGCAAAGCCCATTGCGGGATTCACTTTTTCGTCTGTCGCCATGGCTGAGAATGGTTTCGGCCTTGCCGATGCTCATGCTTTTTGCACTGGTATCATTTTTTCTCATTTGGTTTGATCTCGATCGACTGATCGGCAGCTTAGGGCTCTTTGCGCTTGGCGTCTTCATCATGTTTTGGTGGGCAAGTAAAAGCCTCGGATTCATGATAACAGCCATGGTTTGCTGGCTTTTGAATGTATTAATATTTATTTCAATATCCTACCCTGCAATCGGCATTAATCAAGCACCCGATTGGCTCATCAAGCATGCGCAGAAAAGCGAGCTCGTATTCTGGGATGGTCCTCACCCTGCCTTACTTGCCGCCTATAGCGGCAAGGCCCATCGGCACATCAGCGCTAAGCGCGATAGCGGTCTCGATCAACTCAAGCCGGGTCAGTGGTTCGTGCTTGCGCAACAAGATCGTGCAAGTCTTGAGCAGGCTGCCAAACTTCGGGGTTGGGAGTTGGTGCAGGTTGACCGCTGGCAAGCATTGGTGAATCAAGGATCAGCCCTACGTTTTTGGCCAGCCTCAAGCGACTGGAGACTGGCCTTGAAAACCGCTGACATATCCTTGCTTCAATCAGAACTCGTGGTGCTGCGTTTGGAAAGGGTTCGATGGTGAAGCATTCAAAAGGCCAAGGTGGAAAAGGCCAAGGTGGAAAAAGCCAAGGGGCCAAAGCGCCAAAAAAGGGCGCCGATGGCGATAAAGAGCCAAGTCGATTGGGTGGGCTTAGGGCTCATCCCGCTTTTCTGGTCATGCTTCCCTTGCTCGCCTTCTTGCTGGTCATGAGCGCACCAAAAGATCCGTTGGCGATGCGGGTTGAAGTACCGCCTAAGGCGCCTGCCAGGCTCATGTCAGAGGGCGAATTGCTTCACCGAGGTCCTATCGTCGCCAGTCCTTCGGTTCACGCCATGGCTGCGGTAGCCTTGCCAGGCGGACGATTATTGGCGGCCTGGTTCGGTGGATCGCGTGAGGGCGCAAGCGACGTCAGCATCTCAACCGCTCTCTTCGATGGGCGACAATGGTCAGTGCCACGAAGCGTGCTAAGACCTGAAGACGTTTCGACAGCTTCGCGACAATGGGTGCGGAAATTGGGCAATCCAGTCTTACATGTTGATCGCTCGGGCTATGTTCACTTATTTGTAACAAGTGTTGCTATCGGTGGCTGGGCCACTGCCATGATTGAACACTTTCGATCGGCCGATGGCGGTCAACGCTTTGAACATCAGCAACGACTCCCGCTTTCGCCTTTACTGAACCTGTCGCATTTGGTCAGAGCACCAGCAATTGCCTTAAAAGGCGGGGGTTTTATCCTGCCGGTTTATTTTGAACTGGGCGCGAAGTATGGCGTGTTACTGCGCTTTGATGCCGAAGGACGCTTCGTCCATCGCGAGCGTATGGACGGGCCCGCCCATTTGCTCCAACCCTGGCCGGTCGTTCACGATGAACGCTTGGTTGAGTTTTACTTACGTGATGCTTCTCCCGATGATCCCAGGGTATGGCTTGCTCGCCTCGATCGCTCGGAACCGACGAGAGCTTTGCTGATTAAAAACCCCGACTCAGCCATTGCCGCTATTCCCTCATTTGACGGCGCGAGTTGGCTTGTGCGGAATCCTGAAGCAAAGGGGCGTGAAAGTCTTGTGCTTCAACGCCTTAATGCTTTGCAGCAACCCACAGAGACTTTGGTGCTCGCTAAAGGCCGCGAAGGCGATGAGTTTTCCTATCCTGTGATTGTGCAAACCGATGATGGACGAATTCATATTCTTTATACCGATCGGCGAAAGACATTTGCTCATCGTGTTTTTCGAGCAACTGGCTTATGAACCTTGAACTTCTCGAAAGCCTTCATCGGCAAAGCTTACATAGCTTGCCCGTCTTATCTGCAGCGATTAGCCTCGGCTGGCTATTTATTTTGCTTACCAGACGCTGGCTAGACAAAGCCTGGCTTCGGTGGCCAACTGCTGTAGTTGTTGGAGCGATTGCATGGATTCCTTATCAAAGTCTTCCGATCGGGGCTTATATAAGCCCACTAACAGGCAGTATGTCTTTGTTTTCTATGCTTCTAATGCTTGTCTCGATTCAGCTTGGTCGGGAGCGATTGTTTCCTGCATCGGTATGGACTTTGTTGCTCATGCTTAGTGTGGCACTAGGGCTCGATATGTTTGCGGCTTTGCCTTTTCGCTTATTGCAATGGGGCTATCTTGCCGATCCGTCCAGAACGGGGCAGATTGCTGCAGCGCTTGTTATAGGTTTACTGATACTGCTTATTGCCATTAAACGACCTATAGTGGCTGCTTTCAGTTTACTGCCTGCCTTGTGTTGGCGACTTGGCTTGTCACCGAGTCCAAATCTTTGGGAATGTTATGTCGATCTGCCCCTAGCTTTTGCGGCCAGCATCGGACTCATTGGTCATTTAAAATCCTCGGTTGGCCAAAGCCATGGCTGAGCTTCTCTCGACGCCTTGGGTACAGGCTCTTATTTTGGGCCTGGTTGAGGGCTTAACCGAGTTTTTGCCGATTTCATCGACCGGTCACTTGATTTTGGTGGGCAGCCTCATCGGCTTTCATGGCGATAAGGCCAAGCTCTTTGATGTGGCGATTCAAACCGGGGCGATGTTTGCGGTCATCTGGTACTACCGAGCACGACTTTTGCTTGCTCTAAAGGGCTCCATCGGGGCAAGTTTTTTTGGCATGCCCTGCGAGGACAGCGAGCGAGCGCAATCCTGGCGATTGGTTCTCAATGTATTCACTGCTTTTTTGCCCGCGGTGGTGCTCGGATTGCTCTTTGGAAGCGTGATCAAACGTTATCTTTTTCATCCGATTCCTGTGGCGCTTGCCTTTGTGCTTGGAGGAATCATTATCCTTTGGGCAGAAGCTCGAGCGGCAAGTGATAAGCATCCAATTAGAGTGAGTCACATTGATCGCATGAGTGGGCTTGA
>OMIE01000096.1 GCA_900299025.1 Burkholderiaceae bacterium
AAGCATGGCTTACTCCAATTCAGCGCGCTTGCGCTCGTTGTTGAGGTGAAAGGCGCCGCGCATGACGATGGGCTGCCCTTCTTGGAGACCTCTAATCACAGGTCGTTGACCATTGATCGATGGACCTAACTCAACAGGTAAGAGTTTGAAGCTGCCGTCTTGTCGATGCAAGAAAACGTGGTCACGGTCTGCGTCACGAACAACGGCGCTATCGGGAATTGCCAGGCGTTCTTCACGCTCGCCAAACAATCGCATGCTCGCAAGCATTTGCGGTTTGAGTTCGCGCGATGCATTGTCGACTTCTGTCCGTACCGTAATTGTTCTAGTTTCCGGTTGTATCGTGTCACTTACAAAAACGATTCGACCGCGAAAGCGTTTCTCACCCAGTGCAGGAACCAAGACGTCAACAACTTGCCCCATTTGGACAGAAGCCGCTGCTTGCTCGGGTAAAGCGCCGACAGCCCAAACCGTTGTAAGATCAGCAACGGTGAATAAGGCGTCGCCAGGTTGCGCGACTTGGCCCTGACTTACCTTGCGCTCAACAATGACCCCGCCTCGGGTCGCGATCACACCGACTGTGGGGTCAAGTTGACCACTTTCACGAAGTCGCCTTTGCATAGCCTGGTCAAACCCCAGAAGCGTTAATTGATCAGAGGCCGCTCTAAGCTCTGCCTTGGCAATCGATTGCTCCGATTCTCTTCGCTGCAATTCGGCGGCAGAAATAACATCAGCCTTGTAGAGTTGTTGGGCACGCTCGAGTGCACGCTCTGAAAGTGAGAACGATGCATTAGAGCGTAGATAGTTCAACTGTGCCTGGGTAAGCTCTGTGCTGCTAATTCTTGCAAGTACCTCGCCAGGCTTCACCCGGTATCCAACGTCGACTGAGGTCTCAACGACACGGCCGGTTACTGAGGCGCCAATGCGCGTGATCCGCTTTTCATCAACTTCAATGCGACCTGGTATTTCTTGCGTGCGTTCAATGCTGGCCTTTGATACCTTCCCGACCTCAAAGCGCTTGAGCATGTCCTCTCGAGGCCGGACGATGCTTGCGTCATCATCGCCTGCATCGTTACTCTGAGCGCTTTGGTTCGCATTCGCTGACTTACTCGGGGCATTGGTTGCCGCATCTTTTGTTGCAGTCTTATCCTCGTGTTGCTTTGCTTCCTGGTTGCAGGCAGCAAGTACGAGGCAAATGATTGACATAACCATAGCGCTCGTGGCGCGCTGACGGGCGCTGCTTGTATTGATCATGGTAAACGTATCCGAACTTGATATGGGAGAAGGGGTGGAGTTCATCATTGCGGCCTTGAATCACTCGTCAAGACCTGAATCGCAATCGAAGCGGCCTGTTGTTCAAAGCGTGCGTTTAAAAGATCTGCTCTTATAAGCCTTAGAACACGCTGTGCATCGATCACGTCAAGAATGCCACGTTCGCCAAAACGGTATGCGGCTTCAGCCACCCGAAGTGCCGCCTCTGCTTCGCGGACAGCACCCTCGTTCAGGGACTTCACGCGTAACGCTGCGATCTCTAAAGTGGCCCATGCGCTATCGAACTCTCGCAAAAGGCTTTGTTCGCGAGCCCTTAAAGCCAGTCTTGCCCGCTGAACTTGCGATTGTGCAAGATCGATGGCAGCGCTGCGAGGATCGAGAATTGGTACGGAAATCGAGGCGCCGACCAAGGTTTCATAACGACTGGGACGGTCGAGTCCACGGTCTCTGAGCTGTGATAACTGGACATCGACGCCCGGCCATCGGCTCGCTCTAGCTTCTTGGACACGTTCAGACGCCGCCTGAAGTTCTGCTCTTAATGCCATGAGGTCAGGATGTCTTTTAAGCAGCTGTGCTCGGACCGATTCGCGATTCGGTACTTGCACCGGGTCTTCAAGGCTAGCTTGAATACTCCAGGCGGGTGGCAGGTCAATGCCAACGATTTGTTGGAGTCGAATCCGTGATTGCTCAAGCGCTAATCTTGCAACCTGGCTGCGCTGCTGCGCGCCGATCAATTCGGCATCGGCCTTGATCAGCTCGTATCGAGCAGCGTCGCCACTCTCAACCCGCAGCTTGACACGCGATCTTGTGGACTCGAGTAATGCGCGTGCGTCGTCGGCTGCAACAATTTCTGCCTGTCTCAGTAAGACCTCATACGCGGCTCGACGAACCAGGCCTCCCACTTGAACCCGAGTTGCATCGAGTCGCGCAGCCTGCGCTTCGGATTGTGCAGCAAAGGATGACACCCTTGCACTACGAAGCGCAGGATTCTCGATAAACTGACTCAATGATAGATTTTGCAGCGTTGACGAAGGATCTTGCAGAGCAGCCCTCGCCGATTCGCGCCCAAGTCCAATCTCAATGCGAGGGTTTGGAAGCACAGCAGCAAGACCTTGTGCCGCTTTGGCTCCAATCAAGTCCGCTCTTGAAAGTGACAAGTCGGGATTATGTTCAAGTGCAAGTGACACCAATGTCTCAGGCCGCAACAACTCCGGCGACTGAGCGATAGCAGAGCTCGATAGTGACGTAATAAAGAATGAAGCAATGAGTGATGTGCAGCCATTTTTGAATGCTTGCATAGTGGTATCGACCTTGGGCGCCTTGGAGAGGAGTGAAAGCGCATGGAGGATACCGCCGGCTGATTACCCTTTATTCATCAATGGTCATGGGGTTGCTTGCTTAACGGTAGGCCTAATGGGTGGTCGGTTTAATGAGTCGCTCGCTTCGATTTATGGAGCGAATATTGATGGTCATCAGTTCGGCGCCCCTAGCGATTTGCAAAGGGACCTCGACACCCGCTTGCCCGATCGACCAGACATGGCGATAAAAATTAGCAAGATCCTGGACCCGTTGCCCTGCTACAGACACAAGCAAATCTTCAGGTAGGATGCCAGCCTCCTCAGCTGGTCCTTGTGGGCTTGCATGCTGGACCACAAGTTGTTCATCGTGCTCTTCGAGATACAGGCCTAGCCAAGGCCTGGGAGGAAGTCCGCTATGCCCTTGTTTAATAAGATTATTTAGAATAGGGACAAGAAGATCAATCGGGACGACCATATTGCTTTGTTGAGTTTGGCCTTGCTTTAACTCCTGGGTGAGCAAGGAGCCGATCCCAACCAATTCGCCCTTGACATTTAAGAGCGGCGAACCACTCCATTCCGGATGAGCGGGCTCGATGAACAAGGCCTGCTCGAGCAAGTACTCCCAAGACCCTGCAAATGGCTTCACGGCGGCTATGCTTGTCTTTAAGCATTGGTGTATGCCGCCATGCCCAAGCATATAAACCTTATCATGTTTCCTTAAGTCATTAGCCTTACCGATCGGTATGTAGCCGCATTCAAGCTTGCTAAAACTTTTGAGGATGCCAAATCCCGTAGGTTGATCATAGGCAAGAACGTCGGCTTGCACGACTGAGCCGTCACGTTTGCGACACCAAATTTGCTGAGCCTCGGTAACAAGGTAGCCGATTGTGAGAATGTGGCCTTCGCTATCGATGACGACGCCGTGACCACTGCGGGTTGTCCCCAGAATAGGCGCGGTATAGGCGTGATCAGGCACTTGAATATGCAATTGAAGCAGTGCATCGAGTCGTTGTTCTAGGTCGAACTCGAGTTTCAGTGGGTCTGGGCGAAGCGATTTGGGAAAAGACCATGGATCAAGGCTAAACATCGGTGCATACTCGGAGGAATCGGATATCTGAATTATTTGGAGCCATTCTAGGGCCTATGAAAGCAGTGATTCAAAGGGTGAGTCGAGCGTCGGTTAGCGTAGAGCAAAAGCCCGTTGGCTCGATCGGCGCTGGCATGCTCATTTTTGTGTGCGCAGAGCCAAATGATGGGCAAAAGGTCATCCGAAAATTTGTTGATAAAGTTTTGAAGCTCCGCATTTTCGCAGACGATGAAGGCAAGATGAACCGAAACATTGTCAATATCGATGGTAAAGGGCAGTGCGGCGGCCTATTGATCGTGAGTCAGTTCACCCTCGCTGCCGACATATGGGCTGGCAATCGACCGAGCTTTACCGCAGCAGCACCACCCGAACACGCACGATATTGTTATGAAGCATTACTTGCATACGCCAAAAGCCAACACCCCATCGTTCAAAGCGGAAGCTTCGGTGCTGATATGAAGGTTGAACTCATTAATGATGGCCCAGCCAGCTTTTTAATGGATCTATGCGAAACCCCATGAGCGAAGCCTTAACCGATAGGCCCGATCAGCTTGACGTGAAGTCAAGCGGTTTGCTCTATGTCGATCCGATCTCACCTTATGCGTATTTTTATCTCAAGCAGCTCGGTCGGCTCGATACATATATCGATGTAAAGATTATTCCTATACTATTTGGTGCGGTGCTCGCACACTGGGGCCAACTGGGTCCTGCGGAAATTGAAACAAAGCGCCGACACACGTATCAACAATGTGTTTGGCTTGCCAAGCGCTTTGGAATCAAGTTCCAAATGCCGAACCGACATCCATTCAACCCGCTTGCTGCGTTGCGTTTACTTGTCTCGATGGGCAATTCGCGGCAAGCCATCGTTCAAACAAGTTCCTTTGTTTTTCAAGAAGGCAGAGACCCCGAATACGACTTCGCCGGATTGTGCGAGCGACTGGGCGTGGTCGACGGTGATCAAAGAATTCAAGACGACCATGTGAAGCAAGCGCTCAAGCAACAGACTCAAGCTGCAATCGATGCCGGCGTTTTTGGTGTACCCACCCTTGTCATTGACAGGCATTGTTTTTGGGGAGTCGACACTATCGATTGGGTGATTGATTATTTAGCAGACCCGGCCATGTTTGAACGCTCGGAAATGCAGGCGATCGAGCAGGTCGCTTGGGGCGTGCGTCGAAAGCGCGGATCAGGGGGGGGAGTGCATGAAAGCTGACGATGCATTTGTCCATCTGAGCTATTGTAGTCAGGCGCGTGCTGATCTTAGTTCGACTGATTTGGACTGTTTGCTTGATATATCCAAAAAAAACAATAAAAGGGATCAAATCACGGGATTGCTCACTTATAGCGGCGATATCTTCATCCAGTTTATCGAGGGTCCGAAGCGATCGATTGATCAATTGATGTACCGTTTGCGTGGTGATCTGAGGCACCGGGATTTGATCGTGTTATCCGAGGGGGAGGGGCATGTCCGTCTGCTCCCCGATTGGGACATGGAGCTAGTGAGTGCCTATGAAGCGCATCACCTGCTTCGCGATGCGCTTAGGGAATCTGATCGTTATAGTACGGTTATCGCATTATCAAGATTACTCGCGAAGTTGCAACCTGAGTTTTATCGGGATCCTGAATAAGAGCACCAAAGCTTGTATAAACCCCAGTGCGAGGCTTTATGTGTTTGGAGAATCCTTGCATTCCGGATCAGGCTACGTTGTTTCCCAAGCGTATCGTAGCTGATAATCAGTGTATGAACCCTGAAATTCCAACCCTTAGCCTTCGCAGTCTCGACCAAGCCCAAAGCATTGAGCAATTGAGGAGGGCTTACGAAGAAGTTGGTTTTGTGGTCATTACCGACCATGGCATTTCGCGGGCACTGATCGATCCTTTCCTTGCGATGTTCCAGCTTTTTTTTCAATGGCCTGAGCCCAAAAAGTTGGCCTATCGTCTAGCCCATGGTGCTGGCGCGAGAGGTTACACACCCTTTGGTGTAGAGACGGCGAAGGGTAGCGATCATGTTGATCTCAAAGAGTTTTGGCATATCGGCCGTGAGTTAATTGCAGGTCATCCCTATCGGCGCTACATGCCTGAAAATTTGTGGATCGAGGAGATCCACGGATTTAGGTCACTTTGCCTGGAAGTTTTCCACGCGTTCGATCAAACCGGCCAGCGCCTTTTGCGGGCCATCGCCCAAGTGTTGGGGTTGGCCCCTGATTTTTTTAATGACAAAGTGAATCTTGGCAATAGTGTATTGCGTGTGATTCACTATCCGCCGATATCGTCTTCGCCGACTCAGAGCCTCCGCGCAGGTTCGCACGAAGATATTAATGTGATTACATTGTTGTTAGGTGCTGAAGAGCCGGGCTTACAGGTGCGTACCCGCGCTGGTGAGTGGATACCGGTTAATCCGCAACCTGGGTCCATGGTGGTCAATGTTGGCGACATGTTGCAGCGACTTAGCAACGGCGTGCTGAAGTCAACGAGCCATCGGGTGGTCAATCCTGCTGGAGAACGGTCGAAACGCTCGAGATACTCGATGCCTTTTTTCTTGCACTTTAATCCAGATTTTTTGATTGAGGCGATTGCCTCATGCTGCGGACCTGGGCGTCCGACACCAGCTGTGCCAATGCTCGCTGATGATTACTTACAAGAGCGTTTGCGCGAGATCCGCCTCAAATAGCATAGGCCAATAGGTGTGAATTCGTCATTGCAAGCAGCTCTTGGGATCATCGTTTTCGTGGTCCTAGTACTGCCCTTATCCAAGGATAGAAAACGCATCAGCTGGCGTCTTGTACTAATCGCTATTGCGTTGCAATTTGCAATATGCTGGTTAATGCTTAAAGCGCCGCTTGTTAAAGAAGTGCTTTTGCAACTAAACCTTGCGGTAAGTGCACTTGGCACCGCAACGCTGCGAGGAAGCTCCTTTGTCTTCGGTTATTTGGGTGGTGGTGATACACCTTTTAGCGTTAGCAATCCAAACAGTTTGGTGATTTTCGCTTTTCAAGTGTTGCCGCTTTTGATTGTGATGTCTGCGCTTTCTGCACTCCTTTGGTATTGGCGTGTCTTGCCTTGGCTCATACGATCGATCGCCTTGGTCTTTGAGCGAACACTCGGGGTTAGAGGGCCGGCGGGGTTGGTTTCGACAGCCAACATCTTTCTGGGTCAAACCGAAGCACCTTTGCTGGTGCGCCCCTATTTGGCCAGTATGTCCTCGCATGAACTCCTACTGGTGATGACCGCTGGCATGGCTACGATCGCAGGTTCGGTCATGGTGATTTATTCAGCGATGTTAGGAGATTTGTTTCAAGGTGCGATGGGGCATTTAATCACCAAGTCGGTGATGTCGGTGCCTGCATCGGTTTTGTTTGCCCATTTGCTCTTACCCGATGCCGGTCATCATGCGCAAACACTTCAAGCGCCTCCGCGAATTTACGAAAGTTCGATGGACGCAATCACGCGCGGGACTAGCGATGGTTTATCGCTCTATTTAAATATTATTGCGATACTTATTGTCTTGACGGCCTTGGTTGCACTGGCCAATGGTCTGGTGGGTTTTCTGCCCGACGTATTAGGTGCGCCACTTACGCTCGAGCGGATTGCGGGCTGGATATTTGCACCCATCGCCTGGCTTATGGGGATTGATTGGACTGAGGCGGCTAAAGTGGGTTCGCTGCTTGGCGTGAAAAGCGTGCTCAATGAGTTCATTGCCTACATACAGCTAAGTGCCATGCCTGCTGACGCTTTATCGGATCGATCGCGTCTCATCGCCATGTATGCCTTGTGCGGATTTGCCAATCTCGCAAGCATTGGCATCCAGATTAGTGGAATTGGCACGATGGCACCTGAGCGCCGAGCGGACCTAGCAGCGCTGGCATGGCCCGCCTTCTTGGCTGCAACGCTTGCTTCATGTATGAATGCAAGCGTTGTTGCGATCATAACGAACTAATATTTAAACCAAAATTTTGCTCTGCACCATGATCTCCAACAGCATGCCTATGCATTTTCCCTTAAACGACCCGTGCACAATGGGTGATTTGATTATTCGTGCGATACAGCGTGGCGCAGATCGCATTGCGTTTGTGCTCGATGAACAGCAAATAAGCTATCGCGCGTTTGGCGACATGCTTAGCAAAATGTTCCAGTTTATGCAGTCCAAAGGGCTAAAGCGTGGCGATGCAATCGCTTGCCTTTCCTCGAATCGTCCCGAGGCTTTTCTAGTGAACGCAGCTGCCTACCTGCTGGGACTTCGGTCGACCTGGATGCATCCACTCGCTTCAGAAGACGATCATGCTTATTTGATTGAAGACTCCGGAGTAAGTCACTTATTCGTCGACCCTTTAGCCTTCGAAGCAAGAGCACATGCTTTGGTGGCAAGACTACCGGGACTTCAAGCAGTTTTTAGTCTTGGTCCCTGTCGTAATCCCAAGCCTCTCGGTGACGATGCGCTTGAGGGTATGAATGACTTTCATCCTCAGCCTTTGCGGTGCTTGGCTCACGCAGACGACATATGCACGCTCATTTACACAGGGGGTACAACTGGCAAGCCTAAGGGGGTTATTCACACCCATCGGGTGCAAGTGACCATGGTCATGAGCGAACTGTGCGACTGGGATTGGCCAGAAGAGGTGCGCTTTTTGGCGATGACGCCAATCACCCATGCAGCAGGTGCCATGATTGTTGCGGTGATGGCAAAGGCCGGTTGCTTCGTAATGAGTAAGGGCTTTGATCCACAGCGATTCTTTGAACTGGTCGAGCGGCATCGAATCACCTGTACCTTTTTGGTCCCCACCATGATTTATGTACTACTCGATCATCCAGGGATAGAGCAAGCGGATTGCTCAAGTTTAAAGACGGTGATTTATGGGGCCTCGCCGATGGCTCCCGCCAGGCTCATCGAAGGTATGCGGCGTTGGGGACCGGTGTTTATGCAGCTCTATGGCCAATCAGAGGCGCCCAATTGTGTGACAAGCCTGAGAAAAAGTGAGCATGACCCGATTCATCATCCCGAGCGTCTTGCCTCGTGCGGATTGCCTACGACCGCAGTTCAGCTCGCTTTACTCGATGAAGAAGGCCGCGAGGTTGCGCTCGGCGAAGTCGGCGAGATCTGTGTTCGTGGGCCGCTTGTGATGACAGGCTACTGGGCAAAGCCGGAGGAAACAGCGAAGGCATTGCGTGGCGACTGGCTGCACACCGGTGATCTAGCCAGGCGTGATGAAGCGGGTTATTTATATATTGTTGATCGTAGTAAAGATATGATCATTACCGGGGGATTCAATGTATTCCCAAGGGAAGTCGAAGATGTGCTGACCAAACACCCTAACGTAGCAGCGGCTGCAGTCATTGGAGTACCCGACCCCAAATGGGGCGAGGCAGTCAAAGCGATTGTAGTCCTCAAGCCAGGCGCAAAGGTAAGCGAGGAGGCCTTGATTGCTCTTGTTAGAGAGGCTAAGGGGGCCGTCCAAGCTCCTAAATCTATTGATTTTATCGATCAATTACCTGTAACAGGTTTGGGCAAACCAGACAAAAAGGCGCTTCGAAGCCGTTATTGGGGTGGGAAGGAAAGGGCGGTCAACTGAGGATGGATGATCAATGACAATCAATGATCTTCACTTTGCGTTCATTACTTGTATGACATGTTTGGCTATTGGCTCGATGGGTCCAGTATCGCAAGCTTGCGCGCAGGCAATCTTGCCGACGAGCTCAGAAGTACATGTCCTTCCGAATAATCAGTTGGTTGCCCAAGCAATACCACCAATTCCGCGTCAGATAGCAAAATATGTTGAACGTTATACTGAGTTTCGTGGGCATTCGTTTGTTGGATGGCATCCGCATAAGCGCGAAATGTTGGTGAGTCATCGGCCGCAGGGGTCGAGTGTTAGTCAAATCTTCCGCCTTAGTGAGCCTCTCGGTACACTCGAGCCCATCACAAGTAGTGACGAGCCTATTCGGTTTGCCAGCTACGAGCCGAAGCATGCAAGATACATCGTCTACTCAAAATTTTCGGGTGGTAATGAAGCATCACAACTTTACCGGAAGGACCTCGATGAATTGGGCTCAGAGGTTTTGCTGACAAACCCGGACGAACGCCATACGTTTCATGCTTGGAATCGTTTCGCTTCCACCATGATCTACAGCTCAGTTCCGCTTGATCGAACTGCGAAAGGCGGGTCGAGAAAGCAGGTAAGCACCTCGCTAAGGGAAATCGATCCTTTGCGAATTGATAGTTCACGCGAAATTGCGCAATTACCCGGCGTGGGCTGGTTTGCGGGAGAGGTGTCCCCAGATGGGCGCTTCATCGTTGTCAATCGATATATTTCTGCAAATGAATCAGAGGTTTGGTTACTGGATTTAGACAGTGGAGGACGGCAACGCCTGCTTCCAAAAATCGACGATAAAGAGCCGGCCATCCACTTTGCAGGGGAGTTTCTACCCGATCAATCTGGCCTTGTTGTGCTTACGGACCGACATGGTGAGTTTCGAGAGGCGTCAATTTTTGATTTCAAATCGGCATCATTGAATCGACTGACAAGCCATATTCCCTGGGATATTGCAGCTGGATCACTTAGTCGTGACGGCGGTCGCCTTGCACTTTTGGCTAATGAAGACGGAAAGCGTTCACTGCGACTTCTTGTCGGCAAGGCGCTGACGGAGTACCCTGCGGTAGGACTCCCTGAAGGCTCTCTAGACGCCATTTCATTTCACGAGCGTGAGCCTTTGTTGGCGTTTGGTGTAAGGAGCGCGCAAAGCCCAGGCGTAATTTACAGCTATCAGCCAGAGTCTGGGGTTGTTTTGCAGTGGACAAAGCCTTACGCCCATCCAGATGTTGATGTTTCGGCATTTGCAGAGCAGAGCATTATTCGATGGCAGAGCTTTGATTCACGCTCCATTTCTGGCTTGATTTCGCGTCCACCGGCACGCTTTACTGGAAAGCGTCCGGTTCTCATCGATATTCACGGTGGGCCCGAAGCACAAGCTGGCGTTGAATTCCTCGGACGTATGCAGTTTTTCGTTCAGGATCTTGGTATAGCAGTTATTCGACCAAATGTTCGCGGCTCCACTGGCTTTGGAAAACGATTTGTTGCTCTTGATAATGGCAGGTTGAGAGAAGATGCTGTCAAGGACATCGGCGCACTTCTTGACTGGATCGCAGGCCAACCGGACCTCGACGCGAGTAAAGTCGTGGTGGCGGGTGGGAGCTACGGCGGCTACATGAGCCTTGCGACTGCTGTGCACTACAGCGACAGAATCGCTGGCGCTATCAATGTTGTCGGTATATCGCATTTCGTTACTTTTCTTGAAACAACAGAGAGCTATCGTAGGGACTTGCGCCGAGTGGAATATGGTGACGAACGAGACCCAGAGATGCGTGCCTTTTTGCATAGCATTTCACCACTGACCAATGCCGCTCGTATTACAAAGCCTTTATTCGTTATTCAAGGCAAAAACGATCCGAGGGTTCCCTATACTGAAGCAGAGCAAATTGTTGCAGAAGTTAGAAAAAATGGCACTAGCGTGTGGTATCTCCGAGCGGAGAATGAGGGTCATGGATTTGCTAGAAAGGAAAACGCAGATTTTCAGTTTTACGCTATGGTTATCTTTTTAAAGCGATACCTACTAGGCGAGGCCTTTTCTAGCAATTAGTCAACTTTTTGTGCGCCTTAGCCAAGGCTTGAATCGCTTTAATAGTTACATGCTTAAGGATTGCCTTTTCGATAACAAAAGAGCCATACCAGCACCGAGCGTTAAGAACAGGATGGCCGAGCTTACTTGTAGGATTTCAAAACCAAAGCTGCTGAGGATGGGCGACCCAATCGCAACGCCAATCGACTGGCCCGAGAAAAGCCCCGCGGCGAAAGCTGCAATACCGGTACCGCGAGCATGGGGTGCCATTTGAGTTGCTTGAACTTGTAATGTGTTGTGCACCATAAAAAAGCCAATCCCCATGAGTGTGCAAAACACCAGCTGGACCGGCCACCATGCGCCGCCAAGACAAAACATACCCAGTGCGAACAGGCCTGAACCGCCAAGCAGCAGTCCTTTCTCGCCAAGGGTTCTAATCAAATAGCCCGCGGCGAGGCTATAGCAAACACCACCCAGTCCAAACCCGGCCGCGGCAATGCCTGCCTGCCATAGGCTAAGTTGATACTGAAGGTGTAACCAACTTGGTACATAGGCAAAGGCGCTGTAAACCACAAGACCCTCGAGAAAGACGACTGCAAGGATCACGCGAGCCCAGGGGATTGTTACGATGGATCCAAATTGTGTAGCCATGGAAGCAACAGTTGGCCTTTGGCCGATGGCGTCTGTCGGATTGACCTGACCCGGCTTGTATGCGGTTTTGCGTGAGTCGATGCTGAGTATGACGGCTACGATCGCGAGAACAATCGCCGGTAGTGCAAAACTTAGCCGCCAGCCGATGGTGTCTGCCATGAGTCCGCCTGCGACCTGCCCAATGACCGCGCCCGCAGTTGACCCGGTCATTAACTGAGCAAGCACAGCTTGGCGTGCCTGATAGGGTACCGAGTCGCCAATCCAGGCTAGCGATAGCGGAATCAATGCTGCGCAGGCGGCTCCTGCAAAAAACCGTAGCAGTAATAGCTGGGGAAGCGAAACAGCGAGCATGCAGGCCGCTGAAGCGATGGCCGCTGCAATCGTGGCATAGCGAATCCAGCGAAGCTTGCCAGCATAGTCGCCCATAGGTCCGTGAATGAGCTGAAATAGGCCGTAGGCAATACTGAAGCTAGTAATAACGTAGGCGACTTCGCCGATGCTGCGATCAAAGTCTTGCGCTAATTGGGGCAGCATCGGGTCACATAAGCGAACCGATGTTTGGCTTGCAAAGGCACCAAGCGATAAGGTTAGGAGCGTTCGGACCTGTGTATTACCTGCAGGTGGCGGGCCATCGCGCTTTGAAGCTTGCATTAGGTGGCAACACCACCAACGCCTGCTCCGCCACACACATATAGGACTTGCCCTGTGACAAAAGCACTATCTTCACGCATAAAAAACGCAACGGCTGCAGCCACATCTTCAGGCTCTCCCATGCGACCGACGGGTATGTTATCTAGAATTTGCTTGGTTCGAGGTGAGTCAGCGGGATTAGCTTGTTTGAAAAGTTCGGTAGCGATCGGTCCAGGTCCGATGACATTGCTAGTGATGCCCAGCCTTCCCAACTCCAAAGCCCAAACCCGTGATAAGCCAATCAATCCAGCCTTGCTTGCCGCGTAAGCGCTGCGCAATGTCTTACCCAGCGCTGCGCGAGAGGCGATGCTAACGATCCGACCGAACCCGGCATCGGTCATGCCAGGAATCAGCGCCTGTGTGCACTGCATGGCACAGCGCAAATTGAGTGCGATCACTCGGTCGAACTGTGCTAGGGTTTGCTCCTGAGCAGATGCCGCTTCAACGGTGCCTACGTTATTGAGCAAGCGCGTAATCGGGCCTGTTTTGAGTGCTTTTTCAAGCGCTTCAGCGGTCTGATCGGGGCAGGATAAATCGGCCCGAATCCCGTCACCCGTTTGGTCGATGATCAGTACTTCGTAGCCTTCAGCGACGCAGCGTTGTGCGCTTGCCTTGCCAATGCCATGGGCTCCACCAGTAATAAGGACACGCTGCTTCATGGCTTGATCTCTCCTTGCTTGGCTAAGGTGTTGAATGAACAATGATTGTAGATGCTGCTTTCTTCGTTCGAATGCTCATCGTAAAGATTTTGAAAGCCTGCTTGCGCCAAGGCCTTGCGATCGGCGACACTTCGGGGTGAAGCTTTTTAAAACAAGGGAGGATAAGGCATGAAAAAGGCAACAGCAGCAGGCTTACTGGCCATTGTGGCGTCGTTGGCTCAGCCAGTTTTGGCTCAAATTAATATTGGTGTCACGGTTTCGGCGACCGGTCCGGCTGCCTCGCTGGGCATTCCAGAGAAAAATACGATATCGCTTTTGCCAACGACCATGGGTGGGCAGAAAGTGAACTATATCGTTCTGGATGATGCGACTAATCCAACAGAAGCCAACAAAAATGCCAAGCGGCTCGTTAGCGAGCATAAGGTCGATGCCATTATTGGGTCAACCACCACGCCGACCTCACTAGCGGCTATTGAAGTAGGCGCCGAGTCGGGCACACCTGTCATCACCATGGCACCGATTCCACCGCAAACGGGCGACAAGCACACCTGGTCCTTTGTCACGCCGCAAGGGATTGGGATCATGGCAAGTGCACTGGTCGATGTGATGAAGAGCGCCGGCGTGAAAAGCCTTGGCTTTATCGGTTTTGCAGATGCATACGGGGAAGTTTGGCTTCAAGCCATGAAAGCACCACTCGCTACCGCTGGTATAAGTATGAATACAGTGGAGCGCTTCCAGCGTACGGACACGTCGGTAACTGGGCAGACGCTCAAGTTGGTGGCCGCCAACCCCGATGCTGTGCTTGTAGTTGGTTCTGGCACACCTGCCGTGCTGCCGCAAGCGAGCTTGCGTGAACGCGGTTATAAGGGAAAAATTTATCAGACGCATGGCGTTGCGAATCGGGACTTTTTGCGCGTGGGCGGCAAGCAGGTTGAGGGTGCCGTGTTCCCGGTCGGGCCAATGCTTCTTGCTGAAGAGCTGCCCGATAGTCATCCGAGCAAGCGCGCGGCGCTCGACTATGTCAACGCCTACGAAAAAGTACATGGCAAAGACAGTCGTTCAACCTTTGGAGCTCATGCTTGGGATGCAGCTTTGCTGCTCGGCAATGCAGTACCACAGGCTTTAAAGAAGGCTAAGCCAGGCACCCCAGAGTTCAGAAAAGCCTTGCGTGACGCTATCGAAACGACCAAGGAATTGCCCGCCTCGCATGGTGTTTTCACGATGAGTCCAAGTGATCATAATGGTTTGGATCAACGCGCAAGGGTAATGGTCCGCGTCGAAGGCGGTAATTGGAAACTCATGACGCCTTAAACCGCGTTCTTCACAGCTTGTTACCTATCGTGAGTCAACTAAATCAGCCCTGCTTAGCCGGATTCGCAGAACCCTTGCTAAGGATTGAGAAGCCTTCGGAGTATTGTTTTTTACTTTCCTCCGGCCATCGTTTATTGCCTTATTCACGATGCGTCGGTGAGTGGCTCGAACATTGGGCTGAAGTAAGCCCTGAGCAGATCTTTCTTGCCGAGCGAAGCCTTGCCGGTGAGGTTCCAGGCCAAGCGCCTGCAGGCACAAAGCCGTGGCGAAAAGTAAGCTATAGCCAAGCGCGTGATCAAATTTACCGCTTTGGCGAAGGACTACTGGCTCATGGCTTGAATCAACAAAGACCGCTCGCAATACTGTCAGACAATAGTGTTGATCACGCTTTATTGAGTCTTGCCGCCATGCATGTTGGTGTGCCTGTTGCACCTGTTTCAGCAGCGTATTCACTTTTATCGAGTGATTTTGCCAAGCTGATTCATATTCTAAAACTCATAAAGCCAGGCCTGATTTATGTGAGTGATGGCGCGCTGTATGCAAAGGCGCTTGCGGCCGCTCTAGCTGCACTCGGTGATTTAAAGCCTGGTGTTCTTGTCTCAAGGCAGCTGAGTGATGGCTTAAGGGGTATCGATGGAAGTGGCATTGCTGTCGAGCAGCTAGACGATTGGACGCTTATTGAACCGAGCTCGCGGGTGGCTGATGCCTTTCAATCGTTGAGTGGCGATAGCCTTGCCAAGATTCTCTTCACCTCGGGTTCGACAGGCATGCCCAAAGGGGTCATCAATACTCAGCGTATGCTGTGCTCGAATCAACAAGCGATCAGTCAACTATGGCCCTTCTTAGCAAAAAGACCCCCAGTGATTGTCGACTGGCTGCCTTGGAGCCACACCTTTGGCGGCAACCACAATGTCAACCTAATACTCCGCCACGGTGGTAGCCTTTATATCGATAACGGCAAGCCAGCCCCAGGCTTGATCGAACGAAGCATTGAGAATCTGAAAGAAATTGCACCGACACTGTATTTTAATGTCCCTCGCGGATTTGATTTATTGTTGCCGTTTTTAGAGCAAGACAACCACTTACGCGCCCACTTCTTTTCAGAGCTTGAGCTTGTTTTTTATGCAGCAGCAGCATTGCCTCAGCCACTCTGGGATCGATTTAAAAAATGTACTCAGCTAGTGGCAGGAAAGCCTCCCGCCATGGTTTCGGCCTGGGGGTCCACTGAAACAGCCCCGCTTGCTACCTCGGTTCATTACGCCATTGATCAACCTGGAATCATCGGCCTGCCAGCGCCTGGCGTGAGGATAAAGATGAAGGCCAATGCTGGTAAGTGGGAGCTTTTAGTCAAAGGCCCTAACGTTACACCCGGCTACTTTGATGCGCCTGAGTTAAGCGCTCGAGCTTTTGATGAGGAGGGCTTTTATCGCATTGGTGATGCGGGGCGGTTCTTTGATGTCGAACATCCTGAAAAAGGCTTGGTTTTTGACGGACGGATTGCCGAGGACTTTAAGCTCAGTTCGGGCACTTGGGTGCATGTTGGTGCATTGAGGGTGAGGGTGATTGCGCAGTGTTCGCCCCTGATCCAGGATTGCGTCATCACGGGACACGATCGAGACGAGATTGGTTTGTTGATGTTTCCTAACTGGGCGGCCTGCCGGTCTTTGTGCGGCGAGAGCAACGAGCTGTTAAGCAACGAGGTACTGGTGCAGCACCCGACCGTGAAGCAGGCGATTCGACATGCTTTGCGTGATCTTGTGCATGCAGGTACCGGCTCCTCGACGATGCCGGCGCGAGCGATGCTCATGCTCGAGCCCGCATCGATCGATGCCAACGAGATGACTGATAAGGGTTATATCAACCAACGTGCCGTGCTCGATCACAGGCACTCCTTGGTTTCGCGCCTGTATGCTGCTGAGGGCGATTCCGCGGTGATCTTGCTGCGCTAAGGCACAGCATCTCCGGTCGATCTGCCGATGGACATGGTTCTATGAACTTAGATATTGTGCTTCTTCTTGCGCAAGATGGGTTGACCAACGGAGCTATTTACGCGCTGCTCGCTTTAGCCTTGGTTATGGTTTTTGCAGTGACGAGGGTGATTTTCGTGCCGCAGGGTGAATTTGTTGCCTTTGGCGCGCTAACGCTGGCCTCGTTTCAAGGCAACAAACTGCCGGGCACGCTTTGGCTTTTACTGCTCGCGGGAAGCATATGTTTTTTAATGGACTGGCGCTATCAGCAAGGTCTAGGGAAGGGGATGGCGAGGCGCTTACGCTGGTCTTTGATGTGGCAAGTGCTATTTCCGTTGGGTCTGGCTTTATTGGTCTTTTTTTTACAATCGTCGCCATTGGGCCTGGCAAAGCTACCCTTATGGGTGCAAATCATTCTCGCCTTACTGGTAGTGGTACCACTTGGACCTATGATTTATCGGCTCGCCTTTCAGCCCATGGCTCAGGCGCCGATCCTCGTGCTTCTTATTGTTTCAGTAGCGGTCCATTTAGTGCTTGTGGGAATCGCGCTTGTCTTTTTTGGCGCTGAAGGCTCTCGGACGCCACCCTTCAGCGAAGGCGGCTTTGCCTTAGGATCGGTGCCGGTTCAAGCGCAAACGCTATGGGTTTTGGGAACAAGCTTATTGTTCATGATCGCGTTGGGACTCTTCTTTGAAAGAAGCCTCTTTGGGAAAGCGTTGCGTGCGACGGCAGTCAATCAGACAGGGGCACGCCTCATGGGGATCGCACCCGTGTTTGCCGGTCGACTTGTCTTCCTGCTCGCTGCACTTATGGGTACTTACTCAGGCATGTTGATTGGACCAATCACCACCATTTACTATGACACCGGATTTTTGATCGGATTAAAGGGTTTCGTTGGTGCCATTATCGCGGGGCTTGCAAGTTATCCGCTTGCCGTAGGGGGAGCCTTGTTGGTCGGTTTGCTCGAAGCGTACTCGTCTTTTTGGGCAAGCTCTTTTAAAGAAGTCATCGTCTTCGCTCTGATTATTCCAGTCTTGCTCTGGCGCTCATTGCGCCATCAGGATTTAGATGACGAGGCATAAGCATATGGCTCAAAGGGCGGATCAATCTCGACAAGGCTTTCGCTATGGGTGGATGGCGCTGTGCTTGCTGTGGGTTGCTGGGCCTTTGTATTTACCTGCCTACTACCTCACGATCGCGAACCATATTGGGATGGTCGCTTTGGTTGCTTTAGGCTTAGTGCTGATGACGGGTGTTGCTGGACTAACCTCGTTTGGCCAGGCCGCATTTGTCGGGCTTGGGGCCTATGTGAGTGCGGTATTGTCGACCGCTTATGGCCATTCTCCCTGGCTTGGCTTACTTGCGGTGGTTCTCGTAACTATTTCGGTTGCTTTCGCACTAGGTGCGATCACGCTTCGCCTTTCAGGCCACTACTTACCGCTTGGAACAATAGCCTGGGGACTTAGTCTTTATTTTCTCTTTGGTAATTTGGAAATACTTGGTGGCCACACCGGCTTGTCATCGATTCCGCCGATTGAGGTTTTTGGATATGGCCTGAAGTCTGCCGGTTCGATTTATTATCTAATTTGGGTCGTTCTTTTTCTTGCCATCGTTCTCAGTGACAATCTGCTTCGTTCGCGAGAGGGCCGTGCAATTCGTGCGCTTAAGGGCGGTGTGATTGTTGCCGAGTCGATGGGTGTTAACACGGCTCGCTCCAAAATGATTGTTTTTTTGCTCGCGGCCCTTTACGCGGGGATATCGGGCTGGATTTACGCGCATTACCAACGTTTTGTAAATCCCTCGCCGTTTTCCTTGCACATCGGTATCGAGTACTTATTCATGGCGGTGCTTGGCGGGGCGACCCAAGTCTGGGGAGCTTTGCTTGGTGCTGGGCTCGTTACCCTACTTAAGGAATGGCTACAAGATCTACTGCCACGACTGCTAGGTTCATCGGGCAACTTTGAGACCATTATTTTTGGTTTGTTTTTAGTACTTTTACTTCAGCATGCTCCCAACGGGCTTTGGCCCCATGTCGAGCGCCTATTTCGACGATCAAGTTTGAAGTCTCAGAAGATCGATTCAATACAACCCTCGATTAATGATACGAATCACATCGATCTAAGCGCTCCAGCATTACCCAAGCGTTTGCGTCAATCAGGGGCAGGCTCCGATTACTTGCTTGAAGCCCGTGGCCTTGAAAAGCGCTTTGGTGGCTTGATTGCAAACCAAGACATTAGTCTCGGGCTCAGGCGGAGCGAGATACTCGCACTGATCGGCCCAAATGGTGCGGGCAAGAGCACGCTCTTTGACTTATTGACCGGTGTCCAAAAACTTGATGCCGGGACGATTTATTTCTCAGGCGAAGCAATTCATGGCAGGCGAGCCAGGGATATCGCCCGGCTTGGCTTGTCTCGCAGCTTTCAGCATGTTCGTTTACTACCCGAAATGAGTGTCCTGGAAAATATAGCCTTAGGAGCTCATTTGCGCGGCAGACATGGGCCTTTACGCGCAGCGCTTCACCTAGAGCGTGAAGAAGAACGCGCCTTGATGAACGAGGCACGAAATCAGGCCACACGGGTGGGATTGTCAGATGTTATGCACGTGCCAGCCGGATCGCTTGCACTTGGGCAGCAGCGTACCCTTGAGATAGCCAGGGCACTCGCTGGCGACCCGCTCGCCATACTGCTCGATGAGCCTGCAGCAGGCTTGAGGTTTGGTGAAAAGCAAAAGCTTGCTGACTTGCTTAGAGCCCTAAGAGCTGATGGTTTGGCTATTTTGCTGGTTGAGCACGATATGACCTTTGTTATGAATCTTGCTGATCGTGTTGTCGTCATGGAGCATGGCGTTGTCATCGCCCAAGGCGAGCCTGCAAGGATTCAGCAGGATCCTCGAGTGATCGAGGCCTATTTGGGTGTTGATCTGTCATGACAGTAGGCAATGCCAGCGAGCTCGGCCTTGGGGTATCCAAGCCCGAACAGGTAGGCTTCACGCCAATAGGTGATGAGCTATTGCGACTTGAGGGTATCCATGTGTCGTATGGCGAAGTCGAGGCTGTTCAGGGATTGAGTCTTTGTATGCGACAAGGTCAAGTGTTAACCGTTATAGGGGCTAACGGCGCGGGGAAATCAACACTTTTGCAGTCTATGATTGGTCTACTCGGCTATCGAGGGACCATGAGCCTTGACGGTCGATCGATTGATGGGGCTGACGTCGAGTCGAGAGTACGTTTCGGTATGAATCTTGTACCAGAAAAGCGAGAGCTTTTTGTCTCAATGAATGTTGAGGATAACTTGATTCTTGGCGCGTTCCACCGGCGTCGCTTTGGAGCCAGCGATCGCCAGCATCAGCTTAGCGAGGTATACCAGCGATTTCCTCGGCTTAAAGAACGAAAGCAACAACTCGCTGGAACCCTTTCAGGCGGTGAACGCCAAATGCTGGCTATGGGAAGAGCGCTCATGGGCCAGCCAAAGCTTTTGCTCCTTGATGAGCCTAGCCTCGGCCTCGCACCCCGCGTAGTTGCCGATGTGTTTCGGGTGATTCGCGATTTGAAACAAACCGGTGTTTCGATCCTGCTTGTGGAGCAAAATGCAAGAGCTGCCCTTCAGGTCGCCGATTATGCTTACGTGATGGAAACTGGACGTGTGGTCTTGCAGGGCGAGGCGGAAGACCTACTCAGGGATCAGCGTTTGATGAAAAGCTACCTTGGCGGCTTACCTAAGGACCTTGACTGACAGAAATCGAGTATTTGGTGGGTGGTACAGGGTTTGAACCTGTGACCCCTGCCGTGTGAAGGCAGTGCTCTACCGCTGAGCTAACCACCCAGGCTCTCGAGAACGGATCAGAAGTATAAAGCGATTAAGGAAAATTTTCGGCACAATCCGACAAAATTTATTCAGCACATGCTAATCGACGAGCTCAAAACAGCCTTGGATGGTCTGCGTAGCCAATGGACAGGGCAGTGGCTTGGCTTGCCTTATGTGCTGTCGGATTGTCTGGCTCGACTTCAGCACGACTCAAATCAGCATCCTAAACGTGAGCGTTATCATAAGTTGCGCCGAGCTGCAGGTGGTCTTGCCTTGGAGGTCGAGGCAGTTCACGCTTTAATGGCACATAACGGACTTGAGGCGGCCTACCATAATCGCTTGCATTTTGCAGATACCCTGTGGTGTATGACCGCACTTTTGCTTGCCTGCAGGCAGGCTTCGGTTGAGCCCAGATTGCAGGACGAGCAGGAAATGCTTGCGATCTTGGTTATGGTAGGCCATGATTTTCACCACGATGGTCGCGTCAACCAGCATCTAATGGAGATGGAAAACCGCTCCGTGACACTTGCAGCGCCTGTGCTCGATCAGTTTGGTATTGCTGAGGACGACCTTGAGTGCATGAAACGTCTGGTTCAGCACACCGACCCAACAACGGTTGCAGAAAATCACAGCGTGGCGCTTCAACGACCCTTTAGCATAGGCGATCAAGCCTGGCTGCAAGTGCTGGCAAACGAAGCCGATGTTTTGGCAAGTTCGCTGCCAGACTACGGCGAGTCGCTCGGCGAAGCGCTTTCTCGAGAATGGGCAGCAAAACACGCTGACATGGCGAGATCGGTGATTAGTCCTGCAGGGCGGCTTTACTTTCTTGAAAAGGTTGCTATTTTTAGCACGCCTGGCAGTCGCAGACTCGGATTGCAACAGCTGCGTGAAATGCAGATTGCGGCCTTAAAGCAAACACTCAATAAGGTCTGATAGCTTCACAGCGGTATAGTGATGGTTTGACCCATCACATGCTGCAAAAACATGGCTTCAGTTGTTGTTAATCAATCGATTAGTTCTGGGATTCGGACCCGGTTTGCGCCTAGCCCAACCGGTTTTTTGCATATTGGCGGTGCTCGAACAGCCCTCTTCGCATGGGCATTTGCGCGTCACTTTGGCGGCCAATTCGTACTTCGGATTGAAGATACCGATGTAGAACGATCGACGCCAGAGGCAACACAGGCGATTTTGGATGGAATGACTTGGCTGAATTTGCAGGCTGATGAGGGCCCTTTTTTCCAGACAAAGCGGATGGATCGATACCGCGAGGTCATCGCGATCATGTTGGACAAAGGCCTTGCCTATCGATGCTGGGCATCTCCTGAAGAACTCGATGAGATGCGGGAATCTCAGCGTGAACAAGGCCTAAAGCCTCGCTATGATGGCCGCTGGCGACCCGAACAAAGCCCTGGAAAGTCACCGCCTCCGAATGTCTCACCCGTTATACGCTTTAGAAATCCCGACGACGGTTCTGTTGTTTGGAAAGATATGGTAAAGGGAACGATATCGATTGCCAACAGCGAACTTGATGACTTGATCATTGCCCGCTCTGATGGGACGCCTACTTATAATTTTTGTGTGGTTGTCGACGATCTCGATATGGGCATTAGTCATGTCATTCGGGGAGACGACCACGTTAACAACACGCCAAGGCAAATCAATATTTTACGTGCATTAGGCGGTCAGGAACCCGTCTATGGTCACTTACCAATGATTCACGGCCCCGACGGGCAAAAGCTTTCCAAGCGTCACGGTGCAGTATCGGTTACCGAGTTTGATCGACAAGGATTCATTCCCGAGGCCGTCGTCAATTATCTTGCCCGGCTAGGTTGGAGTCATGGCGACGATGAGCTCTTTAGCCGCGAAGATTTTATTGCGTGGTTTGATGGGTCCTCGCTATCTCATTCGCCGTCGCAGCTCGATTACGATAAGTTGCGCTGGGTCAATCAGCACTACATTAAGCAAGCAAGCGAAGCCTATTTACTTGCGGAATTGCAGCGAAGGCTGGCTTGGCGTTCGCTACATGCCAAATGGTTTGGCGATGATGCAGCGATGGTTATGATCGCTCTTGTGAGAGATCGCCTCAATACGCTTGAAGATCTAGCGGACTGGGCTTGTTCATTGTTGCTTGCTCCGAATCTTGAAGACCCTGTTATCGCACAAGGTATAGGTCAGGCACTAAAACCGGAAGCTGTGCCCGCTGTTGAGGCCTTCCTTGGAAAGCTTAAAACCGAGGCTGTGACAGGCGATCAATCCCTGGCCTGGACAGCTGACCATATAGCCCAGGAAATAAAACGAGTCATTGGCCTTCACGCCATCAAAATGCCGCAGCTTGCCATTCCATTGCGGTGGTGGTGTTTTGGTCGCGGGCAAACCCCAGCGGTTGATGCAATGCTCAGCATCTTGCCGCCTTCCGTCATGGCCGAGCGTATCGAGGCTGGGTTGAATCATTATCGGGGAGCCGGGTCGTGAGGCTAAATCCTATAACTGGCTCAAGAGCTTTGAGCTCCAGCCCTAGGACATTGCTAGCTCGATGGGGTCTGATCGCAGCGCTCCTGTCGTCTGTGGTTTCGACCTGCCACGCGTCAGATGGCGCAGCGCTTCACCGCAAAAGTTGTGCAAGTTGTCATAACGGTATGTTTCCTGGCGGAGATGGCGAAATGATTTATTCGGCTGAGTTTCGAAAAATCAAACAACTCACACAGTTGCGTCAACGGGTTGAAACCTGTGCCTCAAGGGTCAACGCGGGCTGGTTTGATGAAGAAATTGATGGGGTTACCCAGTGGCTCAATCAGCGCTTTTATCGTTTTCAATCCGGCAAATGAGGCCCGATCATGTCTGGCAATAGCATTGGGCATTTGTTCACCGTGACAAGCTTTGGTGAATCGCACGGGCCTGCAATCGGTTGCATTGTGGATGGTTGTCCGCCGGGTATGCTGCTTTCTGAGCTGGATATACAGCCTGATTTAGACCGCAGACGTCCTGGTACCTCTCGGCATGTCACGCAGCGTCAAGAGCCAGACCAAGTACAAATTCTTTCGGGCGTTTATGAAGGACGAACGACTGGTACACCGATCGCACTTTTTATCCAAAATCAAGATGCACGCAGCAAAGACTATAGCGCTATTGCTCAAAGCTTTAGACCCGGACATGCCGACTACAGTTATTGGCAAAAATACGGTATTCGTGACCCACGCGGAGGCGGGCGCTCTTCAGCCAGACTGACTGCCCCTGTTGTTGGCGCTGCTGCAATTGCGCGTAAATGGCTCAATGAGCAGTATGGTGTGCATGTGCGTGCTTGCTTGAGTCAGTTGGGAAGCCTGGCCATTGCCAAGGATGATTGGTCTAGAGTGCATCACAATCCATTTTTTGCCGCCACTGATCAAGGTATTGCAGGCCTTGAGGCTTATATGGATGATTTGCGTAAGGCAGGCGACTCGTGTGGAGCCCGGGTCGATGTTGAGGCGCATGGTGTACCGGTCGGTCTGGGTGAGCCTTTGTTCGACCGCCTCGATGCCGATTTGGCCCATGCACTGATGGGTATCAATGCGGTTAAAGGTGTTGAGATCGGAGCTGGCTTTCGTAGCGTCGTCCAACTTGGCAGCGAACACGGTGATGCGCTCACCCCAGAAGGCTTTGCTAGCAACCATGCCGGAGGCGTTTTGGGAGGCATTTCAACGGGGCAGCCGGTCACTGCATCGGTTGCGATTAAGCCAACCTCGAGTATTCGTAAGCTCAAACCGTCGATTGATTTGCAGGGACGAGCCACCGAGGTTCAGACCCTAGGACGTCATGATCCCTGTGTGGGAATTCGCGCTGTACCGATTGTCGAGGCCATGGTGCTTTTGGTGCTCATGGATCATGCCCTTCGCCATCGCGCTCAGTGTTCCGACGTTCAAACCATCACACCGAGAATCGCCGGCACCCGCATGGCATAATCAACCCCCTGATTTACAGGGGATTTTTCTGATGGCTGCTCAAGCGAGAACGCTTTACGACAAGCTTTGGGATGAGCATGTGGTGCGTACCGAATCCGATGGTACGGCCTTGCTCTACATTGATCGTCATTTGGTGCATGAAGTGACTAGCCCGCAGGCTTTTGAAGGCTTGCGTATGGCGAAACGACCTTTATGGCGCGCCGAATCGATTGTTGCGACCGCCGACCACAATACGCCGACCACAGGTTGGGAACGTGGGCTTGACGGTATCGATGATCCGATTTCACGTGAACAAGTGGTCACACTTGATCAAAACATTGCTGCATTCAAGGTGCCAGTGTATTTCCCGTTTCTTGATCAGCGTCAGGGCATTGTGCATGTGATCGGACCAGAGCAGGGCGCGACACTGCCTGGGATGACGGTGGTGTGTGGCGACTCGCACACCAGCACCCACGGCGCTTTTGCCTGCCTCGCCTTTGGTATTGGAACTTCTGAGGTTGAGCATGTGATGGCGACCCAGTGTCTGGTCGCCAAAAAGATGAAGAACATGCTTGTGCAGGTGGAGGGCAATCTTCAGCGTGGGGTGACCGCTAAAGATATGGTGCTTGCCATCATCGGTCGAATCGGTACGGCGGGCGGTACTGGTTATGCGATTGAATTTGCTGGCTCTGCGGTTCGATCGCTGAGCATGGAAGGTCGGATGACGCTTTGCAATATGGCGATCGAAGCCGGTGCAAGATCGGGTATGGTCGCGGTCGACGATACAACGATTCAATACCTGCAACAACGCCCCATGGCACCTAAGGCTGAGGATTGGGATCGTGCAGTCAGCCACTGGCGAAGTCTTAAAAGCGATGACGCTGCGCACTTCGATCATGTTGTCCGCCTCGATGCAGCGCACATTGCGCCCCAGGTGACTTGGGGAACCTCACCCGAAATGGTGGTTGCAGTCGATGGCCGTGTGCCTGATCCGGACAAGGAAAAGGACGCGGTGCGTCGAGAAGGCATGGAGCGTGCCTTGCAATACATGGGCTTGCAGCCTAATACCGCGATACAAGATATTGCGGTGGATAAGGTCTTCATCGGCTCTTGTACAAATTCTAGAATCGAAGATCTTCGGATCGCCGCTTCAGTGGTGAGGGGCAAGCGCAAAGCCGCTCGCGTGAAGCTTGCGATGGTGGTGCCTGGTTCTGGCTTGGTCAAGCGACTCGCAGAGGCTGAAGGGCTCGATCGGATTTTTAAAGAGGCAGGATTTGAGTGGCGAGAGCCCGGTTGCTCGATGTGCCTGGCAATGAATGCAGATCGCTTAGAGCCAGGAGAGCGCTGTGCGTCCACATCCAATCGTAATTTTGAGGGTCGTCAGGGTAATGGAGGGCGTACGCACCTGGTAAGCCCAGCGATGGCAGCCGCTGCCGGTGTGATGGGTCATTTTGTTGACATTCGAAGGATGGGCTAAGCATGAGAGCGCTCACGGTACATCGTGGCTTGGTGGTTCCATTGGATCGTGCCAATGTTGATACCGATGCCATCATTCCCAAACAATTTTTAAAATCAATCAAACGATCGGGATTTGGGCCCAATCTTTTTGATGAGTGGCGCTATCTTGATCATGGCGAACCTGGCATGGATCACGGCAAGCGCCCCTTAAACCCTGAATTCACGCTCAACCAGCTGCGCTTCAAAGGTGCTTCGATCCTGGTGGCGAGAAAGAACTTTGGCTGTGGTTCTTCACGAGAGCATGCGCCCTGGGCGCTTGAGGATTTTGGCTTTCGGGCGATCATTGCGCCATCATTTGCTGACATTTTCTATAATAACTGTTTTAAAAACGGACTCCTGCCCATCGTGCTTCCCGAATCGGAAGTGGATGCGATTTTTCATGCGGTGGCTGCTTTTCCGGGTTTTGAGTTATTGGTCGATCTGCCTGCGCAAACGGTTACATTTGTGGATGGATCTCGATCGATGAGTTTTGAAGTTGACCCTTTCCGAAAAGATTGCTTAGTCAATGGCTATGACGAGATCGGTCTCACACTCAGACATGCTGAGATCATCCGCGAATTCGAAGCTAAACGGCACCATGCTCAGCCTTGGTTGCGTGCCACAAGGAATGTTTCATGACGAAGAAAATTGCTGTCTTACCCGGCGATGGGATCGGCCCAGAAATTACTGAACAATGCGTTCGGGTCTTGCAAAGCCTGCGTCCTTCGGGCTTAGCTCTCGAATTTGAAACAGCTGCTGTCGGCGGCGCAGGATTCGACCAGGCCAAGGATCCCTTGCCTCAAGCAACCGTTGACCTTTGTGAATCAGCCGATGCTATATTGTTTGGAGCTGTCGGGGGGCCGCAATACGATAATTTGCCCCGCCCTATGCGCCCAGAACAAGGGCTTTTGAGACTGCGCAAACATTTTGATCTGTTTGCGAACCTTCGGCCAGCCACCGTGTTTCCCGAATTGGCCCATGCATCAACCCTCAAGCCTGAATTCGTTGCAGGACTTGATCTGCTGATTCTGCGCGAATTAACCTCCGATATTTATTTCGGGCAACCGCGGGGCATTCACCAAAACCCTCAAGGTCTTCGTGAGGGCTTTGACACCATGCGCTACAACGAAGCTGAAATCAGCCGGATTGCTCATGTCGGTTTTCAGACAGCGATGAAGCGCCAACGACGTTTATGCTCGGTCGACAAGGCCAACGTGCTTGAGACAACACAGTTATGGCGCGAGGTAATGATCGAGATTGCCAGGGACTACCCCGATGTCGAGCTCTCGCATATGTATGTAGATAACGCAGCGATGCAACTTGTCCGCAGGCCTAAGCAATTCGATGTAATCGTTACAGGCAATATGTTTGGCGATATTCTTTCGGATGAAGCCTCCATGCTGACTGGTTCGATTGGCATGTTGCCCTCAGCGTCGCTTAACGATAAAAAGTTTGGCCTTTACGAGCCGATTCATGGGTCTGCTCCCGATATCGCAGGAAGAGGGCTTGCCAATCCACTGGCAATCATCCTGTCTGCCGCGATGATGCTTCGCTATTCGCTCGATCTTGCAGGCTTTGCTGATCAACTCGAGGCAGCGGTAAGGAAAGTGCTCGCGCAGTCCTATCGAACCGCCGATATTGAGGAGCCTGGCTGTAAGTTGGTCGGTACATCGTCAATGGCCGATGCGGTCATCAACGCCTTGCGCGAGGGGAGCTAGCCTGTATGAAGCCTTTGGTCGCTATGGTTGGTTGGCGCGGCATGGTTGGTTCGGTTCTCATGAAGCGCATGCACGAGGAACATGATTTTGATCTCATTCGTGCTAAATTTTTTTCGACATCAAACGCTGGTGGTTCAGCGCCAGTGGGTGACTTAGCCCTGGCCGATGCCTCAGATCTCGATGCCTTATCTGCCTGCGACATGGTCCTCACTTGTCAGGGGGGTGACTATACCCAGGCTACTTATGCTGCCTTGCGTGCTAAAGGTTGGAACGGATACTGGATCGATGCTGCTTCAAGCCTGCGGATGCAAGACGATGCTATCGTGATTCTTGATCCTTTGAATCGAGCGCTTATCGACCAAGGCGTGAAGCAAGGTATTAAAAATTATATTGGTGGTAACTGCACCGTTAGTTTGATGATGCTCGCGCTCAACGGTTTGTTCCGTGAAGATTTGATCGAGTGGATTACCGCCATGACTTATCAGGCGGCATCGGGTGCAGGTGCGCAAAACATGCGCGAGCTTATCGCCCAAATGGGAGCAATCCATCAAGACGCCGCAGCGCTACTTGCCAATGAGCAAAGTAGCATTCTTGATATCGATGACCGAGTTGCTTCCTCGCTTCGCTCTACCGCGCTACCCACAGCGCATTTTTCGGTACCACTCGCAGGAAGCCTGATACCGTGGATCGATAAGGATTTGGGCAATGGCATGTCTAAGGAGGAGTGGAAGGGCGATGCCGAGTGCAACAAGATCCTGGGAAAACCTGCGGCGGGTCCGGGACGAATACCGATTGAATCGCTGTGTATTCGCGTTGGGGCTATGCGCTGTCATTCGCAAGCGCTCACGATTAAGTTGAAGCAGGACTTGCCTATCGCTGAGATTGAAGCATTGATCGCTAAGGGTAACGAGTGGGTGCGCCTAGTGCCCAACGAACGTGATGCAAGCATCAAGCAGTTATCGCCTGCGGCGGTCACGGGCAGTCTTGATATCGCGATTGGACGTTTGCGCAAGCTTTCGATAGGCGAGGGCTATTTGAGCGCGTTTACGGTGGGTGACCAGCTCTTGTGGGGGGCCGCTGAGCCCTTACGCCGCATGTTGCGCATTTTGTTGCAAACACTGAACTGACAGGTCATGAGCTTGCCAAGGGCCATCATGCGCCTGGCTGTCGCGGGCTTTTTGCTCGCATTAAGCGAGAGCGCCTTGGCGCAATCGCGGTGCGGTGGGACGAGGCTTGAGACATTGCCTGGTCAAAGTTTGAGTGAAGTACTTGGGGCCTATGTGAGTGAGCACTGTCCGCTCAATGCGCTTATGTGGGCCACTTATCAATCGAATCCGCATGCGTTTTATGGATCGATTCACCACCTTCGTGCAGATACCGTGCTTGAACTGCCGCCGTTTCCTGCGCCTGATGAGTCGCAACGACTCGAGGCCAATCGGCAAATTAATGCCCAACGCGCCATTTTTGAACGTTATAGAAGTTTGATTGCAAAAGGGGTTCCGAAGTTTCGTGCCAGACAGATGGCAGCTGGATCATCAAGTCCGGCTCAACCGTCAGTGCCACCTCCCAAGGTTTCAGAGCGAGCAGCGGGTTCAGAACAACTCAAGCTTGCACCGGTAAAGCCAGAGGCAGGCGCATCGGCGGCCGGAAGCGAGCAAGCACTCATGAATGAGTTGGCGCTTCGTGAGGCTCAGGCACGGATTCAACTGCTTGAGCAACAACTTGCCGATTTAAAGCGCTTACTCGAGCAACGCGAGCAATTGCAAGCGGGCGGTTCTGTGGGGCAAGTACCCAGTAAGTCGGCAGCCAACCAGTCAGAGGCGGCATCCAATGCACGGCCGCAGACCGCTGCAGGATCGGATCCAGGTAGTGATCGGGTGGCTCCAGCCTGGTTACAAACCACGGAAGGTAGCGTGCTTGTAAGCCTCTTGCTGACTGCACTTTTGGCGGGTTTTGTTTTGCTCTGGCGTATGCGTTCGCCCATAAGCCCGTCGCCAAGCACTAGCGAAGCGTCTTGGCCACCCGAGCTGCGTCAGGCCCGCGATGCGATCAATCGGGCAGCAGGCCGCGACGCTGCGTTGCAAGGTGAAACCGATCTTGAAAAGGCGGTTGCAGGTCGTTTTCCATTGCCTAAGCTTGATTTCGTGCAGGGGGTTCGTGATAAAGACAAGGCAAAGCCCGATGGGACTTAAGGCATGGCTCGTATTGCCCTGAAGCTTGCCTATGTGGGAACGGGTTATCGAGGTTGGCAGACGCAGCTTGATGGTCAGGGTTTACAAGACGATTTAGAGCTAGCCTTGGCAACGATTGCGCTTGAGCCGGTGCGCGTGGTTTGCGCAGGTCGAACCGACGCCGATGTGCATGCACTGTCCCAAGTGGTCCACTTTGATACTGAGGCTGTGAGACCGTTGAGGGCTTGGGTGAAGGGCGTCAATCGCTGTCTCGCCGAACACTACGAGCAAGTGAGGCGGGGTGGCTTTGGACGCATGATGGTCCGTGAGGCCGAAGAGACAAAAGCAAGTTTTCATGCGAGATTCAGCGCAATCGCGCGAACCTATTATTACGTGATATATAACGATAGGGATTGGCACCCGCACTGGATCGATCGATCCGGATTTTATTACCGTCCATTAAGTCTCGAGGCCATGAAAGAAGCTGCAAGTCATCTCATCGGTCGCCATGATTTTTCGTCGTTTCGGGCCGCTCAGTGTCAGGCTACGTCGCCTGTTCGAAGCGTTCATGCGATCACGATCAACGCCTACCGACCTTTGATTCTGGTCAAGGTCAAGGCTGATGGCTTTTTGCATCACATGATCCGCAACATGGTCGGGGCCCTGCTCGCGATTGGTTGCGGTGATGAGCCGCCGATTCGCATGAGGCATTGGTTGAAGGCAACTGAGCGAAGTCTCCTGCCACCAACCTTTGCTGCTGGTGGGCTATATTTTGCCGGCGCTGACTATGCGCCCGATGCCTTGTCATTTCCGACGGTAAGTGGCATGAATGAGATTTTTCCAGCAGGATGCTTGGTAAGCGCCACACTCGATGATTAAAGCGCAACGTGAAGGCTAAGTTCCGATGGTAAAGATCAAGTTTTGTGGTTTGGTTCGCAAGGATGATCTGATGATTGCCTGCGGGCTTGGCGTTGATTTTGTCGGACTCGTGCTCTACGCCAAAAGCCCCCGCGCGCTGCAATTAAGCGATGCATGGGAACTGCGCCGCGCCTTGCCCTCCTCGGTGCCATGTGTTGGCTTGTTTGTGAATGCACATCCTGAGCATGTGCATGCAGTCCATAGACGCCTAGGACTCGATTTGATTCAGTTTCACGGCGACGAATCCCCCCAACGCTGCCTTTTGTCCTCACCGGTACCATTTTGGCGAGCAGTCCGCATGCAACATGCCAAAAGCCTCGATCAGGCAATTCGTGATTTCGACTTGCAAGCTAACAATCGTGTTGAGGTGTACAAAAAGGTATCCTGTGAGGCGTTCCTGGTCGATGCAGATGCCAAATCCGCCTACGGGGGCACAGGGCACGCATTTGATTGGTCCTGGCTTGAATCAAGCAAGTATCGACCAGAGCGTTTGGTCCTAGGCGGGGGATTAGGCCCTGACAATGTCAAGCAGGCTATTCAACAATTGAAGCCTTGGGCGGTCGATGTTTCCTCTGGCATTCAGGGTGCTTCGCCACGCGTCAAGGATGCAGGCAAAATGGAGGCTTTTGTGGACGCAGTACGTTCAGTAAATTGTGATAACTTTTACCAAAAGGCCCATTGATGAAGCCCTATGATTTACCTGATGCAAATGGGCATTTTGGCCCCTATGGGGGCATTTTTGTGTCCGAAACCCTTATGCATGCGCTTGAAGCATTAAAGGATGCCTACGAGCACTATTGCAAGGACCCGAGCTTCATTGCCGAATTTCAGACAGAACTAAAGCATTTTGTCGGACGGCCAAGTCCGATTTATCACGCAAGAAACTGGAGCGAACGACTTGGCGGTGCTCAGATCTACTTTAAACGTGAGGATCTAAACCACACGGGTGCGCACAAGGTCAACAATACGATAGGGCAGGCCTTGCTCGCCAAGCGCATGGGTAAGCCGCGGGTGATCGCAGAGACAGGGGCGGGCCAGCACGGCGTGGCCAGTGCTACAGTCGCTGCCCGATTTGGCATGCAATGCGTGGTCTACATGGGTGAGGAAGATGTCGGTCGGCAGGCGGCCAATGTGTATCGGATGAAACTGCTTGGCGCAGAAGTCGTGCCAGTCACGAGCGGTTCGCGCACCTTAAAAGATGCGCTCAATGAGGCGATGCGTGACTGGGTCACCCATGTTGAAAATACCTTCTACATCATTGGCACGGTTGCAGGTCCGCACCCTTATCCCATGATGGTTCGCGACTTCAATTCAGTGGTCGGCAAGGAGTGCATCGAGCAAATGCCGCAAATTGCAGGGCGACAGCCCGATTACGTACTTGCTTGTGTTGGTGGCGGCTCAAATGCAATGGGCATTTTCTACGATTACATTCCCCACGAACGGGTGCGCTTGGTCGGTGTCGAAGCGGCGGGTGATGGGCTCCACACCGCAAGACATGCGGCGAGTTTGCAATGTGGTGTGCCTGGTGTGTTGCATGGCAATCGAACTTATTTGCTTCAGGACGATAACGGACAAATACAGGAAACCCACTCCCTGTCAGCAGGGCTTGACTATCCTGGCGTTGGCCCGGAGCACGCATGGCTCAAGGACAGCGGCCGGGCGGACTATGTTGGGGCAACCGATGCGCAAGCGCTTGCTGCCTTTCATGACTGCTGCCGGATCGAGGGCATTATTCCTGCCCTTGAGTCCAGCCACGCGTTGGCCTACGCTGCTCAATTAGCACCGACGCTTGCCAAAGATCAGATCATTCTTGTCAATCTAAGCGGACGCGGCGATAAGGACTTGCACATTGTTGCCGAAGCCAGTGGGCTTGATTTTTTCTGCCGCCCAAGTTGTCGGAAGTGAGTAGGTCATGACAAGCTCGCGCATCGATGACCGCTTCAAACACCTCAAAGCCATTGGAAGAAAGGGCTTGATTCCCTACATTGCGGCAGGCGATCCGAGCCCCTCACACACCGTGGCATTGATGCACACGCTTGCAGCTGCAGGTGCCGATGTGATTGAGCTCGGCGTACCTTTCTCTGACCCCATGGCCGATGGGCCAGCGATTCAGCGCGCTACCGAACGCGCGATTCGTCAGGGCGTTGGATTGCGTCAATGTTTAACCATGGTGGCGAGCTTTCGTCAAAGCGATCAACAAACACCAGTGGTCCTCATGGGCTATGCCAATCCGATTGAGCGTTTTGGTCGGCAGGCCTTTGTCGACGAAGCAAAGTCGGTTGGCGTTGATGGGGTATTAGTGGTCGATTACCCCCCAGAGGAGTCCACCGAGTTTGCACAGTCGCTTAAAAGCGCTGGCTTAGATCCGATTTTCCTGCTTTCACCAACAAGTACGGAGGCACGTATTCGCGATATTGTGAAACATGCCCGAGGCTATGTTTATTATGTCAGTCTAAAAGGTATTACGGGTGCTGCCCATCTTGATGTTGATGCGGTCGCAAACAAGATGCCGATGATAAGAAAGTATACCGATCTGCCGATTGGCGTTGGTTTTGGGATTCGAGACGCAGCAAGTGCGCGCGCAGTTGCTGAAGTTGCCGACGCTGTGGTTATTGGAACAAGATTGATCCAGGAAATGGAGCATGTTGGAGCTGATCAGGCTCAGGCCGCAGTGGGTAAGCTGCTTGGCGAAATTCGTCAGGGTATGGATGCTTAGCAAAACTGCCGAACACAACGAGGCGATGCAAGGAGTCAGGCATGAGTTGGCTAGATAAGTTACTTCCACCAAGGATACAGCGGGCGCCCGGCTCGGCAAAGAAAATTCCCGAGGGTCTGTGGGTCAAATGCCCGAGCTGTGATGTTGTTTTGTACTCAGCCGATTTGCAAACGAATGTGAATGTCTGCCCGAAGTGTACCCATCACTTGAGAATGTCGGCGAGAGAGCGTATCAATAGCTTACTCGATCCAGAGGGTCGCTTTGAAATTGGTCAGGAAGTGCTTGCGGTTGATGCCTTGAAATTCAAGGACTCACGCAAATACAGCGAGCGTTTGCAAGAGGCCATCGATCAGACTGGCGAGACCGATGCCATCGTCGTCATGGGGGGCGCGATTTGTAGTATTCCTGCCGTGGTGGCAGCCTTCGAGTTTGACTTTATGGGCGGCTCGATGGGAGCCGTAGTTGGCGAGCGATTTTCCCGCGGTGTGCAGGCAGCCATCGATCAACGTATGGCTTTTGTATCGGTTGCCGCCTCGGGCGGCGCCAGGATGCAAGAGGGTTTGATCTCGCTGATGCAAATGGCAAGAACCACGGCCATGCTCAGTGAACTTGCCTCGCGTCGACTGCCTTATATTTCAATACTTACCGACCCAACCATGGGAGGCGTGTCAGCGAGTTTTTGTTTTTTAGGCGATGTGGTGATTGCTGAACCCAAGGCGTTGATTGGTTTTGCAGGTCCGCGGGTGATCGAGCAAACGGTACGTGAAAAACTTCCCGAGGGATTTCAGCGTGCTGAGTTTTTACTGGAAAAGGGTGCGGTCGATATGATTCTTGACCGTAGACAGCTTCGCGAAACCATTGCACACCTTGTTGCATTATTGATGCGTCAGAGTAGCGACGCAGTGGTGACGGGATCGACTGCTTGACAGCCTTGCATCCCATGTCACTTGCCGATTGGTTATCGCATTTAGAGCAAGGCCCTCGTGGCGGTATTGCGCTCGGTCTTGACCGTGTGCGCGTACTTGCCTCGCGGTTGGGCATTGGTTTTGAGTGTCCGGTTATTCTGGTGGGTGGAACCAATGGTAAAGGTTCGACTTGCGCCATGCTTGAATCGATTCTCACGCAAGCAGGGTACCGGACAGCGCTTTACACCTCGCCACATCTGCTTCGCTTTAATGAGCGCTTAAGAATTGGCCAGCAAGCGATTGACGATGCAAGGCTTTTGACATCGTTTGAAGCAGTTGAGTCAGCTCGCGGCGATGAAGCGCTCACCTTCTTTGAATTCACAAGCTTGGCGATTTTTCATACGGTGATGAAGGCAAAGCCCGATGTTTTCATTGCCGAGATCGGTCTTGGTGGAAGACTCGATGCAGTCAATATCCTTGATCCCGATTGTTCGATTGTGACGGCAATTGATATCGATCACGCGGAATGGCTCGGCTCGACGCGTGAGCAAATTGCCTGGGAAAAGGCTCATATCTACAGGCCAGGACGGCCAGCGATTTGCTCAGATCCCGCGCCGCCGCAAAGTCTTATTGACCATGCAGAGCATATAGCTGCTGATCTTTATTTAATCGGTCGCGACTTTAACTACGCTGGTGATCGCCAACAATGGTCTTGCGCAGTAAGGGGTCGTCGCAGGCCCAGTCTGGCCTATCCGGCCTTGCGTGGTGCTAATCAACTGCTTAATGCCTCTGGTGTGTTGGCTGCACTCGATGCCTTGCGGATGCGTTTACCCGTGCCTGCTCATGCGATCCGTCAGGGTTTTGCCCTGGTTGATCTTGCTGGACGTTTCCAAGTCTTGCCGGGACAGCCTAGTCTGATTCTTGATGTGGCTCACAACCCACATGCCGTGGCTCATTTGGCGGCAAACCTGGATCAAATGGGTTTTTTCCCAGAAACCTACGGCATCATCGGCATGCTCGCTGATAAAGACGTCGAAGCATCGATGCGTGCGATCTCGTCGCGGATTCAACATTGGATGTTGTGCACCTTACCAGGTCCTCGAGGGCTGAGTGCTGAGCAGCTTGAGAAAACATTGCTGAATAGCCAGTCGCTTGCAGTCGACGCGCTCGGCCAGAAGGCGAGCGTTCATTGCTATGAATCACCCCGAAAAGCATTGGCAGCAGCCCGAGTCTGCGCTCAAGACAATGATAGGATCGTCGTTTTCGGATCATTTCTAACGGTTGCCGACGTTCTCGCTGAACAAGGCGAGGTCTAGATCATCATGAATAAGTCTGCGGACGAAGACGATCAGTTTTCGCTTCAAACCGCCTCGCCGTATCGCACTAAGGCAAGACAACGGCTTATTGGCGCGTTTGCACTTGTTGTGCTGTCGGCTATTGTGATGCCCATCTTTTTTCATGCTGAGCCTCGCATACCCTCGGTTGAGCCGAGGCTTGAGAAGTCCAGCGACGAAGCACGCAACGACCACAAGGCTCAAGCTTTGGGCACTTCAGTTATCGATAAGGAAGACATCGAGGGGGAGCACAAGTCCTCTCGCGAGGTTGAAGCTGCTACAAACATAGCTAAGCTTGAAGCACGGCCACCGAACGAAGCCGATCCAGCATCAGCTCAAAGTCCGACGGCATCGGAGCCCAAATCAGCAGCCCAAGCAAAGTTAGACGCGCAAGCTAAGGCAGATGTCGAAGCTAAGTCAGAAGTGCAAGCTAAGTCCGAAAAACCCCAGCAATCTGTAACCTCAGAAAAGCCCGACAAGGGAGCCAAGCAGCCATATCCAGAGCGATATCCTGATCGCTATGTTTTGCAGGCAGGTGCGTTTTCACAATCAGACAATGCGGAGGCTCAGGTAGCCCGTCTTAAGAAACTTGGGTTAAAAGTCTATACCGATCGCATCAAAACACCCAAGGGAGAGCGTGTCCGGGTGAGAGTAGGTCCGTTTGATAGCAAGGCTGATGCGCTAAAAGCTCAAAGTAAACTGCGACAAGCGCACTTTGAAGCTTCGTTGGCAGGTCCCGATGCCTAGTCGAGCCTTAGGCTCGAATTGCCATCGACGAATGAGGTTTTAGGAACATGGACTCGGCAACTTGGTTTCAGTTAAGCCTGTGGGACTTGATTAGTTTGATTGTCCTTAGTGCATCGGCTGTCGCAGGGATTCTAAGCGGTCTGGTTAAATCGGCTTTTGCCCTAGCTTCTTGGCTTGCTGCTTTTTTGTTTGCCAGCGATTTGGCCACCAAGCTCTCGACTTGGATTAGTTGGCCACAAGACCGTTTTGTGATGATGGCAATCGCATTTTTTTTACTCTTGCTCAGCACTCGCCTCCTAGGCATGATGACCGCCTCGGCCTTACGCTGGGCTGGATTGGGTATGGTCGATCGTTTTGGCGGACTTGCGCTGGGGCTTGCCCGAGCCATGCTCATACTCGCTTTGTTTGCACTACTCGCCCAGCGCCTTGATTTGATGCAGCACGAGTCTTTCGATCGTGCCCATAGCCGAGGGCTGTGGATTTGGCTCGTGCAAACTGCAGAGCCTTATTGGGCCGATGTGGTTCACGGCGGCTTGCGAGGGGGGAGTTAGGCTATGTGCGGTGTGATTGGCGTTGCGGGCCACGGGCCCGTCAATCAGGCAATTTATGACGGTTTGTTGCTCTTGCAGCACCGTGGTCAGGACGCAGCCGGTATTGCAACCGAGGATCGCGGTCGCTTTTATATGTATAAGGCCAATGGCCTGGTACGCGATGTGTTTCGCACACGCAATATGCGATCGTTGCCTGGCTTGCATGGGCTTGGCCATGTACGGTATCCCACAGCGGGCTCTGCGATGAACCCTGAAGAAGCGCAGCCTTTTTATGTCAATGCGCCATATGGGATCACGCTTGCTCATAATGGCAATCTCACGAATTCCCGCTCCTTGCAGCGTGAAATGTACGCTCTTGATAGGCGTCATATCAATACCGATTCGGATTCGGAAGTCTTGCTTAATGTGTTTGCACACGCTTTGCAAGATCTTGGCGCGGCCTCAAAGCTCGAGAGCATGCGAGCGCATCATGCTCGTGTACAGCTCAGTGTTGATGAGATTTTTGCTGCAGTAAGCATTCTCGGTGAGCGCGCTAGGGGTGCCTACGCAGTCGCGATGCAAATAGCTAATGTTGGCTTGCTAGCCTTTCGGGATCCTTTTGGGATCAGGCCAATGTGCCTTGGATTCCAGGAGACTGATCAAGGAACCGAATGGATGATTGCGTCTGAGTCGGTAGCCATCGAAGGTCTCGGTTTTGAGTTGTTACGTGATTTGAAGCCGGGTGAGGCCATTCTGATCGATCGTGATGGTCAGTTACACCAACGCCAATGCATGCCGTCACAAGGTTTACACCCATGTATTTTTGAATACGTTTATTTTGCAAGACCCGATTCGGTGATTGATCAGGTATCGGTCTACGATGCGCGCCTAAGTATGGGTGCTTTGTTGGCTAATGATGTAAAAACAGCACTTAGGCTTGGCGATATTGATGTGGTCATGCCTATACCTGATACCTCAAGACCTTCAGCGATGGAAATGGCAGATCGCTTGAACCTCCCTTACCGAGAAGGCTTTATCAAGAATCGATATGTGGGTCGCACTTTTATCATGCCCGGCCAGGCGGTGCGCCGAAAATCAGTACGGCAAAAGCTCAATGCAATGAGCGTCGAGTTCAAGGGGAAAAGTGTTTTGTTAGTTGATGATTCGATCGTCCGAGGCACGACATCGCGGGAGATAATCCAAATGGCGCGTGATGCGGGTGCTCGGAAGGTTTATTTTGCTTCAGCATCACCGCCGGTGCGTTATCCGAATGTTTATGGCATCGATATGCCTACAAGAACAGAACTTGTTGCCCATGGACGCAGCGATCAGGAAATTGCCAAGCTACTTGGTGCTGATGGGCTTGTCTATCAGTCGATCGAAAGCATGAAGCAAGCAGTCGCCGCATTAGGAAGTCAGTTTGATGGCTTTGAAGCATCGTGCTTTGACGGCCATTACATCACTGGTGATGTCAATCGGGAGTTACTCGATCACCTTGAGTCGCAACGTCTTGGTGCCGATGCTGCAGCCGAGGCGATGCAAGCCGACCTAAACGCTGCAATGAATTTACAGTTTTTACAACGCGAAGCCTAAGACTTCGGAAGCGCATATGGACGATTATTTTGCAATAGATCCGATTCAAGATCTAGACTTTAGTACACGCGCAGTGCGATCAGGCACCGATCGCACCAATATTGGTGAGCATGGTGAGGCAATGTTCCTCACCTCCAGTTTTGTTTTTAAGAGCGCTGCCGAGGCCGCAGCCCGCTTCGGCAATCAGGATCCGGGCTATGTTTACTCGCGTTTTACCAATCCGACGGTCCGTCAGTTCGAACGCAGGCTTGCAAGCCTTGAGCAAGGCGAGGCCTGTATGGCAACCGCGTCTGGTATGTCTGCGATCATGACAACGGTGCTTGCCCTTATGAAGGCGGGCGATCATATGGTTTGTGCAAGCGCAGTTTTTGGTTCGACCTATCAACTATTTAGTATGCTTTCGCGCTTTGGCTTGCAGTGCAGCTTTGTACCACTCAGCGACTTAAAGGCCTGGGAAGCGGCGATAAAGCCCGAAACCAAGCTCTTTTATGTGGAAACGCCATCCAATCCACTTACCGAGCTGGCCGATCTAGTTGGTCTAGCCAGCTTAACCAAGTCAAGAGCAATCAGCTTAGTGGTGGACAATTGTTTTTGCACACCAGCGTTACAAAAACCACTTCTGCACGGCGCCGATATTGTTATTCATTCCGCTACAAAATATATTGATGGGCAAGGCCGCGTATTGGGTGGTGCAATCGTTGGGTCACGATCATTTATCCATGACCAGGTACTGCCGCTTATGCGGACCACGGGGCCCAGCCTGTCGGCTTTTAATGCTTGGGTCTTGTTAAAGGGTTTAGAGACCTTGCAAATACGCATGGAACAGCAAAGCGCCAATGCCATGGAGACTGCCCAATGGTTAGCGGCCCATCCTTCAGTTTCTCGTGTTTACTATCCGGGCTTATCAAGTCACCCTCAACACGAGCTAGCCAAGGCTCAACAACGTCGATTCGGTGCTGTAGTCTCTTTTGAGTTAAGAGGCGGCGACGATGAGTCCTTGCGCCGGCATGCTTGGTCAGTGATCGATGCGACCGAAGTCATATCGATTACGGGAAACCTTGGCGATACGAAGACGACGATTACCCATCCGGCAAGCACCACTCATGGACGGCTCAGTCCTCAAGCTCGGCTCGATGCAGGCATCGGCGAAGGTCTTATCCGCTTGGCCGTAGGGTTGGAGTCGCCGCGCGATCTTTGCGCAGACCTTGCGCGAGGACTCGATAGGATTGCCAAGTGAACAAGGCTGTTGTTGAGCAGCTTATAAAAGCTATGCCTAGTACCGATGGGGCAGGCGTTAAGCTTTTGCGCGCGTTGCATGGCCCGAGCATGCAGCGCAGACTTGATCCCTGGCTTATGCTGGATTATTTTTCCTCAGACAAGCCCGATGATTATTTGGCAGGCTTTCCAGACCATCCGCATCGTGGGTTTGAAACGATCACGATCATGCTTGAGGGGCGTATGTTGCATCGCGATAGCCGAGGCAATCAAGGCCTGTTAGAGCCGGGTGATGTGCAATGGATGCGTGCTGCCCGTGGCATTGTGCATTCGGAAATGCCACAACAAGTGAGTGGCAGGCTTGCAGGCTTTCAGCTTTGGCTTAATTTGCCTGCTTCACACAAAATGAGCGAGGCCCAGTGGCGAGATATTGATGCATCGTTGATTCCCCGCTGGGAACATCCCAAGGGACATTTTTTGCGTCTCATCGCTGGTGAACTGCCCAAACAACTCGATCAATTTCGCTGTGTTGACGATCATTCAATCGGCCCGCTTGAGCAAAGTTTGAGTGAACCAATGATTTTGCACGGCGAGTTTGTGAGCGCTTTACAAGCTGACGAGGCGCTCGAGATAAGTATTTCTGAAGATCATAATGCTTTTATTTATATGATCGATGATGGTCTCATCATCAATCAGCAAGCGGTGCCTGGTGCTTGTATGGCTGTTCTTTCAAGACAATCCGACAGGCTGCGGTTATATGGGCAAGGTGCTTTTCTGCTTGTGAGCGGCAGGCCTATTAACGAGCCGATTGCGCAAATGGGACCCTTTGTTATGAATACACGCGCGGAACTGATTCAAGCGGTTGAGGATTATCAACAAGGGCGCTTAGCTTAAGCTGCAAGTCCTATGGATCATATAAATGACGATAAGCGGCCCTGGTATGTTTGTCATACCAAGCCCAAGCAGGAGTTTCGAGCAGCTGAGAATCTTGATCGACAAGGCTATCAAATTTGGTTGCCGCAAATGCGTGCCTGGCAGCGGAAAAAGTCCGTGCTGATTCCGATGTTTCCTCGATATATGTTTTTGCGCCCTGCGCACGAACAACACAGCATTGCCCCAGTACGTTCAACACTAGGCGTCTTTGGTTTGGTTCGATTTGGGACTGAGCCGGCGACGATTCGAGACCCTACCTTGCAATCTCTCCGAGCGCTTGAAGAAAAGTTACGAGCGGCTGAGTTTGCAAGCTTCTCGCCGTTTAAGCAAGGTGATCAAGTACTAATTGTTGATGGACCATTTAAAGGGCTCGAAGGTATTGTCAGTAAGGTGGCAGAAGAAAGGGTAAGTGTGTTGATGACGCTGTTAGGACGCGAGCGCTCGCTTGATTTTCCTGCTGCATTACTCAAGGTGAGTTAATTAAGGGTTAGGGTGATGACAAAACCCAATGCTGTGCTGCTTACCGGTGGGGCAGGTTATATCGGTTCACATACCGCCATAAGCCTCGTTCAGGCAGGCTATTTCCCCGTGTTGCTTGATAATTTTTGTAATTCAGATCGACGCGTGCTTGGGCGTTTGAAGCAATTACTCGGAGATCAGGCCTTTGCTGTTCAGGAAGCCGATGCTTGCGATCAGTCGCAGATCGTTCAACTCCTAACAAGCTTTGATGTCACTGCCGTGATTCATTTCGCTGCTTTAAAGGCTGTAGGCGAGTCGGTGGTACAGCCTTTGCGTTATTTTGAAAATAACAATCAGGCTTTGCTTTCGGTACTCAAGGCGATCTCATCAATTGCTAAGGATCGATACATTCATTTGGTTTATAGCTCGTCCGCAACAGTTTATGGTGATCCTGATCAAGTACCCATTACCGAGTCGGCTGCTTTGCGACCGACCAATCCTTATGCATGGACAAAAGTTATTGGCGAGCAAATCATTCTTGCCCAGCAGCAAGCGAATCCATCGTGCCGCGCGGTCATTTTGCGTTATTTCAATCCGGTGGGTGCCCATGAGTCTGGCATGATTGGGGAGCAACCCCAAGGCGTTCCCAACAACCTTATGCCCTACGTTCAGCAGGTGGCTGTTCGGAAACGTGAATACCTCTCGGTGTTTGGTCAGGACTGGCCCACGCCTGATGGTACCGGGGTGAGAGACTACTTGCATGTGATGGACCTTGCTGAAGGTCATGTCAAGGCTGTTGATTATCTTCTTGCCGGAGAGCGCTCAGAGATTATTAATCTTGGAACAGGAACCGGACGTTCGGTACTTGAGTTGATTCGTGCCTTTTCGCAAGCGAGCGGGCAAGACATCCCCTATCGATTTACACCAAGACGCCCGGGCGATATTGCGGTTTGTTATGCGGATTCTTCCAAAGCAGTCTCAGTGCTTGGCTGGCGGGCTCAGCGAGGGCTTGAGGCGATGTGTACGGATGCCTGGCGATGGCAGTCTGGTAATCCCGATGGTTATGTGTAAATCCCCTTTGTTTATTACCATGAAGGGTTATCGATGCGTGTACTAGTTACTGGAGCGGCAGGCTTCATCGGTTTTCATGTGTGTCAATACCTGCTTGAACGTGGTGATCAAGTGCTAGGCATTGATTCAGTCAATGATTACTACGATCCAGTGATTAAACGTGCAAGGCTTGCGATCCTGGGTACCTTTGAGCGGTTTAGTTTCAGGCAAGGAAATCTTGCCGATGAGGCATTCACTCAACATGTTTTTGACGAACCCCAGGATAGGGTGATTCATTTAGCAGCCCAAGCAGGTGTTCGTTACTCGCTTGTTAATCCGATGGCCTATGTGGAGAGCAATATCATCGCCTTCACCAGAGTTCTCGAAGCCTGTCGTCATCGTGAAATTGCCCATCTCACGTATGCCTCAACCAGTAGTGTGTACGGTGCCAATACCAAGATGCCTTTCAGTGAGCATCAAGGTGTCGATCATCCGCTTCAGTTCTATGCGGCAAGCAAGCGCGCTAATGAATTAATGGCACATAGTTATAGCCATTTATTTGCGCTGCCAACCACAGGTTTGCGTTTTTTTACCGTGTACGGGCCTTGGGGGCGTCCGGATATGGCGCTTTTCTTATTTACCCGCAATATCTTGGAAGGAAAGCCGATTCAGGTTTTCAATCATGGCCGCCATACCCGAGACTTCACTTATGTAGCTGACATTGTCGAGGGCGTAGTGCGTGCCAGCGATCAAATTGCCCAGGCAAATCCGCTTTGGCAATCCGATGCTCCCGACCCTGCAACCAGCCGCGCACCATTTCGAATCTTCAATATTGGCAACAATGCCCCAGTGAGTTTGATCACCTATATTGAAGCCATCGAACAAGCGCTTAATCGCAAGGCTATTCAAGAGCATATGCCTTTGCAAGCGGGTGATGTGCCCGATACCTTTGCTGACGTTAGTACGTTGGTTGAACAGGTCGGCTATAAACCCTCAACTCCAGTGCAAGTGGGTGTCCAACGCTTTGTCGATTGGTATCGAAATTACTACAGGGTGTAAAGCTGGGGCTTGTGCTAAGCCCTATCAACGAAAATCCCGGCTTGCCCGAGGTTGAAACATGCCGAGGTGCGCACTGTGGTCTTCAACGCGCATAGCCAGCAAATGGGTAACGAGCCCCTCGGTATGAGGATCTCGCTGCCAACGGCCGTAAACAGTCATCAGTTGTGCATTGAAAATCGCGGGTCGATAACGATTCACAAGATCGGGAAAGATCACAACTTGTATCACACCGGTCTCGTCCTCTAGTGTTACAAACATCACGCCTTTAGCTGTTTCTGGTCGCTGCCGATGGGTGACGATACCGCTTGCTCGAGCAAGAGCGCCATCTGCTAAGCGCCGCAAATCGATAGCGCTTCTTATGCGGTATTTTTGTAATAACGGTCTAATAAGAGCCATCGGGTGTTTACCCATGGAAACACCCAGATGCCTTAGATCAGCTGCCAGGTTTATGCATTCGTCCGGAGCTTCGATAGCACTTGGGGGTGTTTCAAAGGCAGAATGTTCGATGATCTTGAGCAAATGATGCTGAGGTTCCCATCCGCTGACTTGCCATAAGCTGTGTCGGCGATGTCCGCTTAGTTGATTCAATGCATTAGCCTTGGCAAGCGCCTGGAGATCGGTTTGATCAAGTCCTGTCTGGCTTACGAATGATGCAAGCTCTCTTAGGTTTTCACAACGTTGCCAACGTTCAATAGCTTGCGCAGCAGAAACGCTCAGCCCTCGCACCATATGCAAACCAAGTCTCACCGCATCGCTGCCGTCTGCTTGCCTTTCAAGTTTTGATTCCCATTGACTGCGTAATACATCAACAGCAAGCACCTTGACTCCATGATGACGGGCATCCTGAATCAATTGTGCAGGAGCGTAAAAACCCAAAGGTTGACTGTTGAGCATCGCAGCCAGAAAAGCTGCAGGTTCATGGCATTTAATCCAGCAACTTACATAAACCAGCAAGGCGAAACTTGCTGCATGGCTCTCAGGGAATCCATATTCTCCGAAGCCTTCAATTTGTCGAAAAATTTGTTGCGCAAACTCGGTTTCATAACCTCGCTCTTGCATGCCTTGAATTAAGCGTTGCTCAAACAATTCAAGCTTGCCGCGTCGACGCCATGCCGCGATGGCACGTCTAAGTTGATCAGCCTCGCCAGGGGTAAAGCCAGCAGCCAATATAGCGATTTGCATCACTTGCTCTTGGAAAATCGGCACGCCCAGGGTGCGTTCGAGTGCAGGTTTGATTTCTTCCTTGGGAAAGATCACTTTTTCCAGACCTTGACGCCTTCGCAAGTAAGGATGAACCATACCGCCTTGAATCGGGCCAGGCCTCACAATCGCTACCTCGATCACTAAATCATAAAAACACCGAGGTTTGAGTCTTGGGAGCATAGCCATTTGTGCCCGAGACTCAATCTGGAAAACCCCCAAAGTGTCGCCTGCGCTAATCATGGCGTAGGTTTTGGGATCCTCAGCCGGAACATCCTGCATGCGAAATGGGCGCCCATCACGCGCACTGATCAGATCGAGCGCTCGACGAATCGCACTCAACATACCAAGGGCCAGAATGTCGACTTTTAATAGTCCGAGAGCATCTAAATCGTCCTTGTCCCACTGAATCACCGATCGCCCTGGCATGGCCGCGTGCTCGATGGGAACCATGGTATCGAGCCGGTCGCGGGTAATCACAAAGCCGCCGCTATGCTGCGATAAGTGGCGAGGAAAACCGATTAATTGCTTGCTTAAGCTGATCCATTGCTGCACTTTATAATGTTCGATCTTGAGTCCAGCCTCTTCAAAGGCGACAGCCTGAGGGCTTTCACGGCTTAATCCGCGGTGCGCCCTGAGGCATTGTTCGATATCGCGGCTTTCAAAACCCAAAGCTTTGCCTACTTCGCGAAGCGCTGATCGAAGTCGCCAGCTGAAAACAGCTGCTGTTAATGCAGCGCGATCGCGCCCATACTTACGGTATAAGTATTGGATAACTTCCTCGCGGCGTTGATGTTCGAAATCAATATCGATATCAGGTGGCTCTCGCCGCTCTCGGGAAATAAAGCGTTCAAAAAGCACTGACATCCGCGCCGGATCAACTTCTGTAACACCTAGTACATAGCAAACCGCTGAATTAGCTGCAGAGCCGCGCCCTTGGCACAAAATACCTTGTGCTCGCGCAAATTGCACAATATCGGCAACGGTTAGAAAGTAGGCTTCGTATTGCAATGCTTCGATTAATGCCAGCTCATGTTCAATTTGTTTGCGAACCGATGGGGGCACACCCATCGGATAGCGCTGCGCCATGCCCTGTTCACAAAGCATGCTGAGATAGCTTTGGGGACAATAGCCTTCGGGCACAATCTCTTTCGGATATTCATAACGCAAACTATCCAGCGAGAACTCACAACGGGTTGCAATCTCAACGCTTGCTTGTAACCATGCTGCGGGATAGCGTTGTGCCAGCAATAGCCTGCTTCTAAGGTGTGCCTCGGCATTGGACAATGCGCTTGTACCCAGTTCGGCAACCGAAATGCCTCGAGCGATCGCATGAAGCACATCAGTCAGAGCCCGGCGCGATCGCCGATGAAAACGTACATCGCCACAGGCTGTGATGTTTACACCGGTATAGCGGCTCCATCGTTGTAGTTGTTGGATCCAAGCTTGATCCCATCCTCTTGCATGGCATACCGCGCCGATGAAAAGACGCTCGCCAAAGCAATCCACCAAATCCTTCAGCGCCGCTGGGCAAGTCGATCGCTGATCATTCGCTTCATGATGATTCAAGCCAACGGCGGGTATCCAAACGGCTAGGCAACCTGGAAGGCCATCTTGCCATTGCGCCCTAGTCCATCGATAAGAGCCTTTGGGTGCTTGTTGTCGCGCCTGGGAAATTGCCTGACTTAAATGCGCATAGCCCTGGCGATCCATCGCTAATAAAAGCAGACGATCGGTATGGCCCAGGCTTGCTGAATGATCCAAGCGCTGTGTGTGATCCTGATCCATACGACATTGGCTACCGATGATCAAGGGCATCGCTCGTTGCTTGGCGCGTACATGAGCTCTCACAACACCTGCCAGTGAGCATTCATCGCTAATCGTGATGGCTGAATAGCCCAGGGCCTGGGCGCGCTCAACCAACTCTTCAGGGTGTGACCCACCTTGTAAAAAACTATAGTTGCTGATTGCCAATAACTCTGCGTAAGCAGGTAAATCAGTCGATTCGGCGTTTGCAAGTCGATGGCTTGGTGGGAATGGACATGTTAATGAAGGCATGGTCGGGGCTAAAGCGCAAGATATGCAAATTGTGGTTTAAAGCTGTATAAATATACAGCTAAAAGGGTTTGCCTAGCTCACAACTTTTGTCCGGACTTTGTCATACTTCGCTTTGACAATACGAGAGACAACATGTCAAGTCTGTCTTCCCAAGGAGATCCAAATGAAAACTAGATCTGTTATTGAAAAGTCTACGACCAAGCTCTTATCCCGCCGGCACTGGGCACGCTTTAGTCTTGCATTTTGCGGTTTTGCCGCGCTTCCCATATCTGCACAGGCTGCCACAGAAATTCAGTTTTGGCATTCGATGGGCGGCAAACTCGGCGACTGGGTCAATGATATGGCAGCAGGGTTTAACAAAACCCAGTCCGATTACAAGGTGGTGCCGGTCTACAAAGGCACCTACGGCGAGTCAATGACAGCAGGTATTGCCGCTTTCCGTGCTGGCAACGCCCCTCATATTCTCCAGGTTTTTGAAGTCGGCACGGCTACGATGATGGCATCGAAGGGCGCTATCGTTCCTGTGGCTCAAATGATGAAAGAGGCAGGCGAACCCTTTGATCCTAAAGCCTATGTGCCAGCCGTAGCGGGCTATTACACCAGTCGAAAAGGAGAGATGCTTTCGTTTCCTTTCAATAGTTCGACTACTGTTTTTTATTACAATAAAGATGTTTTCCAAAAAGCAGGCGTACGTAAAGTCCCCGAGACTTGGTCGGACGTTGCACTTGCTGGCGCACTGATCAAATCATCGGGTGCCGCTAAGTGTGCTTATACCTCGTCCTGGGTGAGCTGGGTCCATCTGGAAAATTTCTCGGCTTGGCACAATGTTCCAATCGCTACAGCTAATAACGGCTTTGATTCGCCTGATGCAAAGTTGCTAGTCAACACGCCCTTGCATCAAAAGCATATCGGTAACTTGGAACAATGGTCCAAGCAGGGCCTGTTTACCTACGGCGGTCGAGCTGGTGCTGCAGATTCTAAGTTTCATTCGGGTGAGTGCGCCATGTTCACGGGATCCTCAGCAGCCTATGCCAATATCAAGGCTAACGCGAAATTTAATTTCGGTATTGCAAAGCTTCCCCATTACTCCGATGTTCCAGGTGCTCCGCAAAACACCATCATCGGCGGGGCAAGTCTTTGGGTCATGGCTGGTAAAAAGAAGGAGGACTATAAGGGCGTTGCTAAATTCTTCAACTACATTGCCAGCCCGGAATTGCAGGCACAGTCGCATCAGATGACAGGCTATTTGCCCATCACCTCGGCAGCGTATGAGCTCACCAAGAAGTCGGGGTTTTATGAGAAAAATCCTGGAACTGATGTCTCGGTTCAGCAAATGATTGTCAAAACAACCGATAAGTCGCGTGGCTTGAGGCTCGGTAATTTTGTACAGATTCGGACCATTATCGACGAGGAGCTCGAGGGTGTTTGGGCCGGTAAACAGGATGCCAAGACTGCCTTAGGAAGGATTGAGCAGCGCGGCAACGAGCAACTCGCTCGCTTTGCGCGTACCGCCAAAGAATAGATGGCAGCATCGCCAGACGCGCGCAGCACTTGGTTTAAGGGTTGGGGATTGCCAGCATTATTGCTGGCACCCCAGCTTTTGATTGTTTTAATTTTTTTCTACTGGCCATCGGTTCGGGCGGTATTCAGCT
>OMIE01000097.1 GCA_900299025.1 Burkholderiaceae bacterium
ACCCATGTCGATCGCAGCCGATAAATCCAAATACCCGCTACCCTTGGAATCGGCCCAACCAAACAGGCTCGTGGTTGAACGCGAGTACTTCAGGGTCGCCGGACCAAAGCTCAACGCTGCGTAGAGCTCGGTCGTGTTGGCGTTGTCGCCACCTGTAATCACATAGTTATTGCCTGGGTATTGATAGCGTAAAACGCCGACGTCAGCCATTAAGTCTTTGCTGAGCTCTGCCTTATAGCCCGCATAAAGGTCGACTTCGGAAGCACCCTTTCCGCCTGGCGCTGCGTCCTTAATCCACTTGATATTGGTTGCCCAAACACCTGCATAAAGTCCATTGGGTAAACCCAAGTCAGCGCCGACTTGAATTGCAGGATCAAAGCGGGTTTGCGTGATGCCGCGATAGCGATAATCACTAACAAGCGCTGCATTTCCGGTTAGCGAAAACTTATCTTGAGCACTGACTGTTGATGGAACAGCTGAAGCTGCCCCCAATAAGCTGGCCGTACCGAACAGTGCCGATAAGCTCGTATGTTTTGCGAAGTTCGTCAGGTTAAGGCGAGAGGTTTTGGTTTGCATCACGTTGCTCCGTGTTAGGGGTCAAAAGCCCGCAATTGAGGCGGTTTCTGAGCCAAAGCAGAACTTGTGCCAAAAGGGATGGTGCTATCGCGCTAAGCCAGCGCATAAGCGTCCGAATCGAGCGCGTTGACGCGGATAGATCACTAAGAGCACCATGTCGGTGCATGCGCACTGTTATCGCACAGCGACGCTCGCATGCGGTATCGAGGCGGAAGGCATGGTCTGCGCTCAGCGACTCGGGCAGCCCAAGAGCCCCTTTTGAAAGCACCCCTATGCAACTTGCCCGTGTCGATAGTCTTGCACTGCTTGGCCTTAACGCCATTGCAGTACGCATCGAAGTACAAATTGCCCGCGGCTTACCCGCGTTTCACCTCGTCGGACTTCCCGCTGCGCTTGTTCGCGAATCTCGTGAACGCGTACGCGCAGCAATGACCCAAAGTGGATTTGTCTTTCCTCAGCAGCGCCTGACGGTTAATCTTGCACCCGCCGACCTCCCCAAAGATAGCAACGGCTTTGAACTACCGATTGCGCTTGGCATCCTGGTGGCAAGCCAACAACTGCCCGCCTCAGCTATCGAGGGCATTGTCTTTCTCGGCGAACTTTCGCTCGGTGGCCAGCTGCAAGCCGTGCGTGCGAGCTTTGCCTTAGGCCTGGGATTTGCGCGAAGTCTTGAACAGCGAGGGCTGGGAGCAGCCTACCAAAGCCGCCCGATCCTATGTGTGCCACCAGCAAGCGCTGCTGAATGTGCGATGGCTTACGATGGACCGGTTTGGCAGGCGCCCGATTTACGCGCACTCTGTGAGTCGCTCATTGATGAGCAAGCGAGGCCATCGCTTGCCTACGCTTCAGTTGCCTACTCAAAAAGCGAACCCCTTGCCAGCCCATTGATGGCGCCCGCTACCACGCAGGATCTTATGGACTTAAAAGGCAATCCACTTGCCAAATTTGCGGCCTGCGTGGCTGCGAGCGGCGGACATCACCTCTTGCTGGTTGGGCCCCCAGGCTGTGGAAAAACCATGCTGGCTCAGACGATGGCATCGATCATGCCAGCGCCAAGCGAAACCACCCAGCGTGAGCAAATGGCTATGGCAAGCCTCAGGCGCTCTCGTGTCCTCCATGAAACGATGCAACAGCCAGTATTCAGACAACCCCACCACAGCGCCTCGATGACTGCGCTGTGCGGAGGCGGATCACCGCCACGGCCTGGCGAGATTAGTCTTGCCCATGGCGGCATCTTGTTTTTAGACGAACTCACTGAATTTGACCCTCGCGTGCTCGAAGCTTTACGCGAACCTTTGCAGGCCGGATCGATGCATTTAGCAAAAGGAACCCATAGCGCGGAATTTCCCGCCCGCTTCCAGTTGGTTGCAGCAAGTAACCCCTGCGCTTGTGGCTTTGCAAGTGGCCAAGCGCAAGCCTCATTGCCAAACACCCCCGACTCCACTCAAGTCATGAGGCGCGATTTCTGTATTTGCAGCCCCGAACGCCTGAGGCGCTATCAAGGTCGGATTTCAGGTCCCTTACGCGATCGCATCGATTTGCAGGTGCAATGGCCTGCTGTGTCGACTGCACAACTCGAACGCGACTGGGCCTTTGATCTCATGTCAGCCATGTTTCAAGCGCATGCGATCAAGACCGAGCAGCTTGACTCGGCTGCAGCGAAAAAGCTCGCACAGCTTTGCAGAGCGCTGCAGTTAAAGCGCCAGGGCCAGTTAAATGCGCATTTGCAAGCGGCGCAATTGCTCGAGGTCACAGGGGTGGACCCTCAAACCGACCCTTTACTGAAAAAGCTTGCGAGCTTGGGCTTTTCTCAGCGCGCCTTACATGCGGTCATTCGGGTTGCGCAAAGCATTGCCGATATGTTTGGCATAGCGCGTATTGATGAGCGCTGTCTTGCCTTGGCGAGCCAATTACGAAGGCTGCCAAGCTTTGATCGCTCGACTTAATCATGCAAAGTCCCATCAAAAATCAAGACGCAAGGTGAAACATTAAAGCGCCCTCATCCATGCAAGCCCTCTGCTTGTACCGCCAGGGCTCGGATCTGCGGGTCGGTACTCACAACCGATCCAACCTTGATAAGCCAAGCGATCGATCAAATCAAACAAAAAGCGATAGTTGATTTCGCCGCTATCGGGCTCATTGCGCTGCGGCACCGAGGCTATTTGGATATGGGCTGCACGCGCAAGCAAGCGCTCGATGTTTTTGGCAAGATCGCCGTGAACAATTTGACAATGATACAAATCAAGCTGCAAAGCGAGTGCATCACTGCCAACTTCGTCCAAAATTTCAATCGCATCATCTTGTCGATTTAAAAAATAGCCTGGTATGTCGCGAGGGTTGATCGGCTCGATTAAGCCTCGCAGGCCCTCACTTGCTAGGCGCTTGGCGGCATAACGCAAATTGTTCACATAACAATAACGCATTGCTGAGCGATGCATCGCTTGCTGCTGCGCACTCCCGCTTATAACTTGCAAGCCCGCCATAACATGGACTTGCTTGGTACCGAGATGTTTTGCATAGCTGATCGCAAGATCAAGTGCATCGCGAAACTCAGCCTCTCTTCCAGGTAGTGCAGCCAAGCCACGTTCACCAGCCTCCCAATGACCTGGTGGTAAATTAAAAAGAACGTTCTCTAAATTATGAGATTTAAGTTCTGCCTTTATTTGTTCTGGTGAAAAATCATAAGGAAACAAATACTCAACAGCCTTAAAGCCATCGGCGGCAGCTGCGCCGAAACGTTCTAAAAAAGGCAGCTCTGGATAAAGCATCGACAAATTGGCGGCAAATTGGGGCATGATCGTCCTCGGTGCTTTGCAAAAAAGGGGCTTAGTCTTGCGTGTTGACTTATACGCTTTGTGGAAACTGCGTTAGAAGCGCTTCTCGTTGAGCCGCCGACAGACATCGACAGGCCTTGCCATGCAAGCGCAAATGAATCGCGGCGGTTTGCTCGAGCTCTTCGGCAGTGTCAGCTGCGGCCTCAAGGCTCGAACCCGCCACAACCGGACCATGGTGGGCAAGTAAAAGCGCATAAGCATGTTGCGAGGCTTCGCCAACGGCCTTGGCAAGCGAAAGATCGCCCGGCGCAAAATAAGGCAGCAGACGAAGGCGTCCGACTCGCATGACAAAATAGGCTGTGTAGGCTGGCAACACATCTTCTGGGTCGATATCGGCAAGCAACGATAAAGCAACCGATTGGCTGCCGTGCAGATGAACAATCGCTTTAGCCTTCGGACGGCTCGCATACATGGCCAAATGCAAGGCTGCCTCTTTGGTGGGCGGGTCTCCACCACAATGCCGACCGCTTGGATCAAGCGCTGATAAACGCTCCGGCGCAAGGCTATCGAGGCGAACGCCAGTGGGCGTCATTAAAAAGCCATCACCTTGTCGAATGCTGATGTTTCCGGTTGCACCATGGGTGTAGCCGCGCCGATGAAGGCTTGCGCCGAGTTGGCATAAGGCATCACGCATCAAGCAAATCCAAGGCCTTGGTGAAAAAGTCCTCTGCGCCAAAATTACCTGATTTGAGCGCCAGAGCGAAGCCTTGCAAGGATTCGGTCCATGGCACACCGGGATCAATTTGGGCGCCGATCTTAAGCAACTTCACATCAAGTGCTTGAACCACCGCTCCTGAAGTCTCACCACCTGCCACCACGAAACGTCTCACCCCGAAACGCTTGGCCTCTTTTGCGAGATCGGCCATCAAGGCTTCAATCCAGGCGCTGGCTATGTCGATACCGAGTGCATCTTGGACCTGCTTGACCGATTCGGCTTGCGCGGTGGCATAAACCAATAGCCTTGGAGGACGCGGCTTTGCATGTACAGCTTGTACGTTGGAGGTCTGCTCAAATAAGCGCGCAAGACAAGCTACATAGTCCTGCATCCAGGTGGCTTTTGCTCGTTCATCCCTGGCAAGCTTTAAAGGGTCTATTGCAAGCGATACATCGTTTGATGTTTTGGATTGTTGTAAGAAATGCTTGACCTGTGCCTGGCTGGCTAAGGAACATGAGCCGGAGAGAATCAGCCCTGGCCCGGTTTGCCGGGGTAAAAAGGCAACCGACTCATGGGGGTTTTGGCCACGGGGGTTTTGGCCCCTAGCACCAGGTGCTTCAAAACCAATAGCAATGCCCGAGCCGGCAACCACCAAGCTTTGCTCCATGACAAGCTTGCCAAGCACATGCAAATCCTGATCGCTTGTGGCATCAGCAATGGCCATGCGAACGCCGTCTGCCTTGAGTTGCTCGATGCGCTGAGCGATGGCCTTTGGACCTTGCGCGATTGTTTGATAGTCGATTAGACCGATGCGATGCTTAGATTGTCGCTGCAAGACTCGAACCAGGTTGCTGTCGGTCATCGGCGTGAGCGGGTGATCCTTCATGCCCGAGTCAGAAAGCAACTGGTCACCGACAAACAAGTGGCCGCGAAACACGGTACGACCTCCTGCGGGAAAGGCCGGGCAAACGATGGCAAAGTCAGCTTTGAGCGCATCCATCAAGGCATCGGCAACCGGCCCGATATTGCCTTTATCGGTCGAATCAAAGGTCGAACACACCTTAAAGTAGCAGCGCTTTGCGCCCTGGGCTTGCAGCCATTGCCAGGCTTGCAAGGACATAGCTTGGGCTTGAAGCGGATCGATGGTTCTAGATTTCAAGGCGACAACCACCGCATCGGTTTGGGCAAAAAGTTGCTTCTCATCGAGCGGCTCGCCCGCTGCATTGACAAAGCTTTTGCCTTCCTCGGGCAACCCTAATAGCTGCAAAGTACGCCAACCGGCGCGCACGAGATTATTGGCCAGATCGGTCGCACCAGTGAAATCGTCAGCGATGCAAGCCAGCGAAAGCGAAGCACTCATGTAGCCCTCAGCCTTGGTCGGTTTGTTTGGCGGGCAAGTCAATCCCCGTGAGTTTGGCAAAAAACTGGATCACTGCGGCATCGTCCTCAAGCCCGTGGCCCGCTGCGCTTGCTGCCAAATACATTTGGTGGGCGGTTGCCGAAAGCGGCAGCGGAAAAGGCAATTTGCGCGCGCTATCGAGGACGATACCTAAGTCTTTGACAAAAATATTGACCGCCGATAAGGGCGTGTAATCGCCTTGCAAAATATGTGGAACGCGATTTTCAAACATCCAGGAGTTGCCTGCGCTATGGCTTATTACCTCATAAAGCGCATGTGGGTCGGCACCGCTGCGGATGCCAAGCGCCATGGCCTCGGCCGCAGCGGCGATATGGACCCCTGCGAGCAATTGATTGACCATTTTTACGGTTGATCCAACACCGATCGCTTCGCTTAATTGATAGCACCTTGCTGATACCGCATCAAGCAAGGGCTTAACCTTGTCAAAGGCTTGCTTGGGCCCAGAGCCCATCACAGTCATCGAAGCTTGTGCAGCCTTTGCTGGCCCCCCTGAGACGGGCGTATCGAGCATAAGGACTCCGTACTCAGCCACTCGTGTGGCCAAGGCACGCGCATCATCGGGCGCAACGGTTGCGCAGGCCAGGATGACCGAGCCTGCTCGCATGCGGCTTTGCTGAGGATCGGGGCCTAAAAGACCCTGCTCTTCAAAGAGCACCGCCTCGGTTTGAGCGGCATTGACCACCATCACCATCACCGCATCGCAATGGGCAAGCTCAGCCGCCCGCAAGCAGCTATGCCCGCCAAGATCGCTAAAGGCTTTACGCGTCGTATCGCGCAAATCGCAACCCCAAACTGAAAAGCCAGCACGCAACAGGCTCGAAGCGGCCCCAAAACCCATGGCGCCGAGACCAATGACACCAAACGAATGATTTGGACCAGGTTTGCCGCTTGAGGCCTCGGCCTCGCTGCCAACTGTGGTTATGCTTGACGCCTGAGTATCGCTTTGCGCGACTCGTTGCTGATTTGCGCGATTATCTTGATTCGGAGTGTTCATCGTGTCGTCTTCAAATCCCAAGCATCCCATCGGCAGCGCTGCAATGCAACCCGGCACTGATCAAGCCGCTTGCTCACCAGTTGAATCCATCAAGCCCTTGCAAGGCTTTAAGGTGGTCGAATTGCATGCAATCGGCCCGGTACCTTTTGCAGGCTACATCTTGGCTCAACTCGGTGCACAAGTCATACGGGTAAGCCCTCCTTCCGATCCACAACTTGGCGTTGGGGTATCGGCGCGTTTTGACTTGCTCAACAGCAACAAATCAGCCCATGCCCTAGACTTAAAGAGTCGCCAAGGTCTTGATGCGCTTGATGTCTTACTTGAGGATGCTGACCTCTTGCTCGAGGGCTTCCGACCGGGAGTTTTAGAGCGCCTAGGACTTGAGCCAAAGACCGTTCTTGAGCGTCACCCAAGACTTGTCATCGGCAGGCTTTCAGGTTGGGGTCAACAAGGGATCTGGGCCGATCGTGCTGGCCACGATATCAATTATCTGGCTGTGGCGGGTATTCTTCATGCCATCGGCCCCTCCCAAACACCCGTTGTCCCATTGAATTTGATTGGTGATTTCGGCGGAGGCACCATGCATTTATTGCTCGGTGTTTTGTGTGCCCTCTTGCAGCGCAGCCAAAGCGGCAAAGGCATGGTGGTGAGCACCAGTATTCTGGCAGCCTCGGTTGGCCTGACACCAATGTTTTACGGACTGATTGCAGCGGGCATTTGGCATTTGCAACGCGAGAATAATTTGCTCGATGGCGCAGCACCGTTTTATCGTGTGTATCGTTGTGCAGATGATAAATATGTTGCTGTGGGTGCCATCGAAGCTAAGTTTTATCGCGAACTCTTAAAGCTTACCGGACTCGAGGGCAGGCTCGATGCCAGCAAACAACACGATCGGGCAAGTTGGCCTGCAAGTGCTGAGGCCTTGGCTCAAGCCTTTGCCGGCAAGACACGCGATCAGTGGGCATCGCTTGCCGAACGTGTCGATGCCTGCGTTGCACCAGTGCTCGATTTCATCGAGGCAAGTCAATATGCTCACAATCTTGATAACGCACTTTATGAACAAGGCGAGCAACAGGCTTTCGTGCGCCCCGGTCAGGTCTTAGGATTTAGCCGCTTGTGATCGTAAAGGCAAAAGAGATAACACTTGTAACACCATAAGCAAGGCCATGGCGATTTGGAAGGATTGCACTGTAGTTGCACCGAGTAGTCCCGCTGCATCGATCAGCGCGCCAAATCCCCATTGCAAAAAGAAAACCCCACCAAATAGAAGCAGATTCGACCCTGTGTAGGCTCGACCGCCCAAGCGGGCTGGAAAACTTAAGGCGACCTCGGTTTGCAAGAGCGTGAAAACCGTTGAGATTGCGGCAAGCAACAACCAAAATACCCAAGCCCATGATTGCAGAAAGTAAATCATCGCAGCCTCGGTTAACAAGGTCAGCAGCGCCGCTAAGCGCATCACCTTGGGCCCATCCCAGCCTCTTGCTGCTATCTTTGGTGCTGCCCAGCCCAACCACAAAAACCCAAGCAGCAAGGCAGCGTTAAAGAGCATTAAGGCTTGAGCCGTATCGCTTGCATTTAGCTTTAACACTTGTGTCATCCAAGGACCAGCCCATAAGGTTTGCAGGGCAAGAAAGCCGCCTTGAAAAAGCACCAGTGATGGCATAGCACCGCGCAAAAAGCGGCTTGCAAAGATCTCGCGATAACCCTGATCGCGTTCCCCTTGGGGCTTTGTCGCAGCATGCTTTGATGCAGCCTCCTCTTCGTCTCTGGGTAGTGCAAGCCAAAGATAAGCAGAACAAGCCAGCAAAAGGCCTGCAGCCAGCACAAAACACATGCGCCAACCATAGGCTTGGGCGAGCATTGCCACCGGTACGGTGCTCACAAGGGCTCCACTTGTGCCGCACACCAGGATCCAGGCGGCAAGGCGCTGCTGCCAATGCGCTGCAAACCAAAAGCGAAAAGCCTTGAGTGCCGCCATCAAGCAAGCTGCCATACCTGCACCAATCAGCGCGCGCCCAAGCCATAGGTGCGCAATTTGATCGCCCAGCGCAAAAAAGCCGCACCCGAGTGCAGCAACAAGCAGCAAACTCGCCTCAACCCGCCTTGAACCGAATCGGTCAAGCCAAATGCCAAGCGGCAATTGCATGGCTGAAAAGGCAACAAAATAAGCACTCGACATCGCACCCAAGTCACCCGCCGATAATGAAAACGCTGCAACCAGGTCAGGTGCCAACACCGCATTGATCGCCCGCAAACCATAGGACATGAAAAAAGCCAGCGCAAAGGCCGAAAAAATCAGCAAGCCCCGCGCAAAGCTTCCCTTTGCTGCGTTCATCAGGCTTGGTTGCCCAAAGTGGTCATGGCTTTACCGATCATGGGCATCGCTTCAGGGTCGTGGTCACGGTTTTAAGCGAAGGCTTTGTAAAAAGGTCATCGCCTGCTCTTCATCGGCGGACTCACCGATTGCAACCGCCTGGACCACATGACCCTTATGCTCAAAAAACCAAGCCCACATCAACACGGGACGAGCCTGCGCTTGGCCTTGGGCTTTCAGTTGTGTGAGTGCGACCCCGGGAGCAAGCTGCGCCGATTCGCGCTTGATGACCTTGCCTTGAATATTGCGCAGCATCGCCTGCTCCATGCGCTCAAGCGCAAGCTGCGCAGATAAACCAGAGCCTGTGTCAATCTTTCCAACCGTCACAGTAAACATACGCTCATCAACACGAGCCCCTGTCATATGCATGTCGATGCTGTGCTCGCCAAGCACAAGTTTTCGACTCATCTCGGCGGGCTTATCGGGCATTAAGACGCTCATCCCAGGCGGATTGATCGCAACTTCCCGCCAATTAAAACGAGGCGTGCAAGCAGTCAAACAAAACAGCAAAGTGAAGGCTAAGCGCAAGCTTCGCGGCGTGGTCGGCAAGGCTCTTGGCCTTGAGCCACGACGCTTAATTAAGTCGATGATCAATAAGGGATATGATGTCATGCGCTTTTCAATATCTTTCCGATTTTGAAGCATGCCAATCCAAGGCCAAAGCCAATGCCCCTTTTTTTTGAATCCAGAGCCACAGGATCTGTGCTGATGACCCAAGGGCCAGCGCAGACCTTACTCGGCGCACTTGGGCGCATGCTTGAGGATGGAAGCATCCTCGATGAAGGTGTTTTCACCGTCGAGCAACTACCGCAGGTCATAGCAAAACTTGAAGTGCTCATTGAAAAGTCCAAACAACAACAAGAGCAAAGCAAAGAACAAGCCCAGGCAGGCGGCAAGGATGCACAAGACCATCAGGCCGAGACGATTGGCCTGCATCAAAGAGCTTGGCCATTGCTTGAACAATGCCGTCGATCGCTCGCTGCCAACAAGCCTGTGACCTGGCGAAAAGCTTAAGACAGGACCAAAACCGATGTGGCAGCCAAACCGAGGCAACATCCAAACCGACTGCCTCAATCAGCCAGACCACAAGCGCTAAGCCCGGATCAAGGCTTATGCGCCCCTGCGCAAAGAAGCTAAGGCACGTTGCACGGAATCGAGGGAACGACCGCTTCGTTTGGCGAAGTCGGCCAGCTGATCATCGCCAATCGCACCGAGTGTGAAATAACGCGCTTGCGGATGCGCCAGATAAAAGCCGCTCACACTGGCCGCAGGCCACATCGCACAAGACTCGGTAAGCCGCATCCCAATGCTTTCAGCTTGCAAATGCACAAACATTTCGCGCTTGACCTCATGATCGGGGCAGGCCGGATAGCCTGGAGCGGGTCGAATACCCTGAAAGGTCTCTTGAATGAGATCCAAGGCGCTCAATGATTCATTTGCTGCGTAGCCCCAAAGGTCTTTGCGAACACGCTCGTGCATCGCTTCGGCTAGCGCCTCGGCAAAACGATCGGCAAGTGCTTTGAGCATGATCGCCCCGTAATCATCATGATCATTTTGCATTTGAGCGGCGCGCTCGTCAGCGCCATCACCTGCTGTGACAGCGAACATACCGATATAATCGCTATATCCCACATCTTTTGGCATCACGTAGTCGGCAAGCGACTTATTCGCAACACCCGATTTTTTCGCTGTTTGCTGGCGCAAATTGTGCCAAACCATCAGCGGCTTGCTGCAAGCCTCATCACTAAAAAGATGAATATCATCGCCTTGGCCTTGCGCAGGCCAAAAACCAATCGATGCATGCGCTTTGATCCAGCGCCCGGCCAGGATGCGCTTGAGCATTTGCTGGGCATCGGCAAAAAGCTTGTTTGCGGTGTCGCCCACGACGGGATCTTGCAAGTTGGCTGGGTAGGGACCGTGCAAGTCCCAAGTTTGAAAAAAGGGCTGCCAATCGATATACGGCACAAGACTTGCCAAATCAAGATTTTGAAAATGTCGAAAGCCAATGAATTTAGGCTTGTGCGGCTTAAAGTTCGACCAGTCGATGCGCGGTGCATTACTGCGAGCCTGCGCCAGGCTGATTAGCGCCGGGCCGCGACCTTGAGCATGTTGTTCGCGTAATTTGTCATAGTCTTTTTTTAGCTGCTCGACAAAGCTAGGGCGTTGCTCTTTCGATAATAGCTGTTGTGCCACCGGCACGCAGCGCGATGCATCAAGTACATGTAGCACCGGGTGACTGTAGTGTGGCGCAATTTTAACCGCGGTGTGGATTCGTGAGGTTGTCGCCCCGCCAATTAATAAAGGCGTAGAACGTTCTTTAAAATACTCATCGCGCTCCATCTCGGCAGCCACATGCGCCATTTCCTCAAGCGATGGCGTGATAAGTCCCGATAGGCCAATCGCATCGACTTGGTGCGCCTTTGCTTGCGCCAGGATTTCACTGGCTGGCACCATGACACCAAGATTGACCACATCAAAATTATTACATTGCAAAACGACTGCAACAATATTTTTACCAATATCGTGAACATCACCTTTAACGGTTGCAATAAGGATCTTGCCCCTGCTCTGGTTTTGCCCAGACGCTGCTTTATCAGCTTCGATATAGGGAATTAAATGGGCAACGGCCTGCTTCATGACCCGGGCTGATTTCACCACCTGGGGTAAAAACATCTTGCCCGCACCAAACAAATCACCCACTAAATTCATGCCTTGCATCAATGGGCCTTCGATGACCTCGATCGGCTTACCGCCACGGGCAAGAATTTGCTGCCACGCCTCTTCGGTGTCTTCGGTAATCCATTGGGTGAGGCCGTGAACCAAAGCATGCGAAATACGTTGCTCGACCGATGACTCGCGCCAGGCCAATTGCTCTTCGCGGCGGGCCCCATCGCCTTTGAGCGACGCCGCCTTCACAATCAAGCGTTCGGTACTTGTTTGAGCCTGATCGCCAAGTGCTCGCGGATCGGCTAAAGGCTGTCGATACAGCAAGACATCTTCGACCAGGGCTCGAAGCTCAGGTTCAAGATCATCATAAACACCGATCATCCCAGCATTGACGATACCCATCGAGAGGCCGGCTTGAATGGCGTGATACAGAAATACCGTGTGAATCGCCTCGCGCGCCAAATCGTTGCCACGGAAACTAAAAGACACATTAGAAACACCACCCGAAATTTTGGCGCCAGGCAAATGCTGCCTAATCCACGCACAAGCTTCAATGAAATCAAGTCCATAGCGATCGTGCTCTTCGATCCCTGTGGCCACTGCAAAGATATTGGGATCAAACACGATATCTTGCGGATCAAATTGCAACCGATCGACTAGCAGCCTGTAGGCACGCTCACAAATCGAGACCTTTCGCGCAAAGCTGTCAGCCTGGCCCTGCTCATCAAAAGCCATCACAATCACGGCAGCACCATAGCGCTGACAAAGTCTTGCCTGATGCAAAAAGCTATGCTCGCCTTCTTTTAACGATATAGAATTAACTATTGACTTGCCTTGAACGCAGCGCAAACCCGCTTCGATCACCGACCACTTAGAACTATCAATCATGATCGGGACGCGTGCGATGTCGGGCTCCGATGCGAGCATATTCAAAAAGCGAACCATGGCAGCCTCTGAATCAAGCATGGCCTCATCCATGTTGACATCGATGATTTGAGCACCGTGCTCTACTTGCTGCCTTGCCACCGCTAAGGCTTCATCGAATCGCTCCTCCAAAATCAAACGGGCAAATTGCTTTGATCCTGTCACATTGGTGCGCTCACCGACGTTCACAAATAAGCTATCGATCTTGATATTTAAAGGTTCTAAGCCCGATAAGCGCATCGCAGGCTCAAGATCGGGGATTAATCTGGGCTTGATATCTTTTACCGCCTCAACGATTGCTGCGATATGTTCTGGTGTGGTCCCACAGCATCCTCCTGCGATATTCACAAAGCCGCTTTGTGCGAATTCCTTAATCAGTCTAGCTGTGATGTCGGGTGTTTCATCAAAGCCGGTATCCGACATCGGATTCGGTAAGCCTGCATTAGGGTAAACACATAGCAAGGTATCGGCTTTCTGTGAAAGCTCTTGCACATAGGGCCGCATGAGGGCTGCACCGAGCGCACAATTAAGGCCCACCGTCATTGGCCGGGCATGGCGTATAGCGTTCCAAAAAGCTTCAACGGTTTGTCCCGATAAAATCCGGCCTGAGGCGTCGGTTACCGTTCCAGAGATCATCACCGGCCAACGCTTGCCACGCGCTTCGAAAGCTTCTTCAATTGCGAAAATCGCAGCTTTTGCGTTGAGCGTATCGAAGATGGCTTCAACAAGAATGACATCGATGCCACCGTCAAGCAGCCCGCGCAATTGTTCGCTATAGGTTTGTCTTAAGGCTTCAAAGTCGATGTTGCGTGCCCCCGGGTCGTTGACATCGGGCGAGATCGAGGCCGTGCGAGGTTGTGGTCCAAGCGCACCGGCAACATAACGTGGCCATTGCGGATTCGCCTCGGTGAACGCTGCCGCGGCTGCGCTTGCGAGCTTGGCTGATGCAAGATTCATCGCATAAGCAAAGCTAGAGAGCCCGTAGTCGGCCTGAGCGACCGAACTTGCGCCAAAGGTATTGGTTTCGATCAGATCAGCGCCGGCCAACAAGTACTGGTGATGAATATCGTAAATGAGCGATGGCTGTGTGAGGCTTAAAAGTTCGTTATTGCCTTTGACATCATGCGCAAATTGCGCAGGCTTTGGCATCGCCAAAATCTCGGAAAGGAGATTCGCCTGGGGCTTAGCCCCAGGTGCATCGGGGTGCATACAGTGAACACTGAATGTCTGCTCGCCACGAAAATCGGCTTCGCTTAAGCGATAGCGTTGAATCATGGTGCCCATGGCGCCATCGAGCACCAAGATGCGTTTGGCCATGCGTGCTCGAAGGTCTTGTTCTAAAGGACTCACGTCAATTCTCATCGCGGTAGATTGGGCTCAGAGCTTCATGCGGATCTTTCGTCGCGATATCACCGGCGGGCTAAAGCAAGTTGAGCGAAGCCGTTGAGTATAGAACGCCCATGGTCTTTCAGCTTCGCCAAAACCGCGGAAAGCGTAGGATCATGGCGCGAGAATACTTCATGAAAAGGACAGGAGATGGCCAACTTCCAGATTAATCCGCAACGCTTAGAACAGTGGGTAGAGCAGCTGTGGCGTTGTGCCGGTAGTGAACTCAACGAAGCCCAAGACACCGCCAAACATCTGGTGCTGGCTAATTTAAGCGGTCACGACTCCCATGGCGTGGGCATGAATGATCGGTATGTTGCCTCGTGCTTGAATCATGAGCTTCGATTGAATCAGCAACTTTCGCTTGTTCATGATGCGGGCGCTTTGTTTATCGCTGATGGCCAGCGGGGTATGGGCCAGTCGATGGCGCGGCAAGCCATGGATCTGGGGATTGAGCGTGCGAAGCTTCACGGTCACTGCATTTTTGGGCTGCGTAATAGCCATCATATCGGCCGTATCGGCCACTGGGCCGAGATGGCTGCTGCGAAGGGTCTTGTGGCGGTGCACTTCACCAACGCGATTGGCGCGCCCACCATGGTTGCGCCCTTTGGAGGCGCCCAAGCACGTTTTTTGACCAATCCATTTACTGCTGCGATACCGCGCAATGGTCAATCGCCGATCATTGTTGACTTTGCCACAAGTGCGATTGCTCACGGTAAGGTGCGGGTGGCCTATAACAAAGCTGTGGCAGTTCCTGATGGCTGCCTGATCGACGCAAAAGGCCATCCCACTAACCAGCCAGCGGTGATGTTTGAAGCAGACGAACAGGGTGCGTTCGGATCGCTTTTAACCTTTGGAGGTCATAAAGGCTATGGGCTTGCGGTGGTTTGTGAGTTGTTGGGGGCCGCGCTCATCGGCGGGGAAAGTATTCATCCGGCACATTTTCCACAACAATATGCCATTTGGAACAATATGCTGGTCATACTCATCGATCCGACAAGGCTTGGCCAGGCCGGGTATTTTTCAGAAGAGCTAGGGCGATTTATTCAATGGCTTGAATCGGCTGCGCTTAGCGAGGACTCGGAAATGTCGCCGGCGCAAAGCTCAGAGGCTGCGGCGATCGCAGCTTCGCTTTATCCGGGGCGGGTGCTGCTTCCTGGTGAACCCGAAGTTGCCATGCGTCTGGCAAGGGCGAAGGCCATTCCTATCGATGACACGACGCTTGCTCAACTTGATCGATGTGCAAGTCGTATTGGCGATGCAAGAGGACATTCGCCTGGGCCGTTATCGCAAATGAAAGACTAAACCGTAAGCCCAAGCCCTAGTGCATTTGCCCGCCCCAGGCAACAGGTAGGACGCGCACTGGCGGCTGCAAATACCGAAGTCCTCGCATGAGCTTAGCTTCGCTCAACTGCATGCTGCCAACAATCAGCACAGCAAGTTGGTTGGCAGTCTCATCCGAGGCTATGGCAGTTGCCTTTCGAAAAGCTTTGAGTCCACGATAAAGACTTGCCAGCACCAGACCAAGCTGGCCTTGCTGTGCACAACATAGGCAACTCGGTGCAAGTTGTTTGACCAGAAGTGCTTGCTCCCAAGCCACGGAGTCGGTCAGCAACGCTTGCTTGCTTGTTGCTTGCATGGACTCAGCCAGCCTATGCTTCCACGGGATATCGTTTTGCGCCAGAACATGATTGAGCAATAAAGCACATGGTCGCTCTTCCTGCCAGCAAGCAAGCCAGACTTCGATGACCGCATGTTGGAAGCGGCACGCTTCTAAATCATCGTTAAGTCTGAGTAAATACAAATCCAAGATCGATACTTTATAAAGATCGATCTTTGGCTAAGCACTTAAACTTCACGCCGCGTGCTGCGACCCAACTCCACGCCAAGCTGCTTTAGCTTTCGATACAAGTGGGTGCGCTCAAGCCCGGTTCGCTCGGCCACTCTTGTCATGGACCCGCCTTCGCGGGCAAGATGATGCTCAAAGTACAAGCGCTCAAAGGCATCGCGTGCATCGCGCAACGGCTGATCAAACGATAACTGGGAGAGCCTTGCACTTGGCGAGGTATGGTCCCTGTCAAGATGTGGCGATACCGCCCACGGAGAGGCAGGCAACATCCCACTCGCTGAGTCTAAGTCGCGACGCGCTTGCGGCCCAGGCAGCGGGCTTTGCAAGCTTTGTTGAGGGCTGGACTGCTGTAGCTCGCTTTGGGTGTCGCGGGTCGTTGTTTCGCCAAAGCCCGTTTGCGGCTGACTGTGGGGGGCGTTAAAGGCGAAGGGCTCGGACTTGAGCTCGGCGCGGGGCGAGGCCGGCACTGCTGTTTGGCCTGCCTGGATCGAAGCAGTCTGCTGTGAGCGTATCGGGCTGAGCATGGCGCTTTTGCCCTGGAGCGCATTTTGCACAGCAGCGAGTAACTTTTGTAGCGCAATAGGTTTTTCAAGAAAGCCAACAGCGCCTAAGCGGGTGGCTTGCGAGGCCATCTCGACAGTAGCGTGCCCCGACATCATAATCACCGGCATATCAAGCAGTCCCGACTCGGACCATTCTCGCAAGACCGCTATGCCGTCGGTATCGGGCATCCAAATATCGAGCAGCACCAAATCGGGACGCGCCTTTTGTCGCGCGCTTCGTGCCTGTGCTGCATTTTCTGCCTGTAAAACCTCATGGCCTTCATCCCCGAGAATCTCACTAAGTAGTTCCCGGATACCAATCTCGTCATCGACGACCAATATATCTGCCATACAACCTCGTTGTTGTGCCCTTCTCTAGCTTACACAGGACTTGTCAAGATCGCACATCACGCAACTCAACTCGACGCCATGGGATTGATCTGCATCGGAAAAACAAGGCTCACCTGCGCGCCCCCGATACTTGAACTATCCGACATCCAGTTACTTACTTCCACTTGCGCCCCGTGTTCTTCAACGATTTTGCGCACAATCGCCAGGCCAAGTCCACTGCCTGTTCGCTTGGTCGTGACATAAGGTTCGAAAACACGCGAAAGCATGGCCTCAGAAAAACCAGCGCCATGGTCCCGTACACGAAGGCGTAAGCCGTTGCGCCCATCCGAAAGCTTAAGGGTTTTCGTGGAAATGACAATCGGCTTGATCGGTTGCGTGGCGGACAGTTGTTGCTCATGTTGTGCCTCGAGCGCATTTTTCGTGAGGTTATGCAGCACCTGGCGCATTTGCACCCGATCAGCGCGGACATGGCCAGCCTGTAGATCAAGATCAAGCTGTACCTCGCGACCGTAAAGCGAGGCAACCTCGGCGATTAAGTCATTCATATCAAGTGGCTCCATTTGGGTAGACGCGAGCCTTGAGTAATCGCGTAGCTGATCAACCAGGGACTTAAGCGCATCAACCTGGCTCACAATGGTTTGGGCTGTTTTCTCGACCAGTTCGGCCTGAGCGCCAGTAAGCTCGGGCCTTAGTTTTCGCTGCAGCCTTTCGGCCGAAAGTTGAATGGGCGTGAGCGGGTTTTTGATCTCGTGGGCAAGCCGTTGAGCAACCTCGGCCCAAGCCAGAGCACGCTCTCCGGACAATACCTGCGTAATGTCATCAAGCACGACTACATAGCCAGCGCGCTCACCGCCCAATTTTGCACCGCGAGCAAGAACGACCGCGCCATCAGCAAGCGTCCATTGCCTTTGCCAACTGAGTGATTCGTCTTGGGGTTGATCGGCAAAGGCCTGTTGGATTGCCTGGCCAAGCGCTGGTTGGCCAGGCAATTGCAGCAAGGGCCAGCCCTTACACGTCGATAGCGTATGGCTCCAAATCTTTTCGGCCTGCGCATTGGCCGACTCCAGTCGCATTGCCGCGTCAAAAACTAAAACCGCTGCGTCAATATGCGAAAGTACGCTTTGTAAGCGCAAGTTAACCGCTTGAAGCGCGAGTTGGTTTTGCCCTATGGTTTGTTGCGCATCGTGCAGACCTCGCGACATTCGATTAAACGATTGCATCAATACGCCGAGTTCGTCTCGCGCCGCATAGTCCTTTACTTCGATAAATTGGCCACTTGCCAGCACCCTTGTGGCATTGGCCAACTCTGCCAAAGGGCCAACAAGCCAGCCAGCCAGCAAAAAGGCCGCAGCAACCGCGGCGAAGGTCGTTAACAAAAAGACCATGACTAAGGTGATGCGAAACAAGCGTTTAAGCGTCATCCTCGATAGAGAAAGCTCTTGATAATCACGCCAGCCTTGTTGGGCAACTTCGGCCAGTTCAGCAAGGCTCGCCGGCACTGGTGCAATCGCTGAAAGCCAACCAGGCTCAAGCCCTGCAAGCGCAAGCTCCCAGGGCACAAGCACTCTGAGTCGATAGCCGCCATCAGAGCCTTCAATCGCACTCCACTGCCCCTGCGATTTCGCCTGCCTTAGCAGCGCTGCCGAGGTGGTCGTAGGCACCAAATGGACCATGGTCTCACTTGCTGATGCGAGGAGTTTTCCTGAGGCGTTCAACAATTGAAGCTCCGAGGCGCCGAGACGCACGCGCAGTCGCTCAAGCTGCGCTGGCAGGCTCAAGGCTGCATTCGGATCAAGCTGCTGAGACGATTGTTTTGCGTCTTGTAAGAGTCGTTGAAGCCTTGAATCCAAACTCACGCGCGCCAAACTAAGTCCCGAGTCAAGTGCACGTTCAACAGGAACATCAAACCAGGACTCCACGGATCGCTCAATGAATTGCACCGATACATAAAACATCAACGCTGCTGGTGCAACAGCCAATAAGACAAAAATCACTGCCATGCGCGCCATCAAGCGCGAGCCAAATAAGCCGCGTCTTAGTCGATTGATAAGGCGGCGCATGAGCTCGCCGAGCAGGATCAATAAGATCAGGCCTAGCGCTATCGCACTCCAAAGCAGCACCGGGTAGTAGTCCGTGAAAAACTGTGTATTGCGAGTCGCGGCCGAAAGCGCAAGCAGCAACACTCCCGCAAGCCCGATCGCGAGCACCAAAACCGCCCGCAAAACGCGGGTCAGGGAGCGTTTTTCTTCGTCCCGATCTCTAAGGGAAAGCGTTTCCATGTGCCCTCAATCGACCAATCACGCTGACTAATGCCGGGTATTTGCAAGGGCCTTGGCAATTGGCTGGCATCAAGCCGCATCCTTAGCCTGAGCTCATAGCCCTGTCCTGCCTGCAAACGCATCTGCTCAATGAAGGGCCAAGCTCTCACCCTTCCCATGGCTTGCAAGGCTTCTTGCAAGCTCGAAAATGATTGGTAAAGCCCTGCGGCCTGCGCCGATTGTGCGTTTGTGGGTGATGCGCTCACTCCGATGCCTAGCGCTGCAAGCCAGCTTGCGGGATTAGTAACACTCACGCTTGTTGTGCCCGTGTTTTGCGAGGTGCTTAGGCTTTGCAGCCTGTACTGTCTTGTGATCGCGTGGTAGTGAAGCCTGTAAATCCTTGCCTTGCTCAGCAGGCGCTCATCGGCCCAATACCAACGCGGCCTCAAAAGCTCGGCCTCAAGCACAAAATACAAGGGTACCGCGCGGTTTACAGCGTCGGTCAAGGTGGGATTGAGCTGAACGCTTAAATCAGCACTCAACCAATAATCGTCGCGCGAGGGCACTTGACGCAATGAAGCTTGCAAGACCTCGATGCCTTGCTCGAGGGATACAGCATCTTGGGTGGGCGTACTCAGGGTCGTGATGGGCTCTTGGCTGGGCAGCGGATCCTGGCTTGCTGCCAGGGCTTGGGTTTCGATGCCAGCCACAGACAAAGCAAGCGTCAAAACGAGCAGGGTTTGGACAATCCGTCTGATAGCGTTCATCGCAGCATTATCAATGCTCAAGCACTAGCCCTGATCCAAGCGTGGAAGCCTTACAGACTTCGTTTGCGGATGCGCGCGTAATAAAACCCGTCGTGCTTAAGCGATGTGTTGCTTGAGGGCAACAAGGGTGAATAGCCATCCAAGGGCTCGAGCTGCGCATCGGGCTGCTGCGCAAGAAATGCTTCGACGGGCTGCACGCCTTCTTCAGGAAACACCGAGCAAGTCACAAAAAGCAAACAACCGCCTGTTTTGAGTAAAGGCCAAAGCCTGCGAAGCATGGCGATCTGCTGCGCTTGATGATCTGCCAATTCAGCAGCGACTCGACGCCAGCGAATCTCTGGGTGCCGTCCAATAATCCCGGAGGCCGAGCAAGGCGCATCCAGAAGCATGCGATCAAAACTGCCCGCAGCTGCCGGCAAACTTCCGGACCCCAAAAGGTCCACACAGGCAAGCTGTGCATGCAAATCCAGGCGTTTGAGATTTTCAGCAAGGCGCTCGAGACGCTTTGCTGAAAGATCCCAGGCCTGCAAGTCGCAGTCAACGAGTTCGAGGATGTGGCCGGTCTTACCACCGGGCGCAGCGCAAGCATCAAGCACACGCATACCCGGCTCGAGATCCAAGAGCCAAGCTGCTTGTTGAGCGCCCAGGTCTTGAACACTAAACAAGCCTTCCGAAAAGCCTGGCAGACCTTTGGGGTCGGTCGATGGCGGAAGATAAAGCGCATCGGACACATACATAGCGTGGGCTTTGAGGGCCTTGTCCTCGCCGATTGAGCCCCTCAGATCGCCGACTTGGGCGCCTGAGCCCAGACCAAAGGCTTGAGCCTGATAGCCCTGTTCGGCGAAACGGGCAGCCAAGGCCCTAGCGGTTGTCTTACGGCGGTTAACCCTAAGACTCAGGGTTGAAGGCATCGCAGCTGCCTTGAGCACCTCGGCCCAACGCGCTGGATAAGCAAGCCTTAGCGATTCAAGCCACCATGCAGGCACATTCCAAATCGCTTCATCAAAAGCTTGTGCTCGTTCGAGCAAAGCCTCGCGCTCACGAGAAAAGCGTCGCAAAAGGGCATTGGTGTAAGGGCTTGTCTTTGGGGTGATCCGTTTAGCGCATTCAACGGCCTGATCAACCACGACTGCGGTTTTATGAGGCTGCTCGATCATCCACGACAAGCTCACCCGCAGCAAACAATCGCCAAAGCTTAGTGCCTCAGGTGCGGTCTCACGCTGACTCATGAGGGCTTGGAGCCGATGCAGCAAACCCCAGCGCCTCAGCGCACCAGCAGCCATTTCCCGCAAAATCCTTGAGGAGTCTGCATCCTGAGGCCCGAGGCCTTGCATGACCTGGGCCCGAGCCCGATGCAATTGTTCAGGCAAACCTGCCGATGAATGGGCCTGGGGACTGAGACTTGCATGTAAGGCGAGTGACGCCGCCTGCAGCTCCCAACTGAGCGCCCAGCGTTTAGTGCCTTGCCGGGCCAAAAAAATCTCCGGTCGTTAGTCCAGACTGTTGGACCCAACGCGCTGCGGGCAGTCTTAATCCGCCTGCCGGCTGCACCTCAAGTAACTCGAGAAATTCGCCACCACAAACAATGAGTGGGCCTTCACTGCCAAAACCGAACACCCTGCCAAAAAGCTCGTGTTGGCTGCGCGTTGCGTTTGAGCACACCTGCTGCAGGCTTGTTTGCATGTCTTGGGCTTCCACAACCCGCCCTCGCCAGCACTTGAGCAGTTGGGGTGGTTTATCGCCTGTATGAAACCAGCTGTAGCATCCTGGTACAGGGTCGAAGGCTCGCATTCTTCGCTCAAGCACTGCCGCATGCTGGCTAAAATCGAGTTGTGCCTCAGCTTTAGTCAACTTGCTTGCATAGCATGCCCCATGGCTTGCTTGCGCTTGAAGCGCTCGCTCAAGGCTGTCGGGCTCGGGCCAAAGTTTTTCAATCTGATCGATACCCTTCACCATCAAAACCGCCCCAAGCTCGGCCAGTCGGCTTTGCAAGTGCTGTGCGGTATCGAGCGCTGTGATGGGAAGCTTTGCTTGCATCAAAACAGGGCCGGTATCAAGACCTTTTTCCATTTTCATCACAGCGACCCCGGTCTCTCGATCACCCGCTTCGATCGCTCTTGCAATGGGCGCAGCGCCACGCCAACGCGGCAGCAAGGATGCGTGAAGATTCCAGCAGGCAGCCGGAAAAAGATCGAGCACCCGTTGCGATAGCAATAGGCCATAGGCAACCACTACCATGGCGTCTGCTTCAAGTGCTCCAAGCGCTTGCACCGCCTCATCAGACTTGAAATCTTCGACCTGGATTAGCCTTAAATCAAGATCGAATGCAGCCTGCTTAACCGCTGAAGGACGCAACCTTTGGCCGCGACCCGAAGGACGGTCAGGCTGGGTGTAGACCGCGACGATATCGTGTTCGCTCGCATGCAAGGCCCTGAGTGTAGGGACAGCGAACTCTGGCGTTCCCGCAAAAACAAGGCGCATCGTAGGCTTAGGGACTCAGAGCGCTAGCGAAGTTGGCTCGCCGCTGTGATCTTGATCGCGTTCCTTTTCCTGTTTGAGCATCCTGGCTCGAATCCGGCTCTGCTTAAGACGAGACAGGTGTTGGACAAAGACTTTGCCCTGCAAGTGATCCATTTCATGCTGGATACAAACCGCTAACAAGCCCTCGGCGCGCAACGAAAAGCTTTCACCTGCAAGATTTAAAGCACTTACCTCAATCACAGCAGGACGGCGTACATCATCGTAAATGCCAGGAACAGAAAGGCAGCCTTCCTCGTAGTCACTCAAGGTCTCCGATTGGCTCATCAGCACAGGATTGATAAAAACCATCAACTGATCTCTGCTGTCGCTAATATCGACAACAATCACCTGCTCGTGGACATCGACCTGGGTTGCGGCCAAACCAATGCCGGGCGCTTCATACATGGTTTGCGCCATATCGGCCACCAGTTGCCTGATGCGCTCATCAACCTGTGCAACCGGCTTTGCCTTGCGGTGCAGCCTTGGGTCGGGATAACGAAGAATAGCTAGCTTTGCCATGACATGATTGTAGTGCGGCATCGCCCACCAACGCCACAGTGCTGGTTTCATCTGCAAGGCTAAGGCGCAAGATCCCTACCGCTTGTTAAGTCCCTCACCCGGGGCAGCACACAAGGTAGGCAAATCATGACCCTTCATCGATCGCACTCGCCCGCACGATCACTTCCGGACTCACCCTCACGATCACTTCCTGATACCTCATCAGCGATCGGCCTAAAGGCCGAAGAACACATTGCAAGAATTAGCCTACTCCAGTGGGAAGGCCTAGGCCCCTGGGCTTTGGGGTGGGTTTTGCAGCACTTTCCAAGTGCCTTGGATTTTTGGCAAGACGGCAAAGCGGCTCAAGGGGCGCTCTCACGCTGGTGCCATGATCGACAGCCTCTGCGAGGAAAACCTAAAGACTTAACGGCAGTGCTTAGGCAAATCGAAGCGATACATCCCAAGCGATGGCCTGTTGCACCGAAACTTAATCGTTGGCTGGAAAACAACAACCACCATGTTTTATGGAGTTTGCACGATGAGCGATACCCCGAAGGTTTGCTTAGATTTAACGAGACAGCTTTGCGTCAAATCGCAGAACATCCGAGCGACGCCGAGGCGCATTCGGATCATGGTCAAACCCGCTTGGCGGTACGCGCATGCCGAGTCTTATTTGTAGAGGGCAATCCCGCACATTTGCATGCGCACGGTCTAGCAATCGTTGGGGGACGGGCATGCAGTGACCGGGCCGCGGAACTAGCCAAAGACTTTGCCGCCCAACTCGCGAGCGATGGGCTGAGCATCATTAGCGGCATGGCCGAGGGCATTGATGCGGCCGCCCATCTTGGCGCCTTGCAGGCCAAGGGCGTCACGGTGGCCGTCATGGGTACAGGTATCGATCGCAATTATCCGCGTCAGCACCTGGAACTGCGCCAACAGATCGCACAACAAGGCGCAGTCATCAGCCATCTGCTGCCAGGTCAAAACATCGAAAAATTTCGCTTCCTTCAGCGCAACCGCTTTATTGCCGCTCTCGCTGTTGCCGTCTTGGTCGTCCAAGCACGTCAGCAAAGCGGCGCACTGAGTACCGCGCAGTCAGCCGTCGAGCAAGGGAAAACGGTGTTTGCAGTGCCCGGATCGATCGATGATCCGCGCAGTAAAGGCTGCCATCTACTCATTCGCCAAGGTGCAAGCCTCACGGAACGCATCGAAGATATATACAGCGAATTGCCATGGCTTGTTCGAGCCCCCCGTCACGCTTTGCCCGTTGAAGCGATGCCTGCGTCGGCCGCTGGATCGGAATGCCTGTCGTGGATGACTGAACTTTCGCAACGCATGGGCCAAGACGCCTTCGATGTGCATCAACTGGCCGCGCTCATGCAAAGCAGCTACGAGCAAGCGCTTGTCCAAAGCCTACGCTGGGAGCTCGAAGGGCATATCCGTCGTGAGCCCAATGGCCGTTATGTACTTAAGCCGTTATGAAAGCACGAAACAATATCCGTTAAGAAAATTTGTACTTTTTCGGCCTTCTTGTAGGGACTGGGCTTGCTCATGTCCTTTAATGACGCGTATGATCCGCCCCCTTAGCCCTATTGCCATGACCAAGACCCTCATCATCGCTGAAAAGCCCTCTGTCGCAAGCGACATCGCCAAAGCCCTTGGCGGCTTTACTCGTCAGGGTGAGTTCTACGAGAGCGAAGCATATCTGCTCTCCTCGGCCGTTGGGCACTTGGTCGAAATCGCTGCACCCGAGGCCTTTGAGGTCAAACGGGGTAAATGGAGCTTTGCCCATTTGCCGGTATTGCCCGATCACTTCGACGTCAGGCCGATTGCAAAAAACGAAGAGCGCCTAAAAATGCTCACTCGCTTGATTAAGCGAAAAGATGTGTCCGCACTCATTAACGCTTGTGATGCAGGCCGCGAAGGCGAATTAATCTTTCAACTCATCGTTCAACATGCCAAGGGTAAACAGCCGATAAAGCGACTATGGCTTCAGTCGATGACCCCGGCTGCAATTCGTCTTGCTTTTTCGCAGCTACGTGATCAATCGCAAATGCAGGCGCTTGCCGATGCGGCCCGCTGTCGCTCAGAGGCGGACTGGTTGGTCGGTATTAACGGCACAAGGGCGATGACCGCCTTTAATTCGCGCGACGGGGGCTTTTTCCTCACAACCGTTGGGCGGGTGCAAACACCAACCCTTGCGATCGTTGTTGAGCGCGAAGAGCAAATCAAGCGATTTATCCCCAAGGCCTACTTTGAGCTCAGCGCTCAGTTCCAGGTTCAAGCTGGGAGCTACCAGGCTCGCTGGTTCGACCCAAGCTTTAAGCGCACACCGGGCGACAACGAAGCCAGGGCCGAGCGGCTCTGGGAAGCTGAAAAAGCGCAAGCGATTGAGCAAAAACTCCAGCAATTGCTTCAAAGCGGAGAACATGCGCTTGCCAAGGACGAGGCAAAACCCTCCACCCAGGCGGCAGCAGCGCTCTTTGACCTGACCAGCTTGCAGCGAGAAGCCAACAGCCGCTTTGGCTTTTCCGCCAAAACCACGCTTTCATTAGCTCAGGCGCTCTACGAGAAGCACAAGCTACTGACGTACCCAAGAACCGACTCCAAGCATCTCCCCGAAGACTACCTCCAAACGGTTCAAGATACGATGGCTGCGCTTAGCAAGGCCGATGAGTTGGGGAAATTTGCCCAACATATCATGCAACAAGGCTGGGTAAAACCTAACAAGCGGGTGTTTGACAATAGCAAAGTAAGTGATCACTTCGCGATTATCCCAACACCTTCAACCCCTAAGCTAGCTAGCTTGAGTGAAGCCGAGGCGAAGATTTACGACATGGTGGCGCGCCGTTTTCTGGCGGTCTTTTTCCCGCCTGCCCAGTTTTTAATCACCACCCGACTTACCCAAATTGCTGATTTGCACTTTAAAACCGAAGGCAAAGTGCTCATCGAAGCGGGCTGGCTTGCGGTGATGGGACGCGACCGCGCAGACCCCGAAGCGGACTTACCCGAACTCAGTCCGAAAGGCGCATCGCAAGAGACAGCCAGCATGCAATCATTTGCCTGCCAGGCCTTGCATACCCGACCACCTGCACGTTTTAGCGAAGCAAGCTTGCTCTCAGCCATGGAAAGCGCAGGCAAACGCGTCGATGAGGAGGAATGGCGCGAAGCAATGGCCGAGAAAGGGCTCGGAACGCCAGCGACAAGGGCGGCAATCATCGAAGGTCTACTCTCTGAAAACTACCTGTATCGCGAAGCACGAGAGCTGGTTCCAACCACCAAAGCCTTTCAACTGATGACGCTTTTGCGCGGATTAGGTGTTGAGGAACTGACCTTACCCGAGTTGACCGGGGGATGGGAACACAAACTGTCGCTCATGGAACGTGGCGAGCTTGAGCGCTCGCAGTTCATGCGCGAAATCAGCCAGATGGCCAAGCAAATTGTCGAGCGAGCGAAAAATTTTGCCGCTGACACCGTCCCCGGTGATTTTGTCGACCTACAAACGCCCTGCCCGGCTTGCGGCGCTTTGGTGAAGGAAAATTACCGTCGCTATGCTTGTGTGTCCTGTGATTTTTCGATCTCAAAGACGCCGGGCGCGAGGACCCTGTCCGTCGACGAAGCCGAGGACCTGATCAAACAACGCGAGATTGGTCCCCTGCAAGGTTTTCGCAGCAAGCAAGGGCGCCCCTTCACAGCGATGTTGCGTTTAGGCGCCGACCATCGCCTCGCCTTCGATTTTGGGCAAGGACCCCAAGATGGTGAGGAGCACAGCGAAGCGGTGGATTTGAGCCAACTGCCCGTTGTTGGCACCTGCCCAAAGTGCAAGTCAAAGGTGCTTGAACAATCACTTGCTTACGCCTGCGAGCAAAGTTTGAAGCTGCCCAAGCAATGCGACTTCCGTTCAGGCAAGGTGATTCTTCAGCAAATGGTAAGTACTGAGCAAATGCAAAAACTGCTGCATGAGGGTAAGACCGATTTGCTGCAGGACTTCGTGTCGAGCAAAACAAGGCGCAAGTTCAAGGCTTATCTGACGCTTGATCCGCAGGGTAAGGTGGGTTTTGAGTTTGCGCCGCGTGTGGCGAAGTCCACCGAGACCAAGCCTCGAACTCGTGCTGCGAAAGCGACGACAAAGGCAAAGCCTTAAGCCGATAAAAGATCATCCGCCCGTAGAGTCCCGCGAGCAAAGCAACATCGGGGCTAAGTTGGGCATCGGCACCTTGCGAGGGATTCGCCTGCCGAGCGCTATTGATAGCTAATTCAAGTTGTTGTAAAGAAATCATATGCTTGTGGTTTATTTCCTCGTTTTTACTTGAATTCTTCCCCGCGTTGCACAATCATCGCGTATGGCGATGGAATTTCTCAATCAAGGCGACCAAGCGAGTTTGCTCGCAAACACGAGTAACGAGCATGCCAGCTTGATGTTGAAACAGCCATTAGCCTGGTCCCCACTGGCTGAAAAGCAGGCAGTCAAGACAATCGTCCATCAGACGCCGAAACAAACCGGGCGCCCCTCTGAACCTGATTGGACCGTCTGGCTCGACAAAGTCCGCTGGGTTTTTGGTTATGGATCCCTCATTTGGAACCCAGAAATACCCGTTGTGCGTGGTTTACTTGCACGAGTCGACGGCTACCATCGTCGATTTTGCATCAGTTCGACCCGATACCGTGGCACACCCGAGCAACCAGGCGTGGTACTCGGTCTGGATCGAGGTGGGCGCTGTCATGGCATGGCTTGGGAGCTCGTAGCGGGCCAAGAAGACCTTGCCCTAAAAACCCTCTGGGCGCGCGAGATGCGCAACGGTGCTTATCGCGCAAAGCTTTTAAAAGTAAAACTTCCCAGTGGTGAGTGCTTAAACGCACTTGGCTTTGTAGCGCGCCGCGAACACCCAAACTTCTTGCGACTTAGAGAGGACGAACTGCTTAGGCGCCTAGCGCAGTGCCGGGGCGACCGCGGATCGAATCAAGACTATCTCGCAAACACCGTGCATGCCCTGCAGCACCACGGTATTAGCGACCAGAAACTTCAGCAATTGCTCAAAGAAGTCCAGGCACAACGATCGAACTAAGTCATTGCGCCGCATAATCAAACGATGCGAAGCCGCCTCGATCTTTCTGATCTCCAACTCTTTGTGCATATTGCCGAGGCGCTAAGCCTCACAAGAGCTGCTGAGCAAAGCCATATGTCGCTTGCGTCGGCAAGTAACCGCGTTCGCCAGCTTGAGGACCAACTTGGCACCAAGTTGCTCTATCGGCGCACCCACGGTGTGGCTTTAACCGCAGCAGGTGAGGCACTTTTGCTTCATGCGCGTCGCGTCTTGAGACAGCTTGACCATTTGCATATGGATTTGCGCGATTTCGCCGTGGGCCTGCGCGGCCATGTTCGCCTCTTTGCCAACACCACGTCGATCTCTGGCGATCTACCCGAGGCACTCGGGCTCTTTCTTACACAAAACCCAACGGTGACCATTGACCTGAAAGAACACCTCAGCGCTGATGTCGTACTCGCCTTAAAGCAGGCTCGTGCCGATTTGGGCATTGTCGCCGGTGAAATCGATACCGAAGGTTTGGCTGTCCATGAATTTGGCCATGATGATCTCGTGCTGGCCGTCCCTAAAACCCATCGCCTAACCCTGCGCAAGCAAGTCCACTTTGCCGATACGCTCGAGGAATACCACGTCACCTTGAGCCAAAGCAGCGCACTTGCAGGATTTATATCAGCACAGGCTCAACAACTCGGTGCCGATTTACAATTTCGATTACAAATGGCTAGTTTTGACTCGATTTTGCGCATGATCGAAGCAGGTGTTGGCGTGGGTGTCGTACCTCGTTCGGCAGCTGCGCGCTATGGTCGCAGAGGCTTATTCGCGGTGGTTGACCTGTACGATAGCTGGGCGATCCGCGAATTAAAAATTGTAGCAAAAGAGGCGTCAAGCCTTCCACGGTCAGCCAAGTCATTGCTCGACTTTTTAGTACAATGGCCCCAAACACATCGCAGACGTGCGCGATACCGCCGCCTATGAATTCAGGGCCTTGCCAAATTCGATAAACCACTGGATGCTTTGTGGGTTTGCCATCGAGTCTTTATTGAGTGCTGCCGCTGGGTCTTGACCAAGCAATATCTTTTTCACTGGCACTTCGAGCTTCTTACCCGATAAGGTGCGAGGAACCTCGGCGATGGCATGCACGGCGTTTGGCACATGCCGGGCTGATAATTGTTCTCGAATAGCACTGAGCAAACGCTTGCTGAGCGCTTCATCGAGCGCGTGCGCACCACGCAAGACCACGAATAAAAGCATCATGCTCGGACGGCCTAAGTACTCTAAATCGATGACGAGTGAATCGGCAATTTCGGCAAAGGCCTCGACCACTCGGTAGAGCTCACTGGTTCCCATCCGGATACCATGGCGATTTATCGTCGAATCTGATCGGCCATAAATAATGGCACTTCCACGGTCGGTGATCTCTAGCCAATCGCCATGGCGCCAGACGCCGGGAAATTGCGTGAAGTAACTGTCAAAATAACGTTTGTTTTCTGGATCATTCCAAAAATAAAGAGGCATCGACGGCAATGGCTTGGTACAAACCAATTCACCGACTTGATTGATCAGGGCATGCCCCTCGTCGTCGAAGGCCTCGGTTGCCGAACCCAAACATCGACATTGCATTTCACCCTCGTAAATCGGAAGCATGACCGAAGCACCAATAAAGGCTGCTCCTGGATCGGTACCCCCTGATATGCTGGCCAACATCACATCCTCGCTCACCGACTCATAGACCCAGCGATAGCCCGCAGCAGTAAGCGGCGAGCCTGTTGACCCAAGTGTTTTAAGCGCACAAAGATCAACATGCTCGCGTGGTCGGTACTGCTCCTTAATACACATCCCGATGTAGGCTGGACTGATGCCGACCAAATTTGCTCGGTGTCGACTCACGAAGGACCACAAGGTATCAAAGTTGGGATAACTCGGATGACCGTCAAGTTGCAAGATCGTTGCCCCGCCCATTAAGGCACTGACCAAAGAGTTCCACATAATCCAACCGGTAGAGGTCTGCCAGAAGAAGCGCTCACCGGGATTGATATCGAGGCCCAAGGCCAAACTCTTTAAGCCTTCGACAATCGTACCGCCATGACCGTGCACAATCGGCTTTGGCATGCCGGTGGTTCCAGAGGAGTAAACGATCCATAAAGGTGCATCAAAGGGCAAATCAACAAAGCTAGGCTTAGCTAAGTGAGTGCTTGATTGGCTTAGAAAATCTTGCATATCAACATAAGCTAAGCCACGATCGTTGCAATATTCTTTAATATGTTCGGTTTTGTGTATCGTAGGCAATAAAATAACGACACGTAGACTCGGTAATTGTTTCAAAATATCGACCAATACCTCACTTCGATCGAAAGCCTTTCCTGCGTAGTGATAGCCATCAACAGCAACTAGTACGCTTGGTTCAATTTGGCGAAATCGATCAAGCACGCTTGTTGCGCCCATATCGGGTGAAGCCGAGGACCAAATCGCACCCAAGGATGCGCTCGCCATCAAAGCCATGACACTTTCAGGAACATTGGGCATAAATGCTGCTACACGATCACCCTGCTTAATGCCTTGACTGCGCAATAAGGCTTGCAAATGTGCAACATCAGAAGCCAGCGCCTGCCAAGTCCACTGCCTCTCGGCTTGTGTTTCGCTTTGCGCAATCACAGCGGTCTTTTGTGCAAAGTCCTCATGCTCTGACCATCTCAAACACTGCTTTGCATAGTTAATGGCTGCGCCTGTAAACCAGCTTGCCCCTGGCATGGCGGCGCGAGCAAGCACCTTGCGATAACCGGGTGCTGGCGCAGCGCTTTGGACCTGAAAGTGCTCCCAAATACTCGCCCAAAAGCCTTCAACATCGTCCACTGACCACTGCCAGAGGCTTTGATAATCGTTGAATGTCAAACCCCTTGTTTGCTCTAGAAACGATATATAACTTGTTGTCGGTGAAGCGGCAAGGCGCTCAGTACTTGCCTGCCAAAGTATTGGTGGTATGGTTTTCATCTTGATGCCCTATGTATCGTGAGGGTCTTTTTGCGAGCTCTCATTATGAAGTCTTGTAGCGAGCTCAAAGGGTTGCAATAGGTGTTGCGGGCGATCCGACGGCTCCAGGCAGGCGAAGCGGCGGTGCTGTGAGCAAAAACCTGGAGCGATGCTGTGCCTTCAAGGCCTGGGCTAGTTCGTGCAGATACCAAATTTCCCCAAGCGGTACACCAAGCTTAAACAAGCAGTGCTGATGCAAAGGTAAGGTTGCGCAAGGTCCGGGTGGCTTGCTGCCGTCGTAGTGTTCAACCGCATAGTTATCAGCAATGAGCGCGCTGATCTGACGATCGCCGATCCACTGCAATAAGCGCTCATCGCGTCCATCAAGTGCAGCGCACAAATCGTGGGCAAGTTCAGCATCCGGTTTACCGGCCCACTCAACGATTCGATCGGTAAATCCGGTGTAGATGCAAAGCATATCGCCCGCTTCGACGATGACACCTTGTTCCTCGATCAGTTTCATCAATAAATCAAAACCAACCACGGTTCGGCCATCGCCCAGCTTATCGCGCAAATTAATCAGTACTCCTCGGCCTTGCATGCCGTGCTTGGCCAAGTGCTCCACACTTAAGGCATGCGCGGCCGACTGCCAGGCTGTGGCTTGCGAGCGATCGGAATGTTCGACGGCAGTCAGTGAAAATGATTTATCCGGCCGGTATCCGTTATAAAAAACTGGCTCTGCAATGCCATCACCATTGGCATCAAATAGACTACCGACATGGGCAAAACTGTCCCATTGGGTTGAGTATTGAAGCCATAAAAGCACCTTATCATCGTTCACCACATCGGTTGCTTGGTCGACATCGCGGCGCACTTCGTAAATCCAGTTGGGTGCGCCTTGTCGAATCGTTGGCGACAGCTGCGGAGGGAACCTTCTTGGATTAAGAACATTACCACCGGGTAAATTCAAAGGTAGCGACAGGCAAAAACTTTGTCCGGTTTTGACCTCGGCCACGCCTTGCAAGACTTTTTGCCGGGTAATGAGATTGACCCGCCCCAGTTGATCATCATCACCAAAATCGCCCCATGTCGATCCCTGGGGACGTTGTTGATAGCGGCCTGTGCTCATTGATGTTTCTCCCTTAGCAATGGCTTAAGATCCAGAATAGTGTTGAGCAATGACTCTAGCTCGTAGCTCCGTTTTTACGTTCATCGCATCAATGAGGTGATTTCATGGCAAGCACGCCCGCTTTGCAAGTTCATTCGGCCCGTTTATGGGACAGCCTCATGGCCTTGGCGCAAATAGGTGCCACCGACAAAGGTGGTGTGCGTCGTTTGGCGCTCACTGAGCTTGACCGACAGGCTCGAGATCTTGTGTGCGGCTGGTTCCGAGAAGCAGGACTTAAACTGCGCGTGGACCAGATTGGCAATGTGTTTGCCAGGCGCGAAGGTTCAAATCCTAAGCTAGCTGCCGTGGCAACAGGTAGTCATATCGACACGCAGCCAAGCGGTGGCAAGTTTGATGGCAACTATGGCGTACTGGCTGGTTTGGAAGTGGTTCGTAGCCTTAATGATGCTGGCTTGGTCACGAAACGACCGATCGAGGTCTGCATTTGGACCAACGAAGAAGGCTCTCGCTTCACCCCTGTCATGATGGGCTCTGGCGTTTGGGCTGGTGCATTTTCGCTCGAACATGCCCAACAAGCACGGGATTCAGCAGGTATGACAGTCCTTGAAGCGCTTCGGCAGATTGCTTATGAGGGTTCAGTGCCTTGTGGGCCAAGCACTGAGCATCCGAGCTTTCACGCTTACTTTGAAGCTCATATTGAACAAGGGCCTGTGTTAGAGGATGCGAATCTTCCTATTGGCGAGGTGATCGGAGCCTTGGGTCAACGATGGTTCGATGTTCGAATTCATGGCATGGACGCACATGCTGGGCCCACACCGATGCATTTGCGCAAAGACGCCATGCTCGCTGCAGCAGCAATGGTCCAAGAAGTTAATACGATTGCGCTGTCACATAGCCCTTATGGGCGAGGGACAGTCGGTAGTCTACGCGTTGAACCCAACTCCCGAAACGTGATACCAGGCTATGTGCAGTGCTCGGTGGATTTTCGCCATCCCGAACTTGAAGGCTTGATCGATATGGAAGCACGCTTAAGGCGCTTTGCTGAACAACTCGCTGCGCAAAACCGTGTTGATATCGATATTGAAAAAGTTACGGAGTTTGCTCCTTGCAAGTTTTCAAATTCGTGTCTTGACGCTATTCGGCAGAGCATTAAAACCTTTGGACTTTCGAGTATGCCTATTGTGAGTGGCGCAGGGCATGATGCGGTCTATGTCGCTAGGCAGTCTCCATCCGCTATGATTTTTATCCCTTGTAAAGATGGCATTAGTCATAATGAGATCGAAGATGCTCTGCCCGAACATATTGAGGCTGGGGCCAATGTCTTGCTCGGTGCAATGGTAGAAATGGCACAACAGTAGTGGTTTTATGTCTCCCAGACCTTGACGATTCAGCTTTTGTTCACCGAGCAAAAAGTTGATCGATGTCAGCAAAGGCCTTGAACTCCAAAGCATTGCCTGAGGGATCAAGAAAGAACATGGTGGCTTGCTCACCAACCTGTCCTTGAAAGCGCACGTGGGGTTCGACAATAAAGCGCTGACCTGCGTCTTTCAGACGCTGAGCGAGGTCTTGCCAGGTGGTCATATCAAGCACGACCCCAAAATGTCGTACCGGGACTTGATCGCCGTCAACGCCGTTCGTCGCAGCTAGCCCACATTCCTGTGGTGCAAGATGGGCGACGATTTGGTGACCGAATAAGTCAAAGTCCACCCAGTCAGGCGCGCTACGCCCTTCCGGGCAAGCTAATAAATCACCATAAAAAGCACGTGCCTGTGCGATATCGTGCACTGGGAAGGCTACATGAAAAGGCCTGTACTGACGCTTGGAGGGCAATAATGATTCCATGGCTGATCGCTTTAGGATGTAGTTAAGCTTTTTTGACGTCGTCTTGCGAGCGCGGATTTTGCAACAGCATGGCGAGCTTGCCAAAACAAAGACCCCAAAAAGCAGAACCAAGACCAGCTAACTGGACACCCGATAAAACAACCAATAGGCAAAGGGTTTGCGGCAGGCTTTGTCCGAGGTCTTTGTCCTGATAGGCCTGCTGAAGTGCAGCCGTCATACTGGTCATCAATGCAATCGAAGCTAAGGTCAAGACAAGTACGGGGTGTAACCACATCAATGCCTTAATGACCCACAAGGCAAAACCGGCAATTAGTAGATATAAAACCCCAGCCCAGGCTGAAGCCTTCCATCGCTGCTCGACAGACTCGCCAGCTTGTGGGCCCAAACATAGCGCGGCTGTGATTGCCGCTAAATTGAGCGCATGCCCCCCAAACATCGCTGCTACGGCACTGAGCAATGATGATGCAACGAGTAAACGATCTGGATTGCTTGAATACCCAAAGCTCTTTATCGCCGCCAATCCAGCCATATTCTGGCCGGTTAAGGTCACTAAAAATAATGGAAGACCAAGCCCCAGCATGACAGTCAGATCAAAGCTTGGCCACAGCCATTGGTTTAACACGAACACTGCGCCTTCTTGGTGTTGCCCAAAAGCCTTAGCAACATCAAAGCCAATGCCCGGCAGCATCGATGTCATATTGGCTGCATGTTCATGCCTATGAAAGTAGGCTGACCAGGCAATAGCGATGAGCAACATCACGAAAATGGCGCCTGTGTTCCAAAGTCGACGCATCAAAAAAAATCCTACCCACATGCTTGCCACCGGTACATACATCGACTGCTGAAATCCTTGTTCGACACTTTGTATTGCCAAGCGCAATAAGATGCCGGCTAGCAAAGCGCTCGCTAGCTGCGTTGGGATTAAGCGCATGACCCAACTTAAGCCTCTTAAGAGGCCCATGGCGATTCCAAGGGCAGCGGCGAAGATAAAGGCACCCATGGCACTTGAGAAATCGTTTACGCCTGCTGAAATCAATAAGGCTGCGCCCGGGGTAGACCAAGCAAAAAGAAGTGGCGTTTTAGATTTATACGATAAATAAAGCGATAAAAAGCCTTGGCCAGCACTTAAAGCTGCTAGGGCGAGTGCCGCTTGACTTACCGAAGCACCAAGTGCTTGGAGCGCCTGCCATACAATCGCGACAGAGCTGGCATAGCCAACGAGAACAGCGATTGCGCCTGCCGTAAAAGCTTGCACCGGGTGTCTTACCCTTGGCTTGCAACGAGGAACGCCAAAATAGAACGGTCTACAATTTAAGCTTAAACGTCAATTCTTGCGGTTAAGGCATTGCGCTCGATGAATGCTCTCCTTGGCTCGACATCGTCACCCATGAGCGTTGAAAACATCTGATCTGCACTAATTGCATCTTCAATTTGAACTCTTAGCAAACGACGCACCGATGGATCCATGGTGGTCTCCCATAATTGGCCAGGATTCATCTCGCCAAGTCCCTTATATCGCTGTCGATTCATGCCGCGATCAGCTTCGGCAAGAAGCCAGCGCATAGCCTCTTCAAAGCTTTGGACAGTGGCTTGCTTCTGACGCTCAGGGCGATCACTATCGTTTTTCCTGATCATTGCGCCGTTCGTTAGCAAGCCAGAAAGACTCTTTGCGGCTTCTCCTAGCGCTATAGCATCTGCTGAGAGCAAAAACTCAGCATCGATACTGCTACTTCGTTGGTTGCCATGTTGAAGTCTTCTAACCACAAGCATCCAGTGCTCGGTCATCGGGTGCATCAGTGCTTGGACTTGTAAGCTCGCTTCGTCGACGCCACGGCGAGCGGCCAAAGCAAGCATAGCTTGTAATAATCGATTGGCGCTTTCTTGCGCTTGCGTCGGTCCGCTTAAATCAAGCTCGCAACCGTTAACAAGTGCACGTAGCGCTTGGACATCCATGGTTTTTGACAGGCGCTCGATAACAGCATCAGCGATCAATTGCTTTTTTGCCAGTTCAGCCAAAGCGTCACCACTGACGCTCACCTGTCCTTCGCCAAGATAAAGTTCAGCACCTTGAAGCGCTGCATTAAGTAAGTACTGATTGAGCTCGTGGTCATCTTTTAAGTAACGCTCATCTTTACCCAACTTGACCTTGTACAGCGGCGGCTGGGCAATGTATACGTAGCCACGCTCAATCAACTCGGGCATTTGTCGATACAAAAGCGTTAACAATAGCGTGCGAATATGTGAGCCGTCCACATCGGCATCGGTCATGATAATGACTCGGTGGTATCGCAATTTAGCAGCATCAAACTCAGGCCCTATGGAGGTACCTAGCGCAGTAATTAGTGTTGTTATTTGTTCTGAAGCGATTAATTTGTCAAAACGAGCCTTTTCAACATTAAGTACTTTTCCGCGAAGTGGCAATATAGCTTGAAATTTTCTATCACGACCTTGCTTGGCCGAACCACCTGCTGAGTCCCCTTCAACAATATATAACTCAGCTTTTGCTGGATCTTTCTCTTGGCAGTCGGCAAGCTTACCAGGCAGACCTACGCCGTCTAAGATACCTTTCCGACGCGTCATCTCGCGTGCTTTTCGTGCAGCCTCACGCGCTCTAGCGGCATCGATAATTTTGCTAACGATTACCTTTGCATCGGCTGGATTTTCTAGCAGGAAATCTTCAAGTGCTTTGGCTACCAGATCTTCGACGGGCGCTCTTACTTCTGACGACACAAGTTTGTCTTTGGTTTGACTAGAGAACTTCGGTTCAGGTACTTTGACCGATAGTACACAAGTCAAACCCTCCCGCATATCATCGCCCGATGTCTCAACTTTAGCTTTTTTTGCAAGCTCGCTTTGTTCGATATATTTATTGATGACCCTTGTCATCGCCGCTCTAAGACCGGTTAAGTGGGTTCCGCCATCACGCTGAGGAATATTATTAGTGAAACAAAGTACTTGTTCGTTATAACCATCGTTCCATTGCATGGCGACTTCAACGCCGATCTGACCAGCCGCGGGACCTTCGCTCGCTTTGGTTCCTTGCATGTAAACGATACGTGGATGAATCGCCGTTTTGTGGCGATTAATATATTGAACAAAACCTTGAACGCCACCCGTAAAGGCAAAGTCTTCGTCTTTACCGCTTCGCTGATCGATCAACTTGATGCGAACACCATGGTTTAAAAACGACAACTCTCTTAACCGCTTGGCTAAGATGTCGTAATGGTATTCAATAGTTCCGAAAATTGTATCATCGGCTAAAAAATGTACTTCGGTGCCTCTTTTCTCAGTTTGCCCTATCACTTGCATCGGTGAGGTGTCAACGCCATCGACTTGAACGATTTGACGATGCTGGCAAACACCGCGATGAAACTCCATAAAGTGGGTGCTGCCATCTCTTTTTATCGTTAATCGAAGCCACTTTGATAGCGCGTTAACACACGACACGCCGACGCCATGCAAGCCACCCGAAACCTTATAACTATTTTGGTCAAACTTCCCACCCGCGTGAAGTTCGGTCATTACGATTTCGGCTGCACTGCGTTTTGGTTCGTGTTTGTCGTCGTCCTTAATTCCCGTGGGTATGCCTCTACCGTTATCGATGACGGATATCGACTGATCGTGGTGAATCGTAATTAAGATTTCATCACAATATCCGGCAAGCGCTTCGTCGATGGCATTGTCAACCACTTCAAACACCAAGTGGTGCAGGCCAGTTCCATCGGACGTGTCTCCGATGTACATACCTGGACGTTTTCTTACTGCGTCAAGGCCTTCAAGAATTTGGATCGACGAAGAATCATAAGATTGAGTCATAGGTGCTTCTTTCAGCCTTAAATGCGCATGGGCATTACGACATATTTAAAATTCGGATGGTTAGGAACCGTAATCAGTGCACTTGCCGAACCATCGCGTAGTGATATACAAACTTGATCAGTTTTGAGATGTTGTAGGACTTCGAGCAAATATTGAACATTAAAGCCTATCTCTGTAGGTTCAGCTGCATAGTCGATCGCCATTTCATCGACGGCTTCTTCTTGGTCGGCATTATTGGTTTGTATCGTTAGGGCGTCGTGTTGAAAACTTAGGCGAACCCCTTTGAATTTCTCGGTAGTAACAATCGAAGCACGTTGCAGGCTCGAAGCAAATAAGGCGCGATCGATGCTTGCAACGCGCTCTAATCCTTGTGGGATCACTCGTTCGTAATCAGGAAACTTGCCTTCGATTAGTTTGCTAACGAGTTCAATGCTGCCAAAACTTGCTCGCAACCGTTGTTGTCCAAACTCAAGCGATATGGGGTCATCCACATCTTGTAGAAGGCGCATCCATTCGCCTACTGTTTTTCTTGGCACGATAAGATCTTGCCTTGGCATCGATTCATCAAGATCCATATCGCAGTAAGCCAAACGGTGTCCATCCGTCGCAACAAGCTTGAGTTTCTTGCCCTCGGTGACTAAGAGAAGTCCATTTAGGTAATAGCGGATGTCTTGTTGTGCCATGGCATACGACACCATGCTTAAAAGATGCTTGAAAGCTTTTTGCGGCACGGTTAACCGGTTGGTAAAAAGCTCTTGGACCAGGACTTGCGGAAACTCTTCAGCTGCCATGGTTTGCAAGGACACGCGGCTCTTTCCGGCAGTAATGGTTGCTTTGCGCGCGTGAATCGATAAGGCTACCTCGCTAGCATCGGGTAAGGCGCGAAGTACATCGATCACTTTTCTTGCAGAAACAGTGATGGCCATGTCATCGCTATCACCGCCAAGATGGGCGATGGTGCTGACTTGCATTTCTGTATCGGTAGCAACAAAGCGTAGTTCGGTGCCTTGTTTTTGAATCAAAACATTGGCCAGAATCGGCATGGTGTTCTTTTTCTCGACAATGCCGGCTACGACCTGTAAGGGTTTGAGCAATGCGTCGCGAGATGCTTTAACCAGCGCCATGGGTTTCTCCTAATGACTTATAACTTTTCTATAGAAATTACATGGTTGTTGTTGATGTAGGTCATAGCTTGCTGTTGATAAGTGGTCTAAGCACTTGCTATAGCATTGGATTGTCCCTTGCATAAAGCCTGGATAAAGCCATGGTCGGTCGGGTATAAGCTCGCATAAGTTTTTACGCTTAGGCCAAGGCCGCCAACTTGTTCCCTGCTCATACAAAGATGCCCGCTACTTGTCGAAGCCTTAAAGTGGCCGCTACCCACAGCCTTATCCACTGCTAAGCGTATAGGGGTTGGTTCGAGCGGTTTGGCTTGCATGATCTAGCTTCGGAGCGTTTGTTCAAGAACTTTTAGCGCATGATTCAGTTCGTTTTCATGCTGTCTACGTTCGGTGATACGGCGTACGGCGTGTAAAACTGTGGTGTGATCGCGACCACCAAAGAGCTCACCGATTTCAGGAAGTGATTTCTGTGTGAGTTCTTTGGCTAAGTACATAGCCACTTGGCGTGCTAGTGCGATGTGCGCCGGTCGCCTTTTGGAATACATGTCGGCAACTTTAAGCTTGTAATAGTCTGAGACGGTCTTTTGTATATTTTCAACCGAAATTGCTGGTCGGTTTAAGTCGAGCAGATCTTGTAATGCCTCTTTTGCAAGTTCAAGCGTGATGGCCTGTCCTCGGAAACTTGATGCTGCTACAAGTCGGTTGAGCGCACCTTCAAGTTCTCGGACATTGCTGCGTAGGTTCTTGGCAACGAAGAACGCAACATCATCGGGTAAGCCTACTTGGCGCAATTCCGCCTTGCGGTGAAGAATAGCTGTTCGCGTTTCAAGATCAGGTGGCTCGATTGCGACGATTAAGCCACTGTCAAAACGTGACACCAACCGATCCTCAACACCGCTCATTTCTTTTGGGTAGGTATCGCAGGTAACGATGATTTGCTTGCGAGCGGCGAACAAGGATTCAAAAAGGTAAAAAAATTCCTCTTGGGTTCGCGGTTTATTGGAAAGAAACTGAATATCGTCAATCAAAAACAAATCAAGCTTTTGATACTGAGCTCGCATTTCCTCGGAATTTTTACGCTGGATAGCGCGCACCATTTCATCGAAGAACTCCTGTGCATGAATATATCGAAGCCTTGCACCTGGACTGCGTTCTCGGATGGCATTGCCCACAGCGTGCATGAGATGGGTCTTGCCTAAGCCAACGCCGCCGTAGATAAAGAGGGGGTTGTACTCCAGGCCGGGACGCTGGCTCACTTGTAAGGCGGCAGCGCGAGCCATTTGGTTTGATTTACCGGTAACAAAATTATCAAAATTTAGTTCGCGATTTAGTCTTGAGTGCTCATTCGCTGCGGTTTCGTTCGTTTGATTGCTTGCGATAGGGTTTGACACAGGGCTTCTTAAACCGTGGCCTGTTGTAGAGCTGGCCGATGGCAGGACGTCTCCATCGTCTCTTATCGTATCTTCGGGCATATTGATTTCAAACTGCAAACCAAGCCCTGGCTTGTTGGGTGCTGCGTCACTTAAAAGCTCTTCGAGTCGTTGGCCCCATTGTTGTTTGATCCAATTGAGCTTGAAAGCGTTCGGACAACCGATACGAAGACAATGTCCCTCTTCCTGATAGCCAAGGTAAGCGAGCGGTTTAATCCAGGTCTTAAAGAGTTGTGGCGATATCTCGCGTTCGAGTTGCTCAATGCATCGCATCCACTGCTCAAGCACGCCTAGCTCCCTGGTTGGCGTTATGGGTTTGCGACGCTATGGACTTAAAGGGCAGCATGATGCAAGCATTAGGAAGGACGTAAGTCGGGCGATGAATAAAGCGGTGAATGAGGAAGCCGTCGGGACAAACTAATTTTCTACGAATCGCTTTGTTTGCGGGCAGTCTTCGTTAGTTTAACTGGTTGAAGGAAGATTTCCTTGCCTTCAGACCACCGTTTTAGCCGCTAGTGAATTGACAAGAGCGCTTTGCTTTTGTTGTAATCGAAGGCT
>OMIE01000098.1 GCA_900299025.1 Burkholderiaceae bacterium
CACCAGGCCGTCGAGGCGCACCCTCGTGCCAGCTGCGCCGGAATCCGGACCAAACTCTCGAAGGGAAGTTCCATACCGCCCCAGCGTTTTGGCTGTACAAATCTTAATAAGCCACTTGCATGCAGGTCCTCGATAGTCTCCGGCAATATGCGTCGCGCTTGCTCAGTGGCCTTGGCGCGCTCGCGCAAAACTGGAACAAGTCCCTCAGCGAGTTTGAGAGCATCTTGCATGTTGCAGGATGAAAAATCGCGTAGCCCCGAGGACGATAACTTGACCTTATCAGTAAGTGGGCCTAGCGCTTCAGCACGCGGTGCATCTATCACCGCAGGTCCAGCACGATGTCCATCCATCAACGCGGCTCCAGCATGAGGCGCATTCATCAAAGCTGCTCCACGCGTTGCATTTTGGAATAGTCCTCACCACCCCATTCGGGTGCTTCGCTGATCCCGAAAAAATTCAATTCGATCATCAACCCATTGGGGTCTCGAATGAAGAGCTGATAAAGATTTGATTCAGGCAAAAACCGAGGACGAAACTCGATGCCATGTGATTTAAAGCGTTCGACAAATCCGCCTGGATCGTCTGCGAGAAAGGCAATGTGATCAACCACACCACTCTGGTCTCTAGCCGCATTCGTTGGCGTTCCCAGGTAATAGGTTTCACGATTCGGAATATCATGGGGGCCCATATGCACTTGAATCTTCCCGCCCGTACCCAGCCAGTAGCCCGGAAAGGGGAAGTTCGGCCTGGGCATTTGCTCAAAACCAAGCACCTCGGTGTAAAACGCACAAGTCTGTTCGAGATCATTGGCCCGAACAAAATAATGATTCAAATCGACGATGGCCATATCATGCTCCCAGCAGGCAACTTATTCATGCTCTCAAGTCCACTATAGAACTAATTGATCAAGCGATCAACAACCATGACATCACTTTCCCTCCCATTAAATATGCCTGCCGCGTGGTTTGCCATGGTCATGGGCCTTGGCGGTCTATCGATTGCCTGGCAGCGAGCTCAAGCCCTGACTGGACTGAGCGAGTATGCGGGTTATGCAGCGGCCTGGTTTGCATTGGCTGTATTCGTCGTCTTGCTCACGGGCTATTTGCGCAAGATCCTCTTTAATCGCGAACATTTCATCGCAGAGTTTCAGCACCCGACGCAAATCGCCTTTGTCGGCGCCGTGCCGATTTCGATGGAAGTATTAGCAGTTGCCTTTGTCAACCACCATCCGAGCCTGGCAGAAGTCTTGCTGCTGATCGGGATGCCCTTGCAACTACTTGTGCTTGCAAGTATGGTTCGGCGCTGGCTTGTTGGGGAGAAGATCGCTCCCGAATCAATAACACCTGTCTGGTTTATTCCATGCGTTGGTGGGATTCTTGTACCGTTGAGCGGCCCTCAGCTCGGCTACCACGCCGTCGCATGGTTTTTTCTTTGCATCGGCTTATTGCTATGGTTTTTCTTAATGCCGATTTTGCTCGCAAGGCTTATCTTTGTTGGCCCACTACCCCCTCCAGCGCAACCTTCCCTACTCATTCTTTTGCCACCACCAGCGCTCGGTATGGTCTCTTATGTCACGATGAGTGGCCAACTCGATGTCTTCGCCATCAGCCTGTTTACCCTGATGCTTTTTATTGCGATCATTCTATTAAGTCTGACCCGCTCGCTTACGCGATCAAGTTTCAATATGTCGTGGTGGGCTTTCAGTTTCCCAACAGCTGCATGCTCTGGTTCTTGTAGCTTTATGGCCCTGCAAACTGGAGCACCTGCAGCGCAGGGTTTGGCAATTGCTGCGCTGCTTATTTGTTCGGTAGTGATCCTTAGCTTATTGATCAGAACGATAGTGGGTATCATCCGTTACCCACAGGTCTAGAGCCATCACGAAAAACCTCGGTCGATAAAGACCGAGTTTTTTCTATCGGAATAGCTCCCGAGCGCAACCAGAAGCAAAGAATCAGAAGTCAGCGCTTAAGGTTATACCTGTAAAACGCGGGGCACTCAAATAATAGAACACGGTTTCAGCCGACTTTAGAGTTGTAGCACCCGATGTGATCGCCTTGGCATTGATAACGGAACCCGAAGCTCTCATAAACTCTTTATCAAGCAGGTTTGCGACGTTAAAGCGCAGTGTTAACCCTTTGCCGAAACCTAAATCACCTAATCGGTAACCCGCATTTAAATCAACCACTGTGTAACCGTCTGCCCACTCGTCATTCATCAGACTTGTGAACATCTTACCAGTCCGCTTGGCCTTAAGCTGCAAATAGCCTGGGCCGTTTGCATACTGGACCGAGAGTCCAGCCATTTGCTTTGGCGCCAAGGGGAATTCTTTGCCTGCAACTGGAACTTGAAACGTTGCGCTAAAAGGCAGATTGTTCTGAATTTCAGTATTGTTGAGCGAGAGCGAAGCATAGGCACTCAAACCATTAATTGGCCGAGTTCCGAGCTCAAACTCAAGCCCCTTAGCCTTTACTCCGCCTACATTGACATAACTTGACTTATTCAATTCAGGGTCAAAACCATTAGCTTGACGGTTCTTGTAATCAATCATAAAGGCGGTTGCCGATGCAGTTAAAACCGGCCCAAAATACCGATAGCCAACGTCGACGGTAGTCGACGTCTCAGCTTTGACCGTATCACTCAGTACAGCCTTACCGTTGACAATATTGTAATTATCTAGAGCGAAGTTTGGGGGCGCTCGAAAGCCCTGAGTGACTTGCGCGAACAATTGGTCTTGCTTGGTTAGTTGGTGGCGCAAACCGAGCGATGGCAATACCTTTGAGTAAGTCTTCACAACCTCATAGCCAATCGGCGTGGATTGCCCTTCGTTGGGCCTATTTATGAAGTCACGCTCAATTTTGGGAGTGCGCAAGCCCAGCGTAATGATTGTTTTGTCTGGCGTAACGGTGTAAGTATCTTGCACGAAAACCTGCGAAGCGGTACTAATCGTCTCGTAGTCGCGACGCTGAAATAAACTACCGTCAGGACGACGAATGGCGCTTCCGTCACGGAGCCAATAATCGGTCGGCGACCCATCCGCATTCACAAGCACTCCGGGCCCGGTTTGCTTATGCTGGGCCCGCTCATACCAAACACCGTAGGTAAGGCTATGCAAGCCTTCAACCTGATTAATACTGACAACAACCCCGGGTCTATGTGTGCGGGTGACAGACGACGATGAAATCAAAATGTTATCTAATTTGTCACCATCACCATTTAAATCAACTTGGGCATTTTTTACATTGGTGGTTGTATTGAGGAATTGGGATTCGGATTGGTTCCGTTGTTGTGAACCCCCTGTTCCATAGCCATACCAAAAATATGGATCAATTTTCAGCGTTGTCTTGTCGTTTAAAGGAAATATGGTGTTTATCCTGACAATCGCGTTTTCAAAGGGGTTTGTCGATAGGCGATAGTATGGTGGAAATGTACTACCAGCTTCATTTTGCGCGCCAGGACCTCCTTGCAAATGACCGACAAAGCTCGTTGCGTAATCCCACTCTCTGCCAAACTGCGCGAGTTGCGCCTTTGACATGCTCAAAATATTATGATTAATTGCCTTATTCCACAGCAACACAGTGGAGACGCTTGCGCCACCGCCCAGGTCATACCGAACTTTTGCGTCAATGTGATCTCGTTGCGCATGGCCAGGACCCTTCCACTTCTCAGTGAAAGAATTCGAGTACGAAATAAAAGCCGTAGCCCGATCTTCTGCGAATTTACCGGTATCGAACCTAACAAAGCTTCGTCGAAAACCGAGACTGCCAACTGATTGCGATACCCTTGTTCGTTGCTTTAGCTCTGGGTCGCAGGTAAAGATGTTGATGTTTCCCGTGGTTGCACCCACGTGAGGAGAGTCGATGTCAACGGTACCCTGCGTGACGGTCAGCTGGCACAGATTTTCAGCATCAGTGTATTCCTGCGGGTAAACCGCGAAATTCCCTGAGTCGTTGACTGGAACGCCGTCAATCGTGAATCCTAACTGGTCAGAATTAAAACCGCGTACCTGTAGTCCTCCGCCGAACATCCCAGTAGGATCGTGGCTAAAGGTGCTGACGCCTGGCAATAGATCGATCAACTGGAAAGGATTTGAGCTCGCTAAGGCCTTTTCCACAGCTGCACGCGACACATTGCTACGAGCTCGCGCCTGATCCTCTTGCTGAATCAAACCGGTACCAAGCTTATCGCCTTCACCGGTAATCACAACGGTACCTGCCGATGTGGTGGCCGAATTTGGCTGCGCCCATACAGGACTACTTAAGACGACCGCTACTGCATAGGCAATCGGTGTTACGCAAGGCGCTCTCACATTAGTTCCTTTCAGATCAATGTTTTTAACGATTTGAGAATGTCTGATTAATCATCAGTCAACGGTCTTGCCCGATAGAAGTCGAAACATTTACCCAGTGACCGAGGCGGCATTAACTCCTTATGTTAGCGCAGCCGTATGACGACTCCTTGACAGTTTAAGCCCAAAAGCTTGGTTTACATTGGAGTAAATATCGGCGCTCCTCAGGTCGTGAAAATTCGAAACAAGGTTTCAAACTACATGCGCTATGCCCGCTAAGCGGCAAAATCTGAAACGCTCAGCCTTATTTGCTCGTTGGCTTATGGGTCTGTGCACCAAGTTGAGTCACCGTGAGCGCCCGCTCCCACAATAATGCGCCGTCGCTTGCGCGCACTTGCAATCGTAAACGGCGATCTTTAGCGGCTCCTTCAACGTGAATCGCGCAAAAATTTCGCTGGGTAACAAGCGTTCCCGGCTGTGTCATCGGATTATTCAAGTCCTCCTGTCTGGCTGGAAAGGTTCCTGCAGTAAGCGGCGAGCAGGTCAATTCCCAGTAGGCATAGCCCTTTTCACCTTGTGTGTGCATGAGCACACTATGGTGCCGATCACCACTCAGAAAAAGGACGCCGGCAATCGATTCATCCTCAAGCCACTTAAGAAAATCGGCACGCTCTTTGGGATACCAATGCCAGCCTTCCCAAGGGTTTATTTCATTGAGAAACTGACCGCCCGAGGCGATGATCTTGATGGGTGCCCGCGAATTTGCAAGTGCATTGCGCAGCCACCTCATTTGCTCATCGCCAAATTGACGACGTTCGGCTGGCCTGCCTTTAAAAGCATCGTCGCGAAAGCTCCGGTTGTCGAGCATAAACACATCGACATCGTGAAGACTCATCACCGTTTGAATACCCGGCAATTGACTCGATCCGTAGGAACGGTTTGCCCAATAGCGCTTGAATACGGCCCTTGATTCGTCTGCAAGCGGGTAGCTGCTGTTGGCATCGTTGGGGCCAAAGTCATGATCATCCCAAGTAGCCCAGTGCTGCCCAGTGCGCAGCAAGGCCTGCAAGGCAGGCAAAGCGCGCGATTTTTTGTAGCGATTATCGATACCAACCGCGCTGTGCCAATCAGTTTCGCGCAGATAAATATTATCGCCAAGCCACAGTGTTGCCGCTGGCTTCATCTGTGCCATAGCGCCAAAAATCTCATAGCCTGCGCCAAACCCTGGTCCTGGACGATCGGTTTCGGGATCGTTTGTGAAATGACACGAGCCTGCGAGGAATGTGAACGCGGGTGGCGCTTCGCGATACTGCCAAAGCGCGGGGGTGGCAAAACTAAAGGCCCCAGGCGCGAGCACGTCCTTTCCATCAATGCTTAAACTTGTATCGTATATCTCACCAGGTGCAAGGCCCTGAAGCTGCATATGAGCCGTGTTGGATGCGAGACCCAGCGTTTGCAATTGATGAACTCGGCTTATCGAGGGTCCTTGTCGACGCGGCCAGTAGGTTAATTCGACAAGCCCGGGCGCATCGGTTTGCAACCAGATCGTTGTTGATTGCATATCCGTAAAACCTGCCATGGGGCCCGAGCGAAGGTTCTGCGCCGAAGCCAGTCCAGCAACATGCACGACCGTTACCACGAAAAAGAGAACGATATAGCGCATCGGAAGACTCAGTGTTGTTGCCCAGATCCGCTTGACAACATGCGGTCAATCCAAGCGATCGAGAGCGCGGACAGGATAAATGCCAGGTGAATCAGGGTTTGCCAGAGCATCGTCTTTTCGCTCAAGGATTCAGCCGATATAAAGGTCTTGAGCAGGTGAATCGATGAGATCCCAATGATCGCCGTGGCAAGCTTCACCTTTAAAATATTGGCATTGACATGCGAGAGCCACTCCGGTTGATCAGGGTGGCCATCGAGATCAAGGCGCGACACAAAGGTTTCGTAGCCGCCGATGATGACCATAATGAGCAGGTTCGAGATCATGACCACATCAATCAGCGACAAAACCATCAACATCACGACGATTTCTTTGCTACGCGCCACAATGCCGAGCGCGCTTGCCGTGTTATCGAGTGCATTTGGATCCCACAACACAGGCACCAGGTGGCTCAATTCCTGAATGAAGAGCACAACATAAACAGCTTGGGCAACGATAAGGCCCAAATAAAGTGGCAATTGAAGCCAGCGACTGGCAAAAATCAAGGCGGGCAGGCCACGTAATGGTTGACTTCGGACTTGATTGACTTGTCGTTCTTGTGTACTGCGATCTTGATCGAGCTTATCCATGAAATAATCCTACGCTAGCTATGCGAAGTTTTCGTGGCAATAAAGCCACCCTACCCTCAAAGCCCTGTGCAGTATGCGGACTCACGATGAGTTGGCGTAAGCGTTGGGCCAAAAACTGGGAGCAAGTCTTGTATTGTTCGGATCGCTGCCGCAAGGCTCAGCGTGGCAGCAAACCGAAAACCCAAGCTCAAAGCCTAGCGAAAGATTCAAACTAAGTTGATTGTTTCCAACCCGTACGATTCAAGTCGGCATGCCATGCGAGCTCCGCGGCATGATATCGCGCTTGGAAAAACCCTTGGGACTTGCAGTCACCGAGTTCGCCGGCAAAGCATAATGTTGTGACTAAACCCGAACAGCATCAATCAAATAAGGCGCAAGCCTTCGATGCGCCTGCGCCGATCGTCGGGCGGCAGCGCCTGGCCTGGGCCTTACTGCTTGCGGCGTTGAGCTCCATTGGCCCCTTTGCAATCGATACGTATTTGCCAGCCTTTGAGGGCATCGCAAGTTCGCTTCAGGCAACGCCGCTGCAAATGCAGCAAAGCCTATCGATTTATCTAATTGCCTTTGCCGTGATGAACCTCTTTCATGGGGCGATCTCAGACGCCGTTGGCCGAAAACCTGTGGTTCTCGCAGGGCTGCTTTTGTTTTCCCTCGCATCGGTCGGCTGTGCCTTAGCAAGCAGCATTGAGCTTTTGCTCCTTTGCCGCTTTTTACAAGGACTTTGCGCCGGTGTGGGCATGGTCGTATCGCGCGCCATGGTTCGTGATTTGTTCCCGCCCGAAGAAGCACAAAAGATGTTTTCAATCGTGACCATC
>OMIE01000099.1 GCA_900299025.1 Burkholderiaceae bacterium
CCATAGGGTAGTGCCATCCCGACAGCCAATGCTGTAAACACGGCCATGGCTTGTGTTGGGCCCTGGCTTAGGCTTGCGCCAAGGGCCGCACCCATCATCGGTGCCGTGCAAGGCGTAGCCACCAAAACCGCAAGCATCCCGGAACCCAAGGCCCCGAACTCAGCCCTCCCAGCCCAATGCATAAAGCCAGAACCAACTTCAAATAAACCCAGTAAGTTTGCGCCGATTAACAAAAATAAGATAAACATAGCGAACACAAATCCAGGCTCTTGCAATTGAAAGCCCCAACCGATTTGTTCCCCTCCAGCCTGCAGCAAGACGACAACGAACCCGAGCGCCCAGAAGCTCAGCAAAACACCAAGGCCGTACAAAAGCGAGGCTTTGCGCACGCCTTGTTCAACCTTGCGCAGGCCTTGTTCAATCGAGACGGGAAGCTCAGGGCTTGATGTTGCGGCTAGGTCAGGTTTGGGTACCAGACTTAAAAGTTTGATCCCAATGACAGGGAAAACGCAGGGCATCGCGTTGAGGAGAAAGCCACCGAATAGGGCCATGAGCATAAGCAACATCACGCCCTGATCGGGCGCAGCGAGCGCAGTGCCGGCTTTTGCAGAGGCCGCCGCTTCTGCGCCTCCCTTTGCGGAGGCATCAGCCGTCGAAGCGGCGGACGTTCCGACCGATGAGGTCGCGGATCCCTTCACCGATGAGGCTGCAGCGTCGTCAACTGATGCCGTCGCACTCGCCGTAACCACTTTATAGCTGCTCTTACCCAGCTGCAGATAACCATTAATCGAAAGCTCACCCTTAAAACTTGGATCGGCTGCAAGGATTAAGCGAAAGCCGCGCTCCTTGTCGACCTGCAGAACTTGCTTGGCAGGATTGATCATCCAGCCCGCTTGCTCGGGGAAATAGCTTGGCTTGATCGACGCCGCCGAAGCACTGATGAGATTGGCCAACGCTTGATCAGTGCCGGGAACGGGTCGCAGCAAAAATCTATCGCCCTCACGTTCGTAGGTCATTGCCAGTGCTTTCTCGGGTACGCGACTCAATGCCTGTCGAACTTGGGGCAAGGACGGACCGGGCAGTCGAAGATCCAGAGCGATAGAGGCTTCCCCGGGAATACAGACATCACTGCACATGAGCCAGCGCACCTTCGCATGGAGCGGGTATACCCCCTGCTTAGTCGCCTCCGGAACATCAAAGCCCATAGGAATCCATAGGTCGCCCTCGTACCCGAAATTCATCAACGGGCCAACGGGAATGCGCTCGGGCATTGGCCAGTAAACCTTTGGCGCTGACCAGCCCTTTGGCAAGTTCCATTCAAGGCTTGTGGCAAGCCCTGAGTCCCCCGGATTCAACCAGTAGGTATGCCAGCCCGAAGCATGCTGCAGTCTTAGAGCGATCCATAGCGTTTTCGTTGACTGATCGATCGCAAGGTCAGCATGCAAACTCGCCTTAACTGGCTCATCATCGGACTTGCCAGCGAACATAGCGGCGAGCTTTGAGGCCTGAGCGGGATGAAGCGCCGGGCCTACACAAAGGATAAAAAAGACCGAGACCACGAAAAATACGCGTGGCTTCGATAAACTGCCGACCAAACGGCGAGGGAGCAAACGACGGCCGATCAACAGCCAGAACCGAGCAAAAATGAGCACATCCATGCCCTCGATCCTACCAAGGAGTTGATAGAGGGGGGATTTGCGGGATATCCTCGGCGGGATGTTGCGATGTATGTTGTGAGCACAAGGCGTTTGCTCACCCGAAAAACACAGGTAAATCAAAGACGAGGCCGCATGAACCCCATGATCGAGGCTTTCGATGCCGTCGAAGCCCAAGTCCATCAAGTCATCGACCTGAATGCGGCACTACGCGCCCAATGCGCCAGTCTTCAGGAGCAACTGCGTCAGGCTCAAGCGCTTCATGACGCTCGCGAAGGCGACCAGGCGAGCGATCAACTGCAGCAGGCCATCGTGAGTCGCGACCAAGCGATCGAGCAGCTGCAGCAAGCCGTTGTGGCTCGAGACCAGGCTATTGGTCAATTGCAACAGGCGATCACGGCCCGGGACCAGGCCATTGAGCAACAAGCGCATGCGCTTTCGGCAGCAGAGTTGGCGATTAACGAGCGTGACCAACAGATCAAAGAATTTCGCGACCGCATGAAGCAGGCGCAACAACGCGTGCGCAAAGCCCTTGAGGTGCTGCCGCCCCATACGCCTGACCTATTTGAGGAATCGCCCCCGCCTGCCCGTTAAAACACCGAGCCGCCTTTGAGAGACTATTGTCATGACAAGTACTAGCGATCAGCAAGCAAACCCAGCAGCAAGCGATGTCCAGGCAGACGGCACGCACACCGACTCAGCCGCTGTGGGCGAAGCACGAGCTAAAACCGCCGTTCATATCCGTTTACTTGAGCGCGATTATCGACTTGCCGTGCACGATGATGAAAAGCAAGCGCTTGTCGATGCGGCACACAAACTCGATGTGCGCATGCGCGAAATTCGTGATCAGGGAAAAATCCATGCTGCCGATCGGATCGCAATCATGGCAGCGCTTGAAGCATCGCTAGAAAGCGTCAAACTCAGCCAAGCGAGCAAGCAAACAACCCATGCCTCCGATCAGCAGGCGATCGCCCAGCAGGCCGACGACGAAATATTGTTGCTACGCATGCAATCGCTTTCTCAACGGCTCTCTGACGCACTTTCTTAGCGTACGAGGCCTGTCTTGGGGATACAATGAAATGGTCCTGCGGTGCACGTTAAGGTCATAGATTCCTTGAACCAATGCTATAAGCATCCAGGCTACGGAAGTTCGAGTGCCGCTGTTGTGATCGTCCCTCGTCGGACGAACCTGATGCGGCACCCTCTGTGGCCGCTCTGAACCCTCGGTTCAGGATGCCGGCCTGACGGCATCCGCGGGACACCACACCCCAATCGCCTACCAGCTTAGCAAGGCATCTTGAGCGCGCTCCCTTCCTCCCTGCCCCTTGCGCTGCCATGGCTCACCGTCGCAGGCTTACTACTCTTGGGGGCTTGCACGGGCTTCTTATCGGGCTTACTCGGCATCGGTGGCGGCATGATCATGGTGCCCTTCGTCGATGCCTTATTGCGCCAGCAAGGCCTTGATGCCGAACATAGCCTCCGGATGGCGATTGCGACATCGCTTGCAACCATACTTTTCACCTCGCTCTCAAGCATGCGTGCGCATCACCGACGAGGTGGCGTTCGATGGGATGTCGCAAAGCAACTGTTGCCGGGGATCTTGCTCGGAAGCGCACTGGGTGCGTACTGGGCAAGTCAATTGCAAACTCGGTGGCTGCTCGCCTGGTTTGCCGCTTTTTTACTCTTTTCGGCCACGCAGATGCTCATCGAACGGAAGCCGAAAGCCAGCCGAGGGCTGCCGTCACAGGGCGGCCTGACGCTCGTGGGCAGTTTGATTGGCGGCCTTTCTTCTGTTGTTGGGGCTGGCGGTGCATTTATGACCGTACCCTTTTTGACCTGGTGCAGCCTTGCGCCCGCCGTAGCCATCGGAACAAGTGCGGCAAGCGGATTTCCGATTGCGGCAGCAGGCACGCTGGGTTACATCTACAGCGGCTGGCATCATCAACTGCCGCACGCACTTGGTTATGTCTACCTGCCCGCACTGCTGATCATCGTGCTTGCCAGCATGCTTACCGCACCGCGAGGCGCCGCGCTGGCGCATCAATTGCCAACCAAGCGTCTTAAGCGCTACTTTGCTGCTTCGCTATACCTTTTATCGCTCCATATGCTTTGGCGCACTATTGAGTCGTTTAACGCATCAATCGCCCAGTAATATGCATGAAAAATAATAAACTACGCTGAGATGCTGCGTTGCACCTTGGTGTAAGTTGCCTTTTGAGGAGACAAGCATTGAATAAAACACAAGCGGTTGTCGAAAAACCAATCCGATTGCGGCCTCATTTAAAGGGCAGGCAGGTCGATCGCGAAGACCGCAAGGCCCTGCATCGCATACTTGGTGGACCCGCAAACCAACGCGACTTACTGATCGAGTATTTGCATAAGATTCAAGATAGCGAAGCTTGCTTACCGGTGGGCTTACTCAATGCCCTGGCGGCTGACTTGAACATCGCTGGCGCCGAAGTCTATGAAGTCGCAAGTTTTTATCATCACTTCGATATTGTTCGCGAAGGTGAATCAAGACCAGCCCGCTTAACGCTAAGAGTTTGTGAATCCCTGACTTGCTCACTCGCTGGCGCAGAAAAGCTGCTTTTACGATTGCGTCAACTGCTTGGGGAGCAACTTAGGGTTCAAGCGGTTCCGTGTGTGGGCCGCTGCGAGGACGCGCCCATCGCCGTACTCGGGCAAACCCCGATTGTTCAAGCCGATGAAGGCGCGGTGCTCGCTGCCCTGTCATCAGGCGCAACCAAGGCCTCGACACCTGATGCAATTGATTATCACAACTATATCATTCAAGGCGGCTATCAATTACTGAAAGCACTTGATACAGGAGCGCTTTCCGCGGATACGGTTATTGCCGCCCTTGAAGTTTCGGGTTTACGTGGTCTAGGCGGTGCAGGATTTCCTGTTTATCGAAAATGGAACATTTTGCGTCAGCAGCCTGCCCCTCGTTACATGGCGGTCAATATTGACGAAGGTGAGCCAGGAACATTTAAAGATCGTTATTATTTAGAACGAGATCCTCATCGATTCCTCGAGGGCATGCTGATTGCAGCCAAGATAACGGGCATGTCTGCCATCTGGATTTACTTGCGCGACGAATATGCCCACTGCCGCCAACTTCTCGAGCGTGAACTCAAAGCCTTACAAGCGCAAGCGCCCTGCCCCTTGCCAGCGATTTCGCTTAGGCGAGGCGCAGGTGCCTATATATGCGGGGAAGAATCGGCGATGATTGAATCGATTGAGGGCAAGCGCGGCGTGCCAAGACTGCGCCCGCCTTATGTCGCCGAGCGGGGCTTATTCGGACGGCCAACACTTGAGCACAATATGGAGAGTCTTTACTGGATTCGCGAGATCGTTGAGCGCGGCGGCGAATGGTTTGCAGCGCAAGGCCGCCGTGGGCGTAAAGGCCTTCGCTCATTTTCAGTCTCTGGCAGGGTAAACAAGCCCGGTGTTCACCTCGCCCCTGCGGGCATAACCGTTGTCGAATTGATTAACGAGTACGCCGGTGGCATGCTTGAAGGGCACAGCTTTTATGCCTACCTGCCGGGTGGCGCATCGGGAGGCATATTGCCAGCGCGCATGGGCCATATCCCGCTGGACTTCGACACCCTAAACCCACATGGCGCATTCATTGGATCGGCAGCCGTGGTTATTTTGTCGGACAAGGACAAAGCAAGCGATGCCGCTCGAAATTTGATGCACTTTTTTGAACATGAATCCTGTGGTCAGTGCACACCTTGTCGCGTCGGCACAAGCAAAATGAATCAATTGATTGCTCGCGATCAATGGGATCAGCGGCTAATCGAAGAGTTATCACAAACCATGATCGATGCCTCGATTTGCGGATTAGGCCAAGCCGCACCCAACCCCGTGCTTCTCGTCATGAAACACTTTGCCCACGAGGTGAGCTGATGTCGGCCATATGTTTCGAACTCAACGGTCGGACTGTCAACGCCAATCCCGAAGAAACGATTATCGAGGCAGCGCACCGACTTGGGGTTGAGATTCCCCATTTATGCTACACGCCTGGGTTGCGCCCCGATGGCAATTGCCGTGCCTGTGTGGTGGAAGTCGAGGGCGAGCGAACGCTTGCGCCCGCATGCTGTCGCAAGCCAACATCCGATATGAAGGTTAAAACAGAGACTGCTCGGGTGTACAAAGCACAGTCGATGGTACTTGAGCTGCTTCTCAGCGATATGCCCGAGGTCGAGAGAAATCCCGACTCAGAACTGATGCATTGGGCGCAATTTAGAGGGCTGTCTAAGCCGCGCTTTGAGTCGAGGAAGCATCCTGCGAGTGATCTCAGTCATCCGGCAATCGCCGTCAATTTGGATGCTTGCATTCAATGCACAAGATGCCTGCGGGCATGCCGCGAGGAGCAAGTCAACGACGTCATCGGTTATGCCGGTCGAGGCGCGCAATCGCATATCGTTTTTGATTTTGACGATCGCATGGGCGAGTCAAGTTGTGTGGCCTGCGGTGAGTGCGTCGCGGCGTGCCCAACCGGAGCGCTGATGCCAGCACGCGACGCCGGGCTAAGCCCGGTTCAAAGCGCTGTTGATTCGGTGTGCCCCTTTTGTGGTGTCGGCTGTCAGCTCACCTATATGGTTCAAGATAACCGTATCGTTCGCGTTGAAGGTAGAGACGGACCAGCCAATGAGGGTCGATTATGCGTCAAAGGTCGATATGGTTTTGACTACGTTCATCACCCACAGCGTTTGACCAAACCCCTGATACGACGCGAAGGTATCAAAAAGGACCCCAAGCAATCGCTTGACCCAGATCAATGGCAAGCGGTATTCCGAGAAGCAACATGGGATGAGGCAATGGCTTTGGCGGCCGGTGGTTTAGCACGCATTAAAGAGGCGCACGGACCTGCTGCGCTTGCAGGATTTGGTTCTGCAAAAGGATCAAACGAAGAAGCCTATTTGTTTCAAAAATTAGTTCGTACTGGTTTTGGTAGCAATAATGTCGACCATTGCACAAGGCTCTGCCATGCGTCAAGCGTCGCAGCCCTCATGGAAGGCGTAAGCTCAGGCGCAGTCTCCAATCCGGTGCGTGATGTGGCGAAGGCCTCGGTGGTCATCGTGATCGGCGCAAATCCTACGGTGAACCATCCGGTTGCTGCAACATGGATCAAAAATGCGGTTAAGCATGGCACGCGTTTGATCGTCGCAGACCCGCGCCGCACCGAGCTCGCGCGACATGCCAGTCACGTCTTGCAATTCAACCCCGATACCGATGTGGCGTTACTCAATGCAATGCTGCATGTCATCGTTGAGGAAGGTTTGGCAAATAAGGCGTTTATCGAAGACCGCACCCTAGGCTACGAAGCGCTTGCCGAAAATGTGAGAGCGTTCACCCCCGAAAAAATGGCGCCGATCTGTGGCATACCTGCAGCCACAATTCGAGAGGTGGCAAGGCTTTACGCCAGTTCACCGGCGTCGATGATTCTCTGGGGTATGGGCATCTCGCAGCATGTTCATGGCACTGACAACGCGCGCTGCCTCATTGCACTTGCCATGGTCACAGGGCAAATCGGGCGCCCAGGCACTGGTCTGCACCCACTGCGTGGGCAAAACAATGTGCAAGGCGCATCAGATTCGGGTCTGATCCCGATGGTCTTTCCCGACTATCAGCGAGTCGACAATCCCGGTGCTCGCGAGCGATTCGAGCGACTTTGGGCAACGAGCCTTGATCCAAGGCCTGGCTTAACCGTTGTCGAAATTATCAATGCAGCCTGCGATAAGACCATTAAGGGCATGTATGTGATGGGTGAAAATCCGGCCATGTCAGACCCCGACGCCAATCATGCACGCGAGGGATTGGCAAGCCTCGAACATCTGGTCGTACAAGATATTTTCCTAACCGAGACGGCCTATCTGGCTGATGTGGTGCTGCCGGCAAGCGCCTGGCCCGAGAAAGATGGTACGGTGACCAATACAGACCGGCTTGTTCAGCTTGGCCGAAAAGCGATTCAATCGCCTGGCGAGGCGCGAGAGGACTGGGCTATCCTGGTCGACATGGGACAAAGGCTTGGACTTGATTGGCACTACAAGCATCCGCGTGACGTTTTCGAGGAAATGCGCAAGGGCATGGATTCGATCGCGGGCATTACCTGGGAAAGGCTTGAGAAGGACTCGGCAGTCACCTACCCCTGCCCCACCGAGGGCCACCCCGGGCAATCGGTCATCTTCACCGACAAGTTCCCAACACCAAGCGGTAAGGCGCAACTTGTACCAGCTGATTTAATTCGAGCCGCAGAGCAACCCGATCTTGACTACCCCGAAGTGTTGATCACCGGTCGACAATTAGAACACTGGCATACCGGTGCAATGACACGCCGTGCTGGGGTACTCGATGCCATCGAACCTGAGCCAGTCGCTTCAGCGCATCCTGATGAGCTTGCGCGCTGGCAAGTCAAGCCCGGTGACATTATCACGGTGACGTCGCGCCGTGGGTCCATATCGCTTTATGCGCGCGCTGATGAAGGCACACCCTTAGGTTCATTGTTTATACCGTTCTGCTATTACGAAGCGGCAGCCAATAAGCTCACCAATCCCGTCTTGGATCCTTTTGGCAAGATTCCCGAGTTCAAGTATTGCGCTGTACGCGTTGAACGTGGTGGCCCAGTGCCCGTGCGTGCAAGCTATGGCGGTGGACAAGCACTTGCCCAAGTGGCAAGTACTGTAACGATTTAGCGCTCATTTCGCGAGGCATACCATGGCATCAGATATCGAAATCGCCCAAGCGGCAAACATGCAACCCATCGCAAAGCTTGCTCAAGAAAAGCTTGGCATAGCGCCAGAACATCTTGAACCTTATGGTCACTACAAAGCCAAGGTATCACTCAATTTTCTAGATCAATTAAAGGACCAACCGCAAGGTAAGCTGGTCTTGGTCACTGCCATCAGCCCCACACCTGCTGGTGAAGGCAAGACCACCACAACCGTCGGCCTTGGCGATGCGCTTAACTACATCGGTAAAAAGGCCATCATCTGCCTACGGGAGCCCTCGCTCGGCCCGGTTTTCGGGGTCAAGGGAGGTGCGGCAGGGGGTGGCCATGCACAAATCGTCCCGATGGAAGATATCAACCTGCATTTCACCGGCGACTTCTCGGCCATCGCACTAGCGAATAATTTGCTTGCTGCGATGATCGACAACCACATTCACCACGGCAACGAGCTAGGTATTGATGTTCGCCGTATTCAGTGGAAGCGCGTCGTGGATATGAACGATCGTGCCTTGCGCCATATCGTGCAATCGCTTGGCGGTCCGGCCAATGGTTATCCCCGAGAGGACGGCTTTGACATTGTGGTGGCCTCAGAAGTGATGGCCATATTCTGTCTCGCAACCTCATTGGAGGATTTAAAGACTCGTCTCGGCAATATTGTCGTTGGCTATACACGGGAGCAAAAGGCCGTGTATGCCCGTGACTTGCAAGCTCACGGCGCGATGACGGTCTTACTCAAAGACGCCCTGGCACCCAATCTCGTTCAGACGCTTGAGAATAACCCCGCCTTTGTGCACGGTGGTCCTTTTGCCAATATCGCCCATGGCTGCAATACTGTGCTTGCCACGCAATCGGCTTTGCGGCTTGCTGATTACGTGGTTACCGAGGCAGGCTTTGGTGCTGACCTGGGCGCTGAAAAGTTTCTCGACATCAAGTGCCGAAAGTCTGGGCTCCGGCCCTCTGCAGCCGTCATCGTTGCGACCGTTCGTGCGATGAAGTATCACGGTGGCGCCGATCTAAAAACCATCACTGAAGAAAACCTATCTGCCCTAGACAAAGGTATTGTCAACCTCGAGCGTCACGTCGAGAATGTTTCAACGATTTATGGCATTCCTTGTGTGGTCTCCATTAACCGCTTTAATAGCGACACCCCCGCGGAGATCGACATGCTCAAACAGCGCATGTCAGCGCTTGGCGTCAAAGTTGTCCTAGCCACCCATTGGTCTGATGGTGGCAAGGGAGCCGCCGAATTAGCACAAATCGTGGTCGAACTTTGTGACCAGCCGTCGACCCCACGTTTCGTTTATGAAGAAAATGAAACCTTATGGGATAAGATTAACCTGATCGCTAAGCGGGTTTATCGGGCCAGCGAGGTCACATGTGACGCCAAGGTGCGCGCTCAGATCCGGAAATTGCAAGACGACGGCTATGGGCATTACCCGGTGTGTGTGGCCAAGACCCAGTACTCCTTTTCCACCGATCCACAGTTGCGAGGAGCACCTGAAGGTCACGTCATCAACGTGAGGGAGGTGCGGCTAGCGGCTGGGGCTGAATTTGTCGTGATGGTCTGCGGTGACATCATGACGATGCCGGGCCTGCCAAAGGTTCCATCAGCAGCCAAGATCGACTGGGTGGACGGGAAGGTGGTGGGTTTGTTCTAGGGCCTTTACTTCGTTGGGCGATTGGGGCTTGCAACGGCTTAATGGCACGTGCGGGTTCCATTCAATAAGGCCATTCATGTCAAGGAGCCCGAGATGAGTCATTCAAGCGTTGTGCCTTTTAGATCAAAGCAATCGATGTTGGAGCGCCTTCAACAGTCGCTCAAAAAGCCGGTACTTCAAGCGATACGTTCGATTAAGCGGCCTACCCGAGTTGCTTTGGCCGTTTGCGCCTTAATGAGCGGGGCAACCTTCCCCAGCCTGAGTCAGGCTTGGGAGCCGACTAAGGCCGTCGAATTTATTGTTCCAGCAGGCACGGGCGGTGGCGCAGATCAGATGGCGCGTTTTATCCAAACTGTGGTTTCCAAACACAATTTAATGAAGCAGCCCATGGTGGTGCTAAATAAGGGCGGCGGTGCGGGCGCAGAAGGCTTTCTGATGATGAAGGGTTCGAAGGGTGACCCCCACAAGCTTGTGATAACGCTATCGAATCTGTTTACGACACCGCTTGCGACTGATGTGCCGTTTAACTGGCGCGATCTCACACCGCTACAAATGATGGCACTTGATCAGTTCGTGCTTTGGGTCAATGCTGAAAAGCCCTACAAGAATGCCAAGGAGTATGTCGCAGCAGCCAAAGCGGCAGGTGCGGGCAAGCTAAAAATGGGGGGTACCGGGTCACGGCAAGAGGACCAAATCATCACGGTTGCGATGGAAAAGCAAGCGGATGTGAAATTTACTTATGTGCCCTTTAAGGGCGGTGGCGAAGTCGCGGTTCAATTGGTCGGCAAACATGTCGACTCAACCGTCAACAATCCGATTGAAGCGGTGGCTCAATGGCGTGGTGGCAAGTTGCGCCCCTTGTGTGTTTTCGATAGCAAGCGCATGCCTTACAAGGCAAAAGTCACCGACACCATGGCATGGTCCGATATTCCCTTATGCAAAGAGTCAGGCCTCGATGTGGAATATGTCATGCTCCGAGGCATTTTTATGGCACCCGAGGTAAGCGCCGATCAGCAAAAATTCTTCATTGATCTGCTGCAAAAGGTCCGTGAAACCCCCGAGTGGAAGGAGTTTATGGAGCGTGGTGCATTTAACACCACAACCATGAACGGTGCTGCCTTTACTGACTGGCTTGGTAAAGAAGAAGCTCGGCACATGATGCTGATGAAGTCAGCGGGATTCTTAGCTGGCCGCGGCAAGTAAATCTTTTTCCTGCTTGGCATAGCTCATCAATCAGTGACCACCGGTGCGTGGCGCCGGTGGCAGAGGGAGAATCATGGTGAATAAAGAGCCTGACCTTGAACAAGTGCCTGAAGTTTCTGCAACAAGCCGTCGAAGCATGGAGATCGCAATATCGATTGGCCTACTCGCCTTAGGAATTATTGTCGTTGGCGACAGCTGGCGCATCGGAGCAAGTTGGGCGGAAGACGGACCTCAGGCGGGTTATTTTCCCTTTTATATCGGTCTGATCATTTGTATAACAAGTCTGATCAATTTGATCAAAGCGTTTAAAGCATCCGCCGACGAGTCATTTGTATCAAAAAAGGCGCTGGGACTGGTACTCACGGTGTTGCTTCCAACGATCGTCTATGTCGGACTGATTCAATGGCTCGGAATTTATCTGGCGTCGACCCTTTTCATCGCGGCTTTCATGTGGCGACTTGGAGGCTATGGCCTAGCCATGATCGTGCCAATTTCAATAGGCGTAAGCCTGCTCTTTTTTGTGATGTTTGAGATGTGGTTCACCGTCCCACTACCGAAAGGCCCGATTGAGGCCATGCTAGGTCTTGCTTAATGCTCGACCCAGGAAGCCCCCGGGCATCAGCGAGCGATTGGTTATAGCAAGCGCTTTCGGCAAATCAAATATTAGGACATCACATGGATGAGATCCAATCATTGATTCAGGGCTTTTCGATTGCCCTGTCCCCGTTCAATTTAATGCTGATGGTGATCGGCGTTTTACTTGGTGTGATTATTGGCGTGCTGCCAGGACTAGGAGGCGCCAACGGCGTCGCCATACTGCTGCCGCTGACCTTTACCATGCCGCCAACGTCGGCCATTATTTTGCTTTCTTGCATTTATTGGGGCGCCTTGTTTGGTGGCGCTATTACTTCTATTCTTTTTAACATTCCGGGTGAGCCCTGGTCAGTGGCGACAACCTTTGATGGCTACCCGATGGCTCGTGTTGGCAAAGCTGGTCAGGCGCTTGCTGCTGCCTTTACCTCTTCATTCGTCGGTGCATTCGTGGCGGTGATTCTCATTACCTTTCTTTCGCCGGTGGTTGCCAATTTCGCGCTTCAGTTTGGCCCGCCGGAGTTTTTCTCGGTGTATTTGCTGACTTTCTGTGCCTTTGTTGGGATGGCAAAAGGATCGGCGATGAAAACCATCACTGCGATGATGGTTGGATTCGCCCTCGCCTCGGTCGGTCTTGATACCGTTACGGGGCAGCTTCGATTGACTTTCGGACAGACCGAACTACTAAAAGGTTTTGATTTCTTGATTGCGGTGATTGGCCTTTTCGGCATCGGTGAGATTCTGCAGACACTTGAAGAGGGACTAGCCTTCAAGGGCGCAAAGGCCAAGCTCAATTTGCGCACCGTGCTTGAAACCTGGAAAGAACTGCCGCGCTATTGGCTTACTTCGGTACGCAGCTCGATCGTTGGCTGCTTCATGGGCGTGGTTCCCGGAGGCGCAACACCGGCGTCGTTTATGAGCTATGGGCTCGCCAAGCGTATGTCACCCCGCGGTGAGCATTTTGGAAAAGGCGAGATGGAAGGGGTTGTAGCGCCCGAAACTGCTGCCCATGCCGCGGGCACCTCAGCCTTGCTTCCCATGCTAACGCTCGGCGTTCCCGGATCGCCCACAGCAGCGGTATTGCTCGGCGGCTTATTGATTTGGGGCCTCCAACCTGGTCCCTTGCTCTTTGTTGAGCAAAAGGATTTTGTCTGGGGTCTGATCGCCAGTATTTATCTTGGGAATGTGGTCGGATTGATCATCGTCTTAAGTGCCGTTCCACTTTTTGCTGCGATCTTGCGGATTCCATTTTCGATTATTGCGCCCGTTATTTTGGTCATTTGTGCCATTGGCGCATACACCGTGCACAACTCGATGTTTGATGTTTGGTTGATGGTGATTTTTGGTGTGGTGGGATATGTCTTCAAGAAACTCGACTATCCCTTTGCACCGTTGGTGCTGGCACTGGTGCTTGGCGATCGTGCCGAGGACGCGTTTCGACAGTCGATGCTTTTGTCACAAGGCGACCTCAGCATCTTTTTCAGTAACCCCTTGGTTGGCGGCATCACTGGTTTTGCGCTCGTGATGTTGTTCTGGCCGCTTTTGTCAGGGCTAAAAAGTAAGGGCTAATTTAGGGCTATGCGTAGTGGCGAAGTTAGGACTATGCGTAGTGGCGAAGTTAGGACTATGCGTAGTGCGGAATTAAGGGCTATGAGTACGGGCTGCGCAAAGGGCATCAATAAGGGCTCAGTCATAGCCGTGTAGTTTTTGATCGCAGTTATCACGATAAAGATTAATAACATTTCAACGAGAGAGACGACTAGACCATGGAGCAAAATCAAGTTGCGGGCAGTGCTGCCCAATCCGAAACCGCTGCGGGGCCTGCGCTTACCGACGGATTTCACGTCGTAATTGAAGCACTGAAAGCCAATGATATCGATACTATTTTTGGATTGGTTGGCATACCGATTACCGACCTTGCGCGGCTTGCGCAAGCGCAAGGCCTACGATTCATCGGTTTTCGCCATGAGCAGCATGCTGCTAATGCAGCAGCCATTGCAGGCTTTATCACCCAAAAGCCTGGTATTGCACTAACGGTTTCAGCACCGGGCTTTCTCAACGGGCTTGTTGCTTTGGCTAATGCAACGGTTAATTGTTTTCCTATGATTCTCATTAGTGGATCAAGTGAGCGCGAGATTGTTGATCTTCAACAGGGCGATTACGAGGAGATGGATCAACTTAATATCGCTAAGCCCTTCGCCAAAGCCTCCTTTAGAGTCAACCATATTGAAGACATCGGTATCGGTTTTGCACGCGCGATCCGCGCGGCGCTGTCGGGTCGACCCGGTGGGGTTTACCTTGACCTGCCCGCCAAGTTACTCGCTCAAACCATGCCGCTTGAAGCAGCCAAGCGTTCCTTGGTAAAGGTTGTTGACCCCGCACCTCGACAAATTCCTGCTCCGGACGCTGTAGCGCGAGCGCTTGATGTGCTTAAGGGATCCAAGCGTCCGCTGATTCTGCTTGGCAAGGGCGCCGCCTATGCACAGGCCGATGAGGCTATTGCTGCGCTCATTGAACGATCGGGTATTCCCTATCTGCCCATGTCGATGGCTAAAGGACTACTACCCGATACCCATCCTCAATCTGCGTCTGCCGCGCGTTCTTTTGTGCTGGCCCAAGCCGATACGGTACTTTTGATCGGCGCGCGGTTGAACTGGCTCCTATCACACGGCAAGGGTGCAACTTGGGGTGCGGAGGAGAAACAGTGGGCGAGTAAGCGCTTTGTCCAAATCGACATAGCGGCTACCGAAATGGATAGCAATGTACCGATCGACGCACCCTTAGTCGGTGATATTGGCTCTTGTGTGGAGGCACTCTTAGCGGCGATGGGTGGTGACTTCGCTCGAGCCGACCCATCGTGGGTGAATGCAGTAGCCGAGAAAAAAGCTAAAAACATCGAAAAGATGAGTGCAAGTCTCAACGCCAATCCAAGCCCCATGAATTTTCATAGCGCTTTGCGTGCGATTCGCGATGTCATGCGCGAGCACCCGGATGTGTATTTGGTCAACGAGGGCGCAAATACCCTTGACTACGCTCGCAGCATTATCGACATGGCAAAGCCGAGAAAGCGGCTCGATTCGGGTACAAGGGGTGTGATGGGCATTGGTATGGGCTACGCTATTGGCGCGGCAGTCACCAGTGGGAAACCCGTTGTGGCCATCGAAGGCGATAGTGCCTTTGGCTTTAGCGGTATGGAAGTTGAAACAATATGCCGTTATAACTTGCCAATCACTACGGTCATTTTCAACAACAACGGCGTTTATCGTGGTACCGATACAAATCCTACTGGCGGCAGCGATGTTGCCCCGACCGTTTTTGTCAAGGGCGCACGCTACGACAAAATGATTGCAGCCTTTGGTGGTATTGGAAAGCACGTCACCACGCCCGATGAACTCGCAGCAGCCATCCAAGAAGGCATTCGCTCGGGCCATCCAACGCTCATCAATGCTGTCATTGACGAGAGGGCGGGCACAGAAAGCGGCCGACTAACCAATTTAAATCCGCAAAGCGGCGCGAAAAAGAGCTAAGCCTCCATGGCCCCAAGCGTCGCATGCTAATCCCTTTTTTCTTTCTCGAGAGGTCTTCATGAGTCAAGCGCTTCAAGGCATTCGTATCTTGGATATGACACACGTCCAAGCCGGTCCTACCTGTTCACAATTGCTCGCCTGGATGGGAGCAGATGTTATTAAATTCGAACCCCCACAGGGTGACGCAACCCGAGGGCAGCTTCGCGATGTGCCTGGCGCGGATAGCCTTTATTTCACCATGCTCAATTGCAATAAGCGTTCGATCACGGTCAACATGAAGCCAGCCGAGGGCAAGCTGATTTTTGTTGATTTGCTCAAAGTTTGCGATATCGTTATGGAAAATTTTGGCCCTGGTGTGCTCGATCGACTCGGGTTTACTTGGGAGAAGATTCACCAGATCAATCCAAGGATTGTCATGGGTTCGATCAAGGGTTTTGGTTCAAGTGGCCCTTATGCGGAGTTCAAGGCCTACGAAAATGTTGCTCAGGCGATGGGTGGGGCCATGAGCACCACGGGCGTGCCTGATGGCCCCCCCTTTGTCACCGGCGCGCAAATCGGCGACTCTGGCACAGGCTTGCATTTGGCCATCGGATTACTCGGTGCGCTGCAGCAGCGCCATCGTACCGGCCTTGGCCAGTATGTCGAGGTGGCGATGATGGATTCAGTCATGAATCTTTGCCGCGTCAAATTTCGTGACCACCAACGCCTGAGTCGGGGGCCACTGCCCGAATACTCAGTGCCCACCGAAGGCCTAAGCGAAACGCCGCGCGCAGGCAATGATTCAGGTGGTGGTCAACTTGGTAACGCGATTCAGTGCAAGCCTGGCGGACCCAATGACTTTATTTATGTCGTTGTCCAAGAAGCGGTATGGGACGCGCTTGCAAAGCGAATTGGACCGAGTCTTGGCCGTCCTGATCTTGCGACCGAAGCGAAATTTGCAACGATTGCAGAGCGGCGCAAGCACCAAAACGAAATGTGGTCGCTTATTACCCAATTCGCATCCTCCTATACCAAGCGTGAGTTCATGGCGATTCTCAATGAACTTGACGTACCTTGCGGCCCCATTATGTCGACGGCCGATTTGGCCGACGATGAGCACGTACGAGGAAGAGATATGTATGTTGAACTTGATCACCCGCAACGCGGGTCCTGGTACAACGTGGGCATGCCGATCAAACTATCCGACTCCCCTGCCATCATCAGCCGCTCACCCACGTTGGGCGAGCACAACGACGAGGTCCTTGCCCAAGTATTGGGCTACGACGCCTCAACGATTGACAGTCTACGAGCGGCAGGTGCGATGTCTGCCCCTGCTAAAAAAGCATAAGGAGCAGTAAACATGCGTGTGGCCATCATTGGACAGCAAGATTTCGGCAAGTCGGTACTCGAAGCGTTTTTAGCGCGAGGTGACGAGGTTGCTGGTGTCTTTTGTGCCCCTGAAAAAGAGGGTGCAAAACCCGACCCACTCAAGGTCTTGGCGCAAGAAAAGGCTTTGACGGTTTATCAGTTTAAATCCTTGCGAGAGCCTGAAGCGATCGAGGCGATGAGAGCCTTGCAAGTTGACATCGGCATCATGGCATTTGTGTTGCAGTTTGCGCCACAGGAATTTGTAAACATTCCACGTCTTGGAACGATACAATATCACCCTTCCCTACTGCCACGCTATCGCGGACCAAGTTCAATCAATTGGCCTATCATTCGCGGTGACAAGAAGACGGGTCTGACGATTTTCAGGCCTAGCGACGGCCTTGACGAAGGAGCGGTCGTGCTCCAAAAAGAAACTGTCATTTCAGACGATGACACACTTGGCACGGTTTACTTCGATCGCTTGTTTCCGATGGGGGTTGCAGCCATGCTTGAGGCCGCGGACTTGGTCTACGCCGGCAAGCATCATGAATTGATCCAAGACGAGAATCTTGCCAGCTACGAGGGTTGGTGTCGCGCTGCCGAAGCAAGGATAAACTGGGCCAATCATGCTGATTATGTTTATAACCTTATCCGAGGTTGCAACCCTGCCCCTGGCGCCTGGGGCATGCTTGCGGGCAAAAAGGTTCAATTTTTCGATGCCCGCAAACATCTGGTGAGAACTTTTGGAGCGGTTAAAGGAAAAATTGGCGAGGTCACCGATTTAAGTGAGAAAAGCTTTTTCATCACCGTACAGGGCGGGCGAATCGAGGTCTTCAAATTGAAGCATGAGGACGGGAAGAAACAATCGGCCGCTGAGTTTGCAGCGGCCTACGATTTGAAAAATGGAAGCGTTTTCAGCTAAATCCTAGATCGCCCCGCCAGCGCGCAACTCAGCAATTTGCAAGTCACTCAGTCCGAGGTCTTTTAGCACGGCGTCTGTGTGTTGACCGAGTGTAGGAGGGGGTACCTCGTGATGAATCGTCGTTGATGAAAAACGCATCGGCGACGCGATCTGTGGCACAAAGCCCGCCAGAGGATGGGGGAGGTCAAAGCGGATGCCGCGAGCCTTTACCTGCTCCTCCTCGAAAGCCTCATGGATTGTGTTGATCGGTCCATTAGGTACACCAGCCTCCTCGAGCAAGGCCACCCAGGCCTTGGTGGTGCGCTTGCTGAAAAGTTCGTTGAGAATGGCATCGAGTGCTTCACGATGCTGAACCCTTGAGGCATTCTTAGAAAACCTTGGATCGCTTGCGAGATGCTCGCAGTCAGCGGCTTTACAAAACTTCTGAAACAAATTGTCGTTGCCACATGCTAAGACCACCGCACCATCTTGCGTGGGAATCACCTGATAAGGAACGATCGTTGGATGCGTGTTGCCGATACGCCCTGGGGCATGACCGGTGGTGAGATAGCTCATGCCTTGAATGGACAAAAAGGCCATAGCGGTATCGAGTAATGCCATGTCGATATGCTGGCCCTCCCCTGTCTTTTCGCGATTGGCAAGTGCAGCACAAATAGCAATGCTTGCGTACATCCCCGTGAGTATGTCGATAATCGGCACGCCAACCCGCATAGGCCCTCCACCGGGTAGCCCATCGGCATGACCGGTCACACTCATCAGGCCGCTCATGCCCTGGACCATGAAATCATAGCCTGGCCGTTCGCGGTAAGGTCCTGAATGACCAAATCCGGTGACTGAGCAATAAATGAGTCGCGGGTTGAGCAACTTCAAAGTTTCGTAATCCAGACCATATCGTTCTAAATCACCAAATTTATAATTTTCGATTAAGACATCACAGCTTGCAGCAAGCTTTCTCACTAAATCCTGTCCTTGAGGCTTGGAAAGATCAATCGTGATCGACTTTTTGCCACGATTGGCGGCAAGAAAATAAGCCGCCTCCGAAGTTGGCTTGCCTTCAGCATCTGATAAATAAGGCGGGCCAAAGGCTCGTGAATCATCGCCCTTTAATGGGCGTTCAACCTTAATAACTTCAGCGCCCAGGTCAGCCATGTTTTGACCTGCAAAAGGGCCTGCCAGGACCCGGCTTAAATCAAGAACCCGAATATGAGAAAGTGGACCGGCCATCTTAAAAACCTTTTCGATCAATCGTCATTAATGCATCAATCTATTTTTGCGCCAGAGTCCTTAACGACTTTGGACCATTTGCGAACTTCGCCATCAATCAGCTTGGCAAATTCTGCAGGTGCCTGCCCCCCAGGCTCAGCGCCCAAAGTCTTCCAAATAGCAGCAAGTTCGGAGCCAGCGAGCGCTTTAGCAACTTCTTGTTGCAAACGAGAAACCGTCTCGGGCGAAGTGCCTGCTGGTGCCCAAATGCCGTACCACGTCCCAGCATCAAAACCTGGAACACCTACTTCGGCAAGTGTGGGTACATTGGGAAGCGCGAAGGAACGCTTGGCTGTGGTGACGGCAAGGGCCAGCAGTTTGCCGCTATTGATGTGAGGAACCGAAGTTCCAAGACCGTCAAACATAAAGTCCACCTGCCCGGCAAGTAAATCAGCCATCGCCGGTCCGGCTCCTCGGTAAGGAACATGTTGTGCCTGCGAGCCTGTCGCTGTTTTCCACATTTCAACGATGAGATGGTGGGCGGTGCCATTACCCGCCGAGGCGAAATTGAGTCTGCCTGGGTTAGCCTTTACATACTTTTGAAAATCAGCAAAGCTTTTAATCTGAGGTAATCGCTGCGGATTAATCACTACAACATTGGGTACGGAGGCAAGCATCGTACAAGGCATTAGATCTTTCTGTAAATCATAGCCAAGCTTGGGATATAGCGACACAGCTATGGTGTGATGCACGGCGCCAACAAGCCAGTTGTAACCATCTGCCGGTGACTTCGCAGCAAGCTCTGCCCCAAGCGTTCCGCCTGCTCCTGCGCGATTGTCAATCACAAACGACTGCCCGAAAGCTGCCGATAAAACTTTGGTTAAAGGACGCGCGAAGGCATCGGTTCCACCACCCGCGGCAAAGGGCACAATCAGTTTGACGGGTTTTGTAGGCCATGCCTGAGCGCGTGCAATTTGTGGTGCAAGTGAGCAAAGCCCTGCAAGCGCTGAGACAGCACCGAGAGCGCCAAGCGCTGCACGACGGCCTACTGACTGAGCGGCTTTCGTATCATCGTTCTGCATTTTTCGTCTCCTTTTGTGTTTTCGCGAACCCTGTTAAAACAAAACCTAAAACGATCATCGGGACAGACAGCCATTGTCCCATGGTTAGTTCCAATGCGAGGCTTGGCAAAAAGGCGTCAGGCTGCCGCACAAATTCAGCCAAAAATCTTGCAAAACCATACCCGATTAAAAACATACCGCTAATCTGGCCTGGTCTGCGAGGCTTACTGCTGTACCACCAAAGCAAGAGTCCTAGCAGCAAGCCCTCACCCGCGAACTGATAGAGCTGTGATGGATGGCGTGGCAAATGATCCCCCGCCTGAGGAAAGATGATCGCCCAAGGTACATTGCTTGGTCTTCCCCATAATTCACCGTTGATAAAGTTGCCAAGCCGTCCCGCCGCAAGCCCCCAGGGAACAAGCGGTGCAATGAAATCGATCACCGGCCAAAAAGCCAACGATTGCCGTTTTGTGTAGAGCCAAATAGCAACAATCACGCCGATGAGACCGCCGTGATAGGCCATGCCACCCTGCCAAACTGCAAAAATCTGCTCTGGGTGCGCGAGAAAGAAAGATGGCTTATAAAAAATGACATAACCAAGACGCCCCCCAATGATCACCCCGAGTGCGCCCCAAAAAAGGCAGTCTTCAAACCGTTGGGGATTGAGCCCGCTGCCGGCGGCGAATCCAGGCTGCCTCAATCGCCAGCGCCCCAATAAAAAAAAGAGCGCAAAAGCAATCAAGTACATCAAACCGTACCAACGGACACTTAAAGGTCCTAAGCTGAAGGCAATGGGGTCAAATTGTGGGTGAATCATCGGCATCGGCGAATTGTGGCACGCCTTGCTCGCTGACAGTGGCCATTCAATAGGCCAGGCGATCGCGCTTTGCTACCATCCAAGCTTTCATGGAGGACCCTGCGATGGCCGAAAACGAGCGTTCAGCCCATATCACCGAAGGCGTTGCGCGAGCACCCAATCGTTCGATGTTTTATGCCATGGGCTATAAGCCCGACGATATGAGCAAGCTCTTTATAGGGATTGCTAATGGCCATTCCACCGTCACGCCTTGTAATTCCGGTTTGCAAGTACTCGCCGACGCAGCGGACGCAGCAATCCGCAAAGCAGGCGCAAACCCGCAAATGTTTGGTACGCCAACCATTTCAGACGGCATGTCGATGGGTACCGAAGGGATGAAATACTCGCTGATATCCCGCGAAGTCATCGCTGATTGCGTGGAAACCGTCGTTCAAGGTCAGTGGATGGACGGTGTTTTGGTGATTGGCGGATGCGACAAAAATATGCCTGGAGGCATGATGGGCATTTGCCGATCCAATGTGCCAGCGATTTACGTCTACGGGGGAACGATCAAACCTGGGCGATGGAAAGGCAAGGATCTTTCGATTGTTTCGGTGTTTGAGGCGGTCGGCGAATTTACCCACGGTCGGATCAGTCAGGAAGATTTCGAGGGCATCGAACGTAATGCGGTGCCCGGCAGTGGCTCATGCGGCGGTATGTATACCGCGAATACCATGTCTTCTTCGTTTGAGGCGCTTGGTATGAGTCTGCTCGGCTCGAGCACGATGGCTAATCCCGATGCCGAGAAAGCCGATTCGGCAGCGCGCTCGGCTGAGGTATTAATCGCAGCCGTGAAAAAGGGGCTCAAACCGCGTGACATCGTCACGCGTGAATCCATCGAGAATGCGGTCACCTTGATCATGGCGACCGGCGGATCAACCAATGCGGTATTGCATTATTTGGCGATTGCCCACAGCGCCGGGGTTGCCTGGTCGATCGATGATTTTGAGCGCATTCGCAAGCGCGTGCCTGTTCTTTGCGATTTAAAGCCCTCCGGGAAATACATGGCGGTCGATCTTCACCGGGCAGGCGGTATCCCACAAGTGCTCAAGATTCTTCTGAATGCAGGCCTTATTCACGGTCATTGCATGACGATCACCGGGAAAACCCTCGCAGAAGAGCTTGCCGATGTGCCTTCAAAGCCTGCCGCCGACCAAGACGTCATTTTCCCGATCGATCAAGCCATTTACGCCCAGGGGCATTTGGCCATTCTTAAGGGCAACCTCGCGCCCGAAGGAAGCGTTGCCAAGATCACCGGCCTGAAAAACCCGGTGATCACAGGCCCCGCACGCGTCTTCGACGATGAAGCTTCAGCCATGAAGTCGATTATGGAGGGCAAGATCAAGGCGGGCGATATTGTGGTGCTCCGCTATCTAGGTCCAAAAGGTGCGCCGGGCATGCCAGAGATGCTTGCACCAACCTCGGCGATTATCGGCGCAGGACTGGGCGAATCGGTCGGTTTGATCACAGACGGGCGTTTTTCAGGGGGCACGTGGGGCATGGTCGTGGGTCATGTTGCACCGGAAGCTGCGGTCGGTGGCCCAATCGCACTGATCCATGAGGGCGATTCGGTCACGATTGATGCCCACCAGCTCTTGCTCCAACTCAATATCCCTGATGAGGAAATGCAAGCTCGCCAAGCAGCGTTTAAAGCGCCAGCGCCTCGATATACAAGTGGCGTGCTATATAAGTTTGCCAAGCTTGCTACATCGGCAAGTAAGGGCGCGGTGACCGATGCTTGAACAAGCTTTTTGATGGGCCACGAGATGTCGTTTGATCCCTTGATTGAGCCTCGGTTACACTTCCTGGCAACTTGTTCTCGTTAAATTTTCCTTGTACTAGCTAATCAGGACCTGACTATGAAGATCGTTACGTTATCTGTGAGTGCTCTTGTGATTGCACTTGGCAGCTTTGCTGCTAAGCCCGCCCTTGCAAGCGCTGATCTTGCCAAAGCAAAGAACTGCTTGGCCTGCCACGCACCCGACAAAAAATTGATTGGCCCCTCCTATAAAGATGTTGCTGCGAAGTACGCAAAAGATGCAGGTGCAGCGAAGAATCTGGCACAGAAGATTCAAAAAGGCGGCGTCGGTGTATGGGGTCAAATTCCTATGCCCGCCAACCCCCAGGTTTCTGCCGCTGAAGCTGAAACCCTTGCCAAGTGGATTCTCGCCACAAAGTAAGCCCTCCTTCGGCCTAGCCCGGAGTCATATGCTCTAAGACCCATATGCATTGGGTTTGCGCCAAGCCGGCCGCCTAGCGGCCGGCTTGGCTTTTATGCGATCGTTTGCAAACAGCGGGAAAGCGTCGATACATGACAAAGATTCTCGAGGTTAGATCGCTATCGAAGCGATACCAGCAGGGTAAGCTACTACTCGATCGATTAGATCTAGAACTAGAGCCTGGTCAACGCGCCTCGCTCATCGGTGCATCTGGAAGCGGTAAGTCAACCTTGCTTCACCTCATCGCAGGCCTTGAGGAAGCGGATGAAGGCAGCATTTTGATTGGCGGCAAACCGATGAAGGCCGCTGATGCCCAGCAAAGCGCAAGACTGCGTGCTGAATCCATTGGCTTCATCTTTCAGGCCTTCCATTTGCTTCCTCATTTAAACGCGCTACAAAATGTAGCAGTTCCTGCGCTATTGTTAGGCGCTTCTGAAAAGTCAGCCGTAGCTAGGGCATCGGACCTGTTAGACCAATTAGGTCTAAGTGATCGTGCCCATGCAAGGCCCAGTGAGCTCTCGGGCGGGGAGCAACAACGCGTTGCCATCGCACGCGCCGTTATCCATGGACCGCGTTTAATTCTTGCTGACGAACCAACGGGCAATCTCGACCCAGATTCGGCCGATGCGGTGATGAGCCTACTACAACAGGTCCTTGCTCAAAGCGATTGCGCACTTTTGTTTGTGACACACGACTTGCAGCGTGCGAGCCTGTTTAAACCCTGCTGGAAGCTGAGTCAGGGCAAACTGCAGCTGGCATGATCGTGAACCGTATGTTTGGCCTACCCTGGCCCCTTGCCCGCCGCCTCAGCCTTGAGCAACTCCGGCTCTACCGCTTTCGGAACGCCTTAGCGGCACTGGTCATAGGCATTGGTGTGGCCATGGGCTTAGCGATTGACTTGGTGAATCGCAGTGCACTGAGTGAATTCAAGTCGGCCCTGGCAAGTATCAATGGGCAAGCCGATGCAAGTCTGCGCGCGGCGGAGAAGGAATTCAGCGCCTCGGTTTTTGCAAGTCTGCAGCAGTATCAAGCGAACGCCAGCGCCGCGCCAGTGCTTGTTAAAAGCGCACAAATGCAAACGCTGAAAGCCTCAGCGTCATCGGCCGAAGTCATTGATTTGCGCAGCACTTTCCCCCAGGGCGTCGAGCTATTCGGCATCGACCTATTCCGGTCGATTCATGTTCACCCGCAATTGAGTCCAAATATAGGCAGCCCCGAGGCGAGCGATGCATGGTTTGGTGGCAATCAGCTTTATGCAAGCCCACGCCTTTGGCAGCAGCTTCAAAGGCTTGGCATTGAGCCCGAGGGTGCAGTGATAAGGCTTCGCATGGAGGGTCGAAGTGAGGACTTTGTGATTGCTGGCCGTCTTGCCCAGGCTGGCAACGAATCCTCGGTCTTTGTCATTGACATTGGCAGCTTGCAAGCCCTCGCCACCCACAAGGATCGCCTCTCGCGAATCGATATGCGCTGGGCCCAAGGCGCAAGCAGCAAGGATTGGCCCGCCGAACTGCTTGATGCCCTGAGAGCAAAGCATCCCGAACTGATGCTCTCGCTTATCAAACCCGAGGATGAGGCCGAACGGATGTCGAATCTCTCACGCGCGTATCGCGTGAATCTTGCGATTCTCGCCCTTGTTGCTTTGCTCACCGGGGTATTTATTGTCCAGTCCAATATGCAATTAATGACGGCAAGACAGTTGGGCTCACTGGCGATTCTTCAGGTGCTAGGTACAGATGCCAAAAGCATTCAGGCCTTTATGAGGTTCCAAGCCCTGCTGATAGGTGCCATCGGCTCGGTGATCGGATTAATCATCGGCTCGGTTTGCGCCTGGTTTTTGCTCTCACTCACAGGCGGAGATCTCGGTGCAGGCGTACTCAAGACAAGCTCAAGGGCTTTAAATCTACCTCTGTGGCTGCTGGGTTTTCACGCAAGCTTGGGCATTCTCGTAGCCTGGTTTGGCTCCTGGCTTGCCGTAAAAAGTCTTGGCCGAGTAACGGCGGTGGCAGCACTCAAAGGCGCGCAGCCACCGCCATGGTTTACCAGCAAGCAACTTGCTCTCGCGGCAATGGTACTTACCTGCTTGGGCGCATGCTGCCTCTTGCTTGAACCCGTGGAGGGCGTACCGCTTGGTGCCTATGTTTGCTTGTTTACATGGCTACTTGCAGGACTACTAGCGATGCCCACACTCGTTGAGCGTATGGCACGTAGCCTGACAGGCCCAGCAACCAAGCACCCCATTAGCTGGTTAGCGGTCAAGCGTGCCAACTACTTACCTCAGTCGATAAGCTTAAGCATGACCGGCATGATTGCAAGTGTGGCGCTCTGCGTGGCGGTGAGTCTGATGATCAGCAGCTTTCGCCTCGCGGTAAGCGAGTGGCTTGACCATGTGCTGCCCGCCGATGTGTATGCGCGCATCCAAAAAGGCGAGGCAAGCCTATCGCCCGATGAGCAATTACAATTGTCGCAGCTCGAAGGCCTAAGGCGCACCGAGTTTCAGCAAGTGCTGGAGTGGCCCATGCTTGCCGAGCGCCCGCCAATTGCTGTGATTGTTCGTGCGTTGCCGCTAAACACCCCCCAGGATAGGCTGCCGATCACCGGGCAGCTACTCGACCCCCATCCAACCATACCCAGTGTGTGGGTGAGCGAGGCCATGCGTGATCTCTACGCATGGGAGCCGGGAAGCATCCAGCGGCTTGGCTTACTGCCCCAGGGATCGGTCTTTGTGGCGGGCGTTTGGCGCGATTACGCCAGACAGCATGGCTCGATCATCATCGAATCATCGCAGTGGCTAAAGGCACGTGGGGGCCATCAACAGCTTGAGGCAAGCGATGTCTCATGGTGGCTTGCAGAACCAGATCGCGGCAGCGAATCGCTGCTCGCACAGCTGCCCGACGGGCTTCGCGCCAAGCTTGAAATCCGCAGCGCCTCAGATATTCGTGCCCTATCGCTCGAACTTTTTGATCGAAGCTTTGTAGTGACCTATGCCTTACAAGCTGTCGCCTTGTTGATTGGCTTACTTGGCCTTAGCAGCACGCTTGCTGCCCAGGCGATAGCCAGAACCCAAGAGCTAGCCATGCTGCAACTTCTTGGTCTGCATCCAGCAGCGTGCACCCGATTGCTTTTACTTGAAGCCGCTTCAAGTCTGGCTTTGGCACTGCTTTGGGGCTCCATGCTCGGTCTGGCACTGGCCTGGGTATTGATCGAGGTGGTCAACCCGCAGTCTTTTCACTGGAGTATGCCCATGCGAATTCCGGCGGGCTTGATGGTGCTTTGCATAGGCGGTGTTTGGTTGATCGGCGTAGTGAGCTGCCTGGTACTTAGCAAACAGTTGCTCAAACAACCAATGCTGCAAAGCCTCAAGCAGGATTGGTAATGCTGCTTAAATCAACACAACGTCGATGGCTCATTAAGCGCACACTCGGCGCCTCAGCGCTTAGCGCTGCAGCACCTATCCCTCAACCCTGCGCGGAAACAATTGCTGCAAGCAAAATAGATACTGTAGTCCAACGAGAAGCCCAGCAAAGCGGCTTTAAAGCGATCAAGTTTCCACGTGATCATGGCGCGCATCCTGATGAACGTATCGAGTGGTGGTACCTCACAGGCTGGCTCGATGCCGATACAGGCATTCAAGCAACGATTTTTAGAGTTCGACTTGGGCGAGCGCAGCCAAGTGCGTGGGGCTCGAATCAATGGCTCATGGGCCATGCTGCCTTGGTCAGGCGGGGCTGGAGCAAACTCATCCATGAACAAACAGCATGGCGAAGCGTTAAGCATATTGCCGAGTTCAGCGAAACCGATCTAAATATTACGATGCCAGGCTGGCGCTTTGCACGTGAACCAGACGGCAGGATCGCTATCGATATTGAGCAAGGCAGGCTTGGCCTAAAGCTGCGCTGTCGGCCTCGTGGCGCGCCACTACTGCAAGGCCAACAAGGCTACTCACAAAAAGGACCGGCTGCAGGTCAATTTAGTCACTATTACAGCCAGCCACAACTTCACATCGAAGCAAACCTGCTTCTCGATGGTAAAGCGCTAAGCATTAATCGCGGCAGCAACTTCGCTGCGGCCTGGTTTGACCACGAATGGTCAAGCAGCCTTTTGTCGGCCGATGCGGCTGGATGGGATTGGTTTGGCCTCAACCTGCTCGATGGCCAAAGCTGGATGGCATTTCGTATTCGGGACCGACAAGGAGCTGAACTGTGGCGATCTGAGGCGGGTTTAGTCATGCAACCCCTTGAGCAGTGGCGCTCAAGTGCAAGTGGGGCAAGCTACCCCGTGTCGCTTCGAGTGAAAGGCAAGTTTGGGCCCCTTGTGCTTCGGGCCCTCGTCCAAGATCAGGAGATCGATGCTCGCGCAAGCACTGGCAACCGATATTGGGAAGGCGCAGTTATGGCGTATAACGATCAAGGCGATCTGATCGGACGAGGCTATCTAGAGTTAACGGGCTACGATCGCCCGATGCGGCTTTAGCAAGCATGCCCGATGCAGTTTTCGCTACGATCACGCCAGTCCGCTTTAATTTGACCGAATCTCAAACAAGGAAAGCATTGAAGGCAAAACATCATGAAGGCATATCACGAATTGATGCAACACGTGCTCGATCATGGCAGCCAAAAGCATGACCGCACCGGAACTGGCACGCGATCGGTGTTTGGATGGCAGATGCGTTTTCCTTTGGCCGAAGGTTTTCCGCTGGTCACCACAAAAAAGCTGCATCTGAAATCGATCATTCATGAATTGATCTGGTTTTTATCAGGTTCTACCAATATTCACTATTTAAAGTCGCACGGCGTAAGCATCTGGGATGAATGGGCCGATACCAATGGCGAACTCGGCCCGGTTTATGGCTATCAGTGGCGATCCTGGCCCACAGCAAGTGGCGACTCGATTGATCAACTCAAAGAACTCATGACGCGATTACGTAGTGATCCTGATTCTCGAAGGCTCATTGTGTCGGCATGGAACGTGGGGGATCTACCCAAAATGGCGCTTGCGCCCTGTCATGCAATGTTTCAGTTTTATGTTGCCGAGGGCAAGTTATCCTGCCAACTCTATCAACGAAGCGCTGATATTTTCCTCGGCGTGCCGTTTAATATCGCCTCATATGCCCTGCTCACGCACATGGTGGCGCAGCAAGTCGATTTGGAGCCTGGTGACTTTATTTGGACCGGGGGCGACTGTCATCTTTATCTTAACCATTTAGAGCAGGCGCGCGAGCAACTTAAGCGCCAGGCCTACCCACTGCCAAGCCTGCGGCTGGCCAGACGTCCCAATGATCTTTTTTCATATCGGTATGAAGATTTCGTGATTGAAAACTATCAGTATCACCCAGCAATCAAAGCGCCTATCGCGGTGTGATGTCTTGCAATGATGAGTTTTGATCGCCGCGCTCATGGTGTTTGTTTAGTAGTTGCTTACGCCAAGCACCGCGTTATCGGTCGCGATGGTGCTATGCCATGGCATCTGCCCGAGGACTTAAAGCATTTTCGGTCGCTTACCCTCGATGCAAGCATTGTAATGGGGCGGCAAACCTTTGAGTCGATTGGCAAAGCTTTGCCGCGGCGCCGAAATATTGTGATTACCCGCAACCCGTCATGGCGTTGCGAAGGAGCGGTCGTTGCGACAAACTTTGAGCAGGCATTAGCCTTAGCTGCTCCTGGTGAGGTCTACGTTATAGGAGGCGGGCAGATCTATCAGATAGCCCTCGCCCACGCCGATCGTGCGGTCGTGACAGAAATTGAACTCGAAGTCGCTGGCGATACCTATTTTCCGGAACTTGCCGTCACGTGCTGGGAGGAAGTTGCCCATATAAAGGGGCTTAGCAACCAAGGCTTAAGCTATCGTTTTATTGATTATCGGAGAATCAAGTCATGACCTCATCGGATTACAAGCTCTTTAAGGCAGAAGGCATGCGCGAAGCGATCGCGATGGTGATCGCAGCCACTGGCTCTAGCGGACGAGAGCCGCAGCAAGTTGCCGATAACTTAGTGCTTGCCAATCTCAAGGGCCACGACTCGCATGGCATAGGCATGGTGCCGCGCTACGTCGATTCATTCCTAGAAGGCGGGCTTAAGGTCAATCAGCAGCCTCTTAGCAAGATCGATGCAGGGCCGCTGCTGGGTCTCGATGGCCAGGCGGGCTTTGGACAGTCCATCGGCGAAGCGGCTACTGACATGGCCATTGCGCGTGCGAAAGAGCACGGTGTTTGCGTGATGGGTCTTGGTCACGCCCACCATCTCGGGCGCATCGGGCACTGGGCCGAACAGGCGGTCAGTCAGGATTTAATATCGATCCATTTTGTCAATGTTTTGTCGCGACCGACAGTCGCCCCTTGGGGTGGTGCTGCCGGCCGTTTTGGCACGAATCCATGCTGTATTGGTATCCCGATGCGCAACGAGGCGCCAGTGATTCTCGACTATGCAACAAGCATGGTTGCGCAAGGCAAGATGAGAGTGGCCCACAATAAAGGCGAGGAAGTCCGCTCTGGCATGCTCATCGATCAGCATGGGCATCCAACCACAAATCCGAGTGTGGTTGTTGTAGAGCCGCTTGGCGCTTTACTCACCTTCGGTGAGCACAAAGGCTTCGGCATGGCCTTGGTCTGCGAGTTACTTGGAGGAGCCTTGTCGGGTGGCGGAACATGGCACAAGACTTATCAAGGTGAAAATAAGGTTTATAACGGTATGCTTAGCATACTGATCGACCCGAAGCGCTTGGATCAAGATGACCACTTCTTTAAAGAGAGTGAGGCCTTTATGAGTTGGCTTCGCTCTGTACCGGTTGCTCCTGGCTTTGACAAAGTCCGCATTGCTGGGGAACCCGAGCGCGAAGCGATGGCAACACGAAGCAAGGACGGCTTTCCCGTTGATCCAACGACCTGGCAGGAAATCCTTGCTGCTGCAGAAAAGCTCAAGTTGCCCCGCGCCGGGGTTGAGCAAGCTGCGCAACGCGCCTAGTGCCGTGCTTTCATGATAGATTCCGGACCGAAGCTTTTGCAAGCCTAACGTTGCCCCTGTAGCTCAGTGGATAGAGCGTCCCCCTCCTAAGGGGAAGGTCGCAGGTTCGATTCCTGCCGGGGGCGCCAACGACGGGGCTTATCGTGATAATGGTCACTAACTTAGCCGCCTAATTAATGTGCAAAACACGCTCATTTTCGCTGGTTTAGGCACAATCTGATAAAATTTATACCGTAACATCGTACTGGGTTTTAGGACAACCTTAACACTCAAAGCGTCCCCTGTAGGCTCGGGTTGCGTCGGCTTGAGCTAAAAAATTCAGGTACCGTTCGTCGGTGTCACCGGCCCTGGCGTTGCTCTGCTTAACGGGTTCGGCCAAACAAGGTGCTCGGCGAGAACCCCGTGACCATGGCAGTCCCCATGAGAACCATCAATCCACCGATCAAAGTGCTCCAAGTGACCGGCTCGCCTAAGAGCCAGGCACCCCAAAAGGTTCCGAACACGGGAATGAGAAATGCGACCGTGAGTGCAGAGACGCCGCCAAAATCAGCAATCAGACGGAAATAGATCAGGTACGCCACACCGCTGCAGACAATCCCCAAAGCTAGCACGGCCAACCCCGTTGGAACCATCGGAACCTCGGCAGGGATGGGCGTTGCTAGCGCGACGGGGATCATTAACAGGGTGGCCGCCCACATGCTTCCATATGCGTTGGAGAACGAATCCACAGTCGGTGCCACCTTGGTGTAGTTGGTGGCGATCCCGTAGGAGAGCGTTGCAGCCAGGCCTGCAGCAATGGCCCACATGCCGTGCGCCGACAAGGCCATCGATTCAAAGCCGGCCAGCACAGCCACGCCTGTCAGTCCAGCTCCCATCCCCACCCACTTTGGCATCGAGAGCTCTGATTTATGCCATACCCGCGCAATCACCGCCGCCCACATCGGGGCGGTTGCGTTCAGGATAGAAAGCAGCGACGCGGAAATAGTTTGAGCCGCATAGGCAAACAGAAGAAATGGCAGCGCGGAGTTGAAAAAACCAAGCACTAGGTAGTGCCTCCAGTAGTGTGATGCCCGCAGTCCCTTCTTGAACCATAGGGCAACCAACCACAAGAAGATCGCCGCTAGGCCAACACGCGCCAGGATCAACCATGTTGGGCCGACCGCCGATGCGGCCATGCGCATAAACAGAAATGAGCCGCCCCACAGTGCAGCCAAGAGTAAGAGTCGAGCGAAGCCAACCAGAGTCATTTGGTTTCCATTGTTTTGGGGTCCCTGTGACCTAGATCGCAGACTCGAATCGATGATTTGAGACCGCGCTACCTGGGATCACGGCTCAAAGGGTTCGTAGCTCAGCAATCACCTTGAGGCGAAATTTTTCTGCCAAAGTTGCAGGAGTCAACACATCCACTTAAACACCTAAAAGTTGACGCAAGTTATAGCGAATAGCGCCAAGGTCAAAGCGCGTCGTCTCTGGGGTTTTATCGACAAGGGTATCAAGGTCGCTATCGATCTTGTCTAATCCGCGCGCAATTGAGCCGAACACCCACGGGTTTGTCACCCTATGGCTCAGAACAATGTCACGAATCTCAACGCGGTGCGCCTCAGGTGCATTTGAAGGGTTCATGATATCGGGCAACGATAGGTTTATTAATTCTAAGGTCATGTCAGCGCCTTGCCAACACGCAGCTTCTCGACACCCAACATCTCCAACCGATTGCCTGCCCTTTAGAAAGAGGCAATCGAAAAGGAAACACTAAACAAATTGCGGCTAACTTCCGCCGACTTTTAGCGCCGTTATCCTTTACATGGACGACTTCACCGATGCTTTGATCGTAGCCTTACGCGCTGGGGCTGACGACCCCGATCGCAGTGCGATGGGTTTGCGCATGAAAGCGCTTGTTGGCGAGTTAACAAAGAAGGAAGCGTCAAAGGCCAACAAAGCTGTGGCGTCCAAAGAACTCACCAAACTTCGGGAAGCCTACAGGCAGCGCCTACTACAGGATTAGGCCTTGCTAGTAGCGAGTGCGAAACCGTATTTCGCTAAAATCGCATTTAATAACCTACCACCTTTTAATACGGTCTACTATTGGTACGCTTCGATGAAAAAGGTATAGAAGAAACCGGTAGCGACCGATTCATAGGTAGCTCAAAAAAGTCATGTCTATCGCGGACTCATCGTTGTTTTGAGTTCTTCCCCTAAAACTTATGATGCCTCGATCAGTGAGGCCCGATCGGTATGAAAAGTATCGAGCAATAAAGTCCTTTTCCTGTGGAGTCGGACCTTGAGTCAACATGCCAACAGATCAAGCATAGGTGGACACAACACCCGGCAGCTTCATATCCGCCACACCATGACTTGTATGAGGCCTCGCCTGATTCACTAATGCTTGGGTTCCGTACCTCACGAGAACCCAAGCCATCATGAAGGAGAGCAAATCCCCCCGCCCTCTCCATTGATCCACAAGCCTAGGCGGTTACCCAAAGCTTTGCGGGTGCCGATCGGGCCATCGACGGAAGACACCTTGAGGGCAAGTCCTAAGGCGCGCTCAGCGGGCGCTGCCTTCATGGCGATCATCCATTACTTGAAGCACTTGGTAGCTATTGGGTTTGCGGCTTGTCCATCAAGCCCTGCCTGGGACGCCAATCGTGCAACATTCTCGGAGGACATGGCAACGGGGCCCCTAGCAGTACTTGGGCATAGGCCTTTGCAAGATTATCGGTATGTAACGATGCCATACCACCACCGCCTAAAACCCCTTCGAGCATAATATTCATGGCCCGAATGCCCTCCAGAGGAAATCGACGGATACGGAGCGGTTGTCGGTGAGCAAATACGCGCCGCAGCATCGCTTCGTCGACAGCAGCAAGCAACCAGGTAAAGTCCTCTTGCCGACGAACGATGAGTCCGATATTTGCGATATTGCCTTTGTCTCCAGATCGGCCATGAGCGAGCTCTAGTAACGTCAGTTTGGGCCAGTGGGGATCCATCCATGCCTTTCCCGCTGTGGCCGTCAGACGGGCATCCACGCCCGCTTCAATCATCAAGTCCTGAGCACTATGTCGTCTTTCTACACCTTGACTACTGCCAAAGTGGTCCACTGCCAACCGCACCTGGTCCTGTCGAGTCGTACTATCGACACAGATCCCATCAATCATCACTTGTACTGGTATCTTTGACTTATCTTCTAGAAACGAGAACAGACGAATAACAGGGCTTGGACTTGGTCGCCCCTGGCCAAAGCCAGTTGTACCCGGCGCCATTGAGGTGGCTGCTGGAGCAAATTCACGAGCAAAAAGCTCTAGGCTTTTCTTGGAAGTCGACTTAACTGCTATTTTTAGTACAACCTCACGCGTTTGGGTCCCACGGCTAAAAGAACCGAACATCGCTTCACTGCCAACAACTTCAACAAAGGTCTCGGTATAGGGCGCCAAGCCAAGCTGTTCAAGCATCCTCGAGGTTCGCCTAAGCAAAGCTTCTGCCGTTCTTTGTGCCTTTGCCTGAGCCTGCTCTCCAGCAATCACAAGCAGTGCCTGGTTCTTCCAGCCATCCACCGCGGTCACGCTCACCTTGTACTGACTTGGCGCCTCTAACCCCCGCGCGCCCTCCACACGAACCCGATCGAGTCCGCAGGCGCGAATACTCACTTTGGTCCAATCACAAATCACATCAGGAACCACATAAGCGCCAGGGTCACCAATTTCATAGAGCAACTGCTCGGACACGGTCGCTGGGCTTATAAGCCCTCCTGTCCCTTCGGGCTTAAAAATCTCAAACGAGCCATCCGCGTACGCCTCGACCACGGGGAAGCCAATATTGTCCCAATCCGGGACGGTTTGCCAGTCGGTAAATAGCCCCCCCGTACACTGCGCACCGCATTCAATCAAATGTCCAGCAAGCGTACCTTGAGCAAATCGATCGAGCATCGCAGCCGAAGGCTTCGATTGAACCGAGCGATGCCATCCGAATGCATGCATCATCGCCCCTAGTGTTACCGCTGAATCCACGCATCGTCCTGTGATCACAATCTGGGCGCCTTGATCAAGCGCTCTGGCTATCGGCTCAGCGCCCAAGTAAGCATTGATGCTTAATACGCGCTCAGGAAATCCTGCGCCGCTATACATTTCACTTCGTTGTGATTCCCGAAACGATGCCTCACACTCCATCAAATCGTCGCCGATAACGCAGGCAACCCTCACGGTCAGCCCTTGCTCACCAGCCAGGGCATTAATCGCCTCGACGCAAGCCTTGGGATTGAGACCACCAGCATTTGAAACCACACGGATGCCACGATCAAGTATCGTCTTTAAGTGCTGCTTCAGGGTGATCGTGACAAAATCAGTGGCGTAACCTGCCTGGTCTGACTTTGCCTTTTGCGAGGCCATGATGGACAGCGTAACCTCGGCTAAATAGTCAAATACCAAGAAATCGAGATCATTAACGGTCAAAAGTTGCGGTACCGCTGCGGCGGTGTCGCCCCAAAAGCCAGACGCCCCGGCAATACGGATGTGATTTTTCATGGCTCGATGCTATGGTTCGTTGTGTCAATTCTATTATTAACGGTTCCGTTTTATGTTTGAATCTATGCTTCGCCCCGGTCATCCCAACTTTGAATCGCGTAAACAAGCGATGTTAGCGACCATAGAACAATTGCGTGCGCTCGAAGCTCGCACCGTACAAAAATCAGCGTCCGCTAAATCGCTTTTTGACAAAAGGGGACAGCTATTACCGCGAGAGCGTTTGGCAAGACTGCTCGACCCGGGCGCGCCATGGCTTGAGTTATCCACGATGGCAGGTTTTGGCCTAGACCGATCTGAGCTTGAAAGGTCAGTCCCTGGCGGGGGGGTGATCACCGGGATTGGCTTTGTCAGTGGCGTTCGAACCCTGATCAATATCAGCGATGCAGGTATCGATGCTGGAGCGATCCAGCATATGGGCAGGGAAAAGATATTGCGAGGCCAACAAATTGCACTCCAAAACCGGCTGCCCTATCTACAACTTATCGAATCGGCAGGAGCCAATTTGCTTCGCTATCAGGTCGAAGGCTTTGTTGAAGGCGGACGGATTTTTGCCAATCTGGCCCGATTGTCCGCAGCCGGCTTGCCAGTGATTGCGATTGTGCACGGCGCATCGACTGCGGGTGGCGCATACATGCCAGGGCTTTCTGACTACGTCATTATGGTGAAAGGTCGGGCGAAGGCATTCCTCGCTGGCCCTCCGCTGCTCAAGGCTGCCACAGGTGAAATCGCAAATGACGAAGAGCTCGGCGGCGCTCAGATGCATACCCAGGTGAGCGGTCTTGGTGAGTATTTGGCTGATGACGACGCACAAGCGATTGGTATTGCTCGCAACTTGATGCAGCGATTAGGTTGGCAGGGCAATGTTCATGGCCAAGCAAACCCAAGCGCACGTTCGGGCTGGCTACCACCTCGTTATCCCAGCGAGGAGTTAATTGGCATCATGCCCGCTGATTTTCGTGAACCCATCGATATGCGCGAAGTCATCGTCCGCCTGATCGACGACTCCGATTTTCTCGATTTCCAGCCAGATTATGGGCCGCAAACGCTTGTTGGCCATGCTGCCATCGAAGGCTATCCCATTGGCATCATTACAAATAATGGACCTATCGATACGGCCGGCAGCAACAAGGCCACTCACTTTATCCAAGCCTGTTGCCAGGCGCAGATTCCCCTGCTTTATTTACAAAACACGACCGGCTATATGGTGGGTAAGGCAAGCGAGCAAGCAGGCATGATCAAGCATGGATCCAAGATGATCCAGGCTGTGGCCAACGCAAGTGTTCCATCAATCACCATCCACTGCGGGGCATCCTTTGGCGCTGGCAATTACGGCATGTGCGGCCGTGGTTTCGATCCGCGTTTTATTTTCTCCTGGCCCCACGCAAAAACCGCAGTCATGGGTGCTGAACAGGCGGCAAAAACCATGCGAATCGTGGCCGAGGCAGGTGCCGCACGAAAAGGTGAGGCAGTCGATGAAGAAGCGCTACAAATGATGGAGCAAAAGATCATCGATAACTTCGAACGTCAGGCGGGGGCATTTTATACCAGTGCCCGACTTCTGGACGACGGTCTTATCGACCCGCGAGATACACGACAAGTGCTGAGCTTCGTGCTGGCCACTTGTCGCGAAGAGGCGGCTCGCCGTCTGCAGCCGATTCAATTTGGCGTTGCACGACCCTGAAGGATTAGCTAAAAGATCCCCTGGTATTCGCTGCAAAACCCTAACGTGTAAACACCTGGAGCCATGCTAATGCTTTTCACTGCCGACCATCGCGCCATCCAAGATGCCCTGCGTAAGTTTATTGATACTGAAATAAATCCGCACGTCGACGAATGGGAAAGGGCTGAAATCTTTCCTGCGCACGACTTGTTTAAGAAAATGGGTAAGCTGGGCTTTCTAGGGATCACCAAGCCGCAAGAACATGGCGGCCTTGGTCTCGACTACTCTTACTCAGTGGCGTTTGCAGAGGCATTGAGGCACATCAATTGTGGCGGTATTCCCATGGCCATTGGTGTTCAAACCGATATGGCAACCCCAGCCCTCGCCCGCCATGGCTCAGAAGAAGTCAAAAAGCAATTTCTAGAACCATCAATTAGTGGTGAGTTTGTTGCCTGCCTTGGTGTCTCTGAGCCAGGAGCAGGCTCAGATGTCGCATCGATTAAAACGAGCGCCAGAAAAGACGGCGACGACTACGTGATTAATGGCGGGAAAATGTGGACGACGAATGGCACGCAAGCCGATTGGATGTGCTTGCTGGCCAACACATCAGAAGGCGCAGCCCATCGTAATAAAACATTGATTTGTTTACCAATGAATACCAAGGGCGTATCGGTTGCGAAGAAGTTGAAGAAGGTTGGTATGAATGCCTCCGATACCGCTCAAATCCACTTCGATGACGTGCGTGTGCCACAGCGCTACCGAATTGGTGAGGAAGGCATGGGTTTTATTTATCAAATGCAGCAATTCCAGGAAGAGCGGCTCTGGGCTGCAGCGAGTTCAGCCGCTGCAAGTAATGTCATTATTGAAACGATCCATTATTTACGTGATCGTATGGCCTTTGGCAAACCCTTGCTCGATAACCAGTTCATTCAATATAAGCTTGCCGAACTTCAAACCGAAGTCGAGTGTGTACGTTCATTGCTTTATCGCGCTACCGAACTTTATGTGGGGGGCGAAGATGTTTTGCAACTTGCTTCGATGGCAAAGCTTAAGGCAGGTCGCGTGGCCCGAGAAGTAGCTGACTGGTGTGTTCAATTCTGGGGCGGCATGGGCTATATCGAAGAAACCCGTGTCAATCGGTTCTGGCGTGATACAAGACTTGGATCGATCGGAGGCGGCGCAGACGAGGTCATGCTGGGAATTATCGCCAAAACCATGGGTATCGTAGTCAGAGCCCGCGAGGGTCATTAAGCGTGAGACCAATCAAAAGCCTACTGATCGCTAACCGAGGCGAAATAGCCTGCAGGATCATTCATAGCGCATCGTCTGCAGGCATCAAGACGATTGCTATTTATAGCGATGCCGACCAGGCAGCTCGCCACATACGCCTTGCTGATGAGGCCTACCGTATTGGACCAGCCGAGCCATCTGAGTCCTACCTGCATATCGACGCCATCATCCAACTCGCTAAGCGTTTAGGCGTTGATGCGATTCATCCAGGCTATGGCTTTTTGTCTGAAAACCCTAGGTTTGCCGAGGCTTGCGAAGAAGCCGCGATCCTATTTGTGGGTCCTAGCGCTGCGTCGATGCAAGCATTGGGGAATAAGTCAGCTGCAAGGCGCTTAGCCATAGAGTTGGGTATCCCAGTTCGGCCGGGCTATGAAGGCGACGCTCAAGACGATGACACCTTCCTCGCACAAGCTCAAAGGATTGGCTATCCCCTGATGATCAAGGCCGCAGCAGGCGGCGGCGGTCGCGGAATGCGTGCGGTTGATCACCAAGAACAATTGCTTCCCGCGCTATACGCGGCCCGAGCCGAGGCACAAGCCGCCTTTGCTAACGATCAGTTACTGCTCGAAGCTTTTGTGAGAGACGCAAGGCATATTGAGATTCAAATTATTGCGGATCAGCACGGTAAGGTGCTATCACTTTTCGAACGCGATTGTTCAAGCCAACGCCGCCACCAAAAAATTCTAGAAGAAGCCCCAGCCACTGGATTGAGCGATCAAACGCGTCAGGCCATGAGTGATGCAGCGATCCGTCTAGCCAGGGCTGTTGCCTATCAAGGCGCTGGAACCGTCGAGTTTTTGCTTGCCGCTGACGGCTCATTCAGTTTGCTCGAAATGAATACACGGTTACAAGTCGAGCACCCGGTTACAGAAGCTATAACTGGTATCGATCTTGTTGCGCTCCAATTGCAAGTTGCACAGGGTCAAGCCATCGCTCTAAGGCAGGAGGATATTCGAATCAAGGGGCATGCCATCGAAGCGCGTCTTTGTGCCGAGGATCCCGATGAGCAATGCCTGCCCCAATCTGGACCGCTGATTGACTACCGTTGGCCTCAACTCGAAGCCGTGCGAATCGATCACGGCCTACTGGCCGGTGTTGACATGCCGCCACACTACGACTCCCTGATGGCAAAAGTGATCGCATGGGGCGAGGATCGATCACAGGCTCGCCTGCGTCTGAAGCGAGCACTTGGAAAGATGAAGCTTCTTGGTCCCGTCACCAATCGGGCACTACTGATCGATGCGCTCGATCAAGCGCCTTTTTGTGGAGATCGCATGCACGATATCGGATGGCTTGAGCGTTGGATGCCGAGTCGCAAGCGCGCACAACCAGAACAACAGTGGTTCTTTGCTGCTGCCTCTTGCATCCTCCACTACTTGGGCATCGCGCACGGCGAGCTCGCAGGATTTCAGAGTACGGGGCACCACAGCGATGGTGGGGCCATCATGCGACACAGCCTCTTACTACATGCTGAAGGCACAGACTGCCAAGTGACAGTGAACCTGCGTCCTGCAGGGCGCATGGCTTGGCTCATGAAAACCGATCAGGATGAAGAAAAAGCATGGCACCATGTGCAGCTTGACGAGCCTCAACAGGGTCTATATCGCTTAGAAATTGATAGGCAGTCCATCGATGTGCTTTCTGTTAGACATGCTAACAGCTGGTACATCGATACCCTCGGAGTTAGCGACCGCGTCAAGCTCGCTACGCCGATTGGACGCAGCCAGACAAGTCATCAAAACGGTATCACTCAGCTTCGAAGTCGGATGCATGGACGGGTGATCAGCCTTGAAGTGAATCCTGGCGATTGGGTCGAAAAGGGGCAGCTACTTCTTCAAATTGAAGCCATGAAAATACAACACCATATCGATGCACCGCAGGCTGGTCGTGTGCTTGAGATTCATGTGCAGGATCAGCATCAGGTAGCAGCTGGTCAGCATTTACTTAGTATCGAGGCCAAGGACTAAATTCATGTTCCTGCCGCGCCAAAGCCTTGCCTTACTTGATCCGCTACAATGGCAAGAACAACATGATGAACATCGTGCTATTTATAAGAGCACATTGCGTTTTGTGGAGCAATCCATTAAGCCAAATCTTCATCGCTGGGAGCAAGAGGGCATGCTTCCGCGTGAGCTTCATCGAGAGGCAGGTGCGGTGGGCATCACGGGGCTTGGTTTTCCAGAAGCCTTTGGGGGTACACCCGCCGACAGTTGGTCACGCGCATTGGTCACCTGGGCACTTAGCCAGGCCGGGGCCGGCGGTGTCATTGCAGGTTTGATGAGCCATAGCATCATGGTTTGGCCCTTAGCCGTTGCCGGGTCAAAGCGCATTCAGTCCTGCGAGCTGCCCCAATTGCTTCGTGGCGAGCTCATTGGATCATTGTGCGTCACCGAGGCCTCGGGCGGATCAGATGTTGCGGCCATACAAACAAAGGCCGTTGCCTGCGAGCAGGGCTGGAAACTTAATGGCAGCAAAATGTATATCACATCGGGTATGCGTGCCGATATACTGCTTGTTGCGGCTAGGACTGGCTCAAAGGGCTCACAAGGTATCTCGCTTTTTGCCGTGCCAGGCAATGCTGAGGGACTAAGCAGGAAGCCGCTGGATAAAACGGGCTGGCTTTGCTCCGACACTGCTGCTCTATTTTTTGACGATGTGTTTTTGCCGCACGATGCACTCGTCGGTGAACTAAATCGGGGATTTCCACTGGTCATGCAGAATTTCAACGCTGAGCGGCTCTTCATGGCCGTGCAAGCGCTTGCGATGGCTTCGGTCTGTCTCGAAGAATCACTTGCCTGGGCTTGGTCGCGTCAAAGTTTTGGGCAATCGCTGATACAACACCAAGTGATTCGACATAAGTTTTCTAACATGCTGCAATCGATAATTCCCTGTATCCATTGGGCAAGAAGGCTATGCCATGCAATGGATCAGGGCCAAGCTAATGCCGGCGAGATCGCCCTACTCAAGAATGCAGCAACACGTTGTATGCGTGATGTAGCCGATCAGGCCATTCAGGTACTCGGTGGCCAGGGGTTCATGCGCTCAAGTGCTACTGAACGCATATATCGTGAAGTCAAAGTCATGATGATCGGGGGCGGTGCCGACGAAATCATGCATGAGCTCGCATGTCGTCAGCTCGGTGTCATGCCGTAGTTGCGATTTGCTTTCAACTAATATTTTATACTTTTTACATCATTTCTCAGGGCTGACAACATGAGACAAAGTCACAATCTTTTGATTACCCAAGACCAAGCGCTGCTCTCGATTCGACTCAACCGCCCTTCCGTACTCAATGCGATGACCGACGATTTAATGCGTGACCTTGATGCAGCGCTTGCAAACGCGCAATCCGATGCAAGCGTGCGCGCCATCTTGATCACCGGAGAGGGTCGTGGTTTTTGCGCCGGAGCCGACCTTGCGACAAGCGCGCTTGCACCGAGCGAGGCTGAAGCTGGGGCATCTAGTTCCGCGACTCAGGCAGTAGCGGAGCGCTCCGAGGCGAGGTCAGCGCCGCACGTCGCAGACAAGTTAAGGCTCGTGTTTAATCCGGTGATTCAACGCATGCGTGACATGCCCAAACCCATTATCACCGCAGTAAACGGTATTGCAGCCGGCGCTGGTATGAGCCTCGCGATGGCCGGTGACATCATTATTTGTGCTGAATCGGCGAGCTTTTTGCAAGCATTCACAAAAATTGGACTAATCCCTGACGCCGGTAGCACATGGTTCTTACCACGGCTTGTTGGCGATGCAAAAGCCCGTGCTCTTGTGATGCTTGCGGAGAAAATGCCTGCCAGGGAGGCTGAACGTATCGGACTTGTTTACAAGGTCGTGCCCGACACAGAGCTTGCAGCCGAAAGCCTGAAGCTGGGCCACTTCCTGGCTTCGATGCCCACGCAGGCCTATGCCCTGATCAAGAAGGCAATGAATCAAAGCCATGGGGCAAGCCTCAGCGAGCAGCTTGATCGAGAGGCGGAGCTTCAAGCGCAGGCGGC
>OMIE01000100.1 GCA_900299025.1 Burkholderiaceae bacterium
AGTCCACACAGAGTCGACGTCTGACAGCATGGCAACGATGTTGTTTGCCTTGAGCGTGAGGCATCGGACGCATCTTGCAAGCCTGATGCGAAGGCTACGAAAGATGGCTGAGGTCGCCAAGTTAGTACGCGTATAAGGTTATTGTTGCTATATCCTTTGTGAGCTTTGCGGCTCTGTCAAACTGACCGTCTGAGGCCCAGTGTCCGCCTTAGCGGTTGCTTGTCCTGAGGAAACCGCTCTGCCTCAGGCAACGTCGCCGTATTCCTTGGCGAACCAAGCATAGTCGACGTCCAGGATTTCAAGCTCATCAACCCCTTGAGGTGTTCGCAAGCTCAGCAAATCTCCTTGCCTTGATTTGATAAGCGCCTTTGCTATCGGCGAAACCCAGCTGACCCGGCGTCGACCTGGATCAACTTCGTCGATGCCGACAATTGTAATCGCTTCTGCCTCACCACCATTTCTTGAGAACTCCACTCTTGCACCAAAAAAAACTTGATCGTTACCGATTTGCAATCCTGGGTCGACGACTTCTGCTCGATCAAGTCTCCTTGTAAGATGCCTAATTCTACGATCGATTTCACGTAGTCGTCGCTTACCATAGAGATAGTCACCATTCTCTGAACGATCTCCGTTTGAAGCTGCCCATGAAACGATGCGAACAATCTCAGGCCGTTCAACGTTCAACAAGTTGAGCAACTCAGACTTCATGTTTTGGTGCCCTATGGGCGTCATATAGTTCTTGGGTATACCAGCAAGCCCAGCCAAGGTCTGGGTATCCTGATCCTCAAGGCTATCGTCGTCCTCAACATCCTCCTTGACAAATGCCTTGCTCAAAAGTGCCTCCTACGCTGTTGTCAAGCCAACGCCTCGACTACTTCCCGCCGATTTGCATACGATCAATGAGGATGGAACCGCTGCGTTTTGTACCACGCTGTAACTCATCAGCGCCAACCGCAACCATGCCCGCAAACATGTCGCGAAGATTTCCAGCGATGGTGATTTCCTCGACGGGAAACTGGATTTCGCCATGGTCGACCCAATAGCCGGATGCACCTCGGGAATAGTCGCCTGTTACATAATTTATGTCATTACCAAGCACATCAGTTAAGAGTAATCCTCGATGCATTTTCCTAATCATCGCATCAAGACTGTCTTCAGCGTGGGTCTTTGTGCTCGTAACACGCATCGCGTGACTTCCGCCCGCATTGCCAGTTGTCTGCATGCCAAGCTTTCTCGCGGTGTAGCTTGATAGGAGATAGCCCTCGACAACCCCTTTTCGTACGAGAAGGCGACGCTGCGTTTTCACACCTTCATCATCGAAACAAGAGCTACCAAATTCTCTCGGACGAGTCGGATCATCTTCAATGCTGATGTGCTTAGGAAAGACTTGCGTACCCAGCGAATTGACAAGAAAGCTCGCCTGCCTGTAGAGCGCACCTCCGGAAATGGCTTGTGCGAAGTTCCCCAACAGGCCGCAGGCAAGTGGTGATTCAAAAAGTACGGGTACGCGCTGCGTTGGTATGGGGCGCGCGCCAAGTCGCGCCAAAGTTCGCTTGGCTGCATAAAGGCCCACTGACTCAGGCGTTGCCAAGTCTTCAGCACACCTTCGAGACAGGTACCACGCGTCGCGCTGCATACCACCCTCAGCATTTGCCATGTCTTTGGCAATCGGCGCAACACCTAAAGAGTGACGGGAATGTGCATAGCCACCGGAAAATCCGCGGGAATTCGTTGAAAGAAAATGGCCACTGGCAGTACTCACCGATGCACCATCGCTGTTTTGGATGGCACGGTCTAGATCGAGGGCTGCCGCCTCGCAACGGAGGGCAAGTTTTTTTGCACGGTCCACGCTAAGCGCCCATGGGTGGAACAAGTCAAGATCAACCACGTCATCTGCTTGCGCCAAATGCGCGAACTCGGGCAGGCCCGCGGCATCGTCTTCACCTGTATATCGCGCAATGTCAAAGGCAGCCTGAACCGTTTGCGCAATCGCTGCAGTTGCAAAATCACCCGTGCTCGCGTGGCCTTTCCGCTGGCCGACGTAAACAGTGACGCCAAGACTCTTGTCGCGGGTTTGCTCGACAGTTTCCATCTTGCGCATCCGAACATTAACGGTTAAACCGGTACTTTCAGCCAAGTCAACAGAGCAATCACTCGCGCCTAGTCGCTTAGCCATGGCAAGCGCGGTTTCTGCCAATTCGGAAAATTTATTACGATCATACTGGAACATATTTGACCTCCAAGGAGGCTTATCATAAGGCTTTGCGCTAACTTTCATCGCCACTTTATGTGACGATGACCCGGCAGGACAGTTCGACGTTACTTAGAGCCACCTCATGACCGAAGCAATAATTAGGCAGGATGACAAACCCAGCAAGTCGCAGTTAAAGCGGGAGATGCATCAACTCCAAGACTATGGAAAAGTCCTCGTGTCTTTAAGCGATAGCGAATTTCGTAAAGTCCAGCTCCCAGAGAGGCTTCATGACGCAGTAGTCGCATGCAGGGCGATTAAGACGCATGAAGCCAAAAGAAGACAGTTGCAGTATGTTGGTCGAGTGATGCGCGAACTTGATGAAACCTCGTTAGTGGAAGTACTCAAGCAGATAAGTCCTGATGCATCAATTTTCAGCGGAGCAAAGCGCCGTGATATCCAGTCATAAGCAAAGTGAGAATCAATTAAGCCCAGGAAGTGGGCATGCAGAGTCTCAACCGAGTTCAAGAACCGGACATCCTAAGCCTCAACTAGGCTCAAGCGATAGACGCATAGAGCCTGGGCCAAGCGAAAGCGGCAAGCCACATCCTGCGAATCGCGAGACCTTGCGTATCGGTATCGTTTCAATTAGCGATCGAGCCTCAAACGGTGTGTATGAAGATCGGGGATTACCAGCGCTTCGTGCCTGGCTTGAAGCCGCCATCGTTACAGCATTTCAAATTGAGGAGCGCTTAATCCCCGATGAACGAGCAGCAATTGAAGCCAATCTTCGATCGTTATGCGATCAATCCCGCTGTCACCTCATTCTTACCACTGGTGGGACAGGCCCCTCTCGGAGAGACGTGACGCCCGAGGCCGCCCTTGCTGTCAGCAGTCGCGAGATGCCCGGGTTTGGCGAACAAATGCGCCAAATCAGTTTGCGATTCGTGCCAACTGCGATTCTTTCAAGGCAGGTTGCCGTGCTTCGGGAACTCGTCGATGGCCATAGCTGTCTCATTGTGAATTTGCCCGGTCAACCCAAAGCCATAGCCGAAACACTCGCTGGATTGAAGGACAACGATGGCCATGTATTGGTCCCAGGCATTTTTGCTGCGGTACCCTACTGCCTCGATCTGATCGGAGCGCCTCGCCTCGAAACCGAGCCGACTGTTTGCAAAGCTTTCAGGCCAAAGTCAGCCTGACCCCATGATTTTTTTGTGTGGCTATACCGGTTCGACAACTAACCAGTTAAATGCCGAAACAGGTCGACACTTAAGCAGTTCGTCACCTAATCGCCAATCCTCGAAGTTAACAAAATCCCTGGTAGCTCACGTAACTTTTTAATGACGAAGCTTAATTCTCGTTGATGCGAAAGTTCTAGCGTGATCCGGATATTCAGTTGCTCACGCTTGGTATAGCTTCGAATAGAAGTCATCCGAACCTTGAGTCGCGACATCAACTCGGTCAGATCGCGCAACAGTCCCTGCCGATCATTGGCCCTCACCAATAACTCAGCAGCAAATGAGGGTAGGTCATTTGAGTCACGATCGCCCCGCCCCGTTTGTTTCGATTTCTGTCCGCTCGGGTTGTTAGCTGCATCGGTTCCCCAACTTACGGGTACCACTCGCTCAGGTTGGCGATTGAGCAAACGGCCGTAAGTAGAGCAGCTAGTGCGATGCACGGACACACCCTTACCACGGGTGATGAATCCGCTGATTTCATCGGGTGGGATGGGTCGACAACAACCCGCAAGATGATGGAGTAACGATGCTACGCCATCGACAAGAATCAGAGAGTGTTGCCCCGCAGCACTTGGTTTGACCGCTTTCGATGTAGCTCGAAATCGAACTGCTTTAAAACTTGACTGTGTTTCGAGGAAATCCGGTGGATGTTTAGTGTCTGTCGGTAGCGCTTGATAAGCATCGAATCGAACCGCATTTTCAAGCGTGCGACTACTCAACTCTTCTCGAGCTAGCGACAAGAACAACGCCTTTACGCCCTCAAATCCCATCCGGCTTGCAAGCTCCTCATGCGCCAAGGCGGTTTTCCCTTCCCGTTGCAGAAACTTTTCGAGCTTGGCACGACCAATTGCGAGATCCCGCTGTTCATCAAGTGCGTGAAACCATTGCCTGACCTTTGTTTTTGCTCTGGAACTTTTTACGTAGCCCAGCGAAGTGTTTAGCCAATCACGAGATGGACCAAGTTGATCACTTGTGCGCGCAGCGAGAATCTCAACCGTTTGACCGGAGCGAAGACTGGTATTAAGTGGCGCCATGACGCCGTCGATCTTTGCACCACGACAGCGATGCCCCAAGTCAGTGTGTAGCAAGTACGCAAAGTCAATCGGGGTCGCTTCTTGAGGCAACTCAAGCACCTTGCCTTGCGGTGTCAAGACGTAAATCGCCTTTGCTACCTTTGAGATCGCTTTGTTCTCATGGCTAAGATCCTGCTTCCATGCGAGCAGCTGTCTTACATAGTCAATTCGATCCTGATCTTGGGCCTTACCCGTCGAACGGCTTAAACCTGTACTTGTCTCCTTGTAATGCCAGTGTGAGGCAAAACCGAGCTCCGCTTCTCGATGCATGAGCTCGCTACGTATTTGAACTTCGACGGGACGTGCGTCATCGTGCAGGACCACGGTATGCAGTGATCGATAACCATTAGGCTTTGGCCTTGCTATGTAATCATCGAATTCGGATAGCAATGGCGAGAAGCGCTTATGGATCCAATCAAGTGCCGCATAACAGTCGTCGATTTGACCGACAACGATGCGAATCGCCCTCAAGTCTAGCAACTTCTCAATAGGCAAGTTCTTGATGCGCATTTTGTTGTAAATGCTGTAGATATGTTTGGGGCGCCCAGAAACCTTGGCCTTGAGACCGGCCAAGGCTAAACCAGCTTGAATCTCGCTTGTCAAATCTGCGATGAATAGCTCGCGCTGGCTTCGCTTTTCGTCCAGAGCCTTTGCGATCTGGTGGTAGGAAGCCTCGTCTGAAAATCGAAATGCGAGATCCTCCATTTCCCACTTCAGTTGACCCAAACCGAGTCGATTGGCCAGTGGAGAAAGTACCCGAAGGGTAAACCTTGCCTGCTCAAGCGATGGTTTTGTTTTGGTTTGAGCATGAAAGCGCAAACTTTGAAGTCGAGAGGCAAGTCGCACCAAGACCACCTGAGCATCGGCACTCATGGCCAGGAACATGCGACGTAGCAACTCTTGCTCTGCCAGATCGCGCTTTCCGCCCTCAGTGGGTACGGTTTGCATGAGAAAAAGCGATCGAAGTGCCAGGACTGAATCTTTCAGTTCATCGCCCGTGAGCCTTTCCACATCTGCTTTAGGTAGAACTCCGCTAGCGAGAGCCAGCCAGACAAGCGCTTGCACCTTGGGACTCGTAACAAGTCCCTGCAAAATTTGATTGGTGCCATCGCAATGATCGACGATTGCTTCGCCATTGGGCAATGCCGCCTCATGCAGGCGATGCCTAAGTGTAGCGATTAAGTCGCCAGCAGATGAGCCCGACTCCACTTGCGATCGAGGCCTATTCGAGTGCACGGTTTGAGGATCAAGGTCTACCAATGGCCCAGTACTCAAAGCCGCGATCACGCACAAGATGCGGTTCGTATAAGTTACGCCCATCAAAAATAATCGGCGATTTCATGCGATGCTTCAGCTCTTGAAAATTAGGCGAACGGAACTCCTTCCATTCGGTGAGGATAAATAAGGCGTCAACTCCGCGAGCCGCTTCGAGCGGCGTGCCCGCAAGCGCCAGACCTGGGTGGTCACCGTAGATGCGCCGGCACTCATCCATAGCCACAGGGTCGTAAGCCACGATCTCTGATCCTTCTCGCCATAGCGCTTCAATGACCACGCGAGAAGCGGCCTCGCGCATGTCATCCGTATTGGGTTTGAAGGCGAGCCCCCAAATCCCGAATCGCAAACCGTTAAGGCTTCCAAAACGACTCTTCGCCTTGTTAACCAGAATCATCTTTTGCGTTTGATTCACCGATTCAACCGCTTGAAGCAGTAAAGGTTCAATGCCTTCGTCTTGGGTGGTCCTAATAAGTGCCTTAACGTCTTTGGGAAAGCAGGATCCACCATAACCAGCGCCAGCGTATAAAAAGCTATAGCCGATTCTGCTGTCCGACCCAATGCCCATCCTTACTTGCTCGATATCAACGCCCACTTTTTCAGCGAGCCGAGATAACTCATTCATAAAGGATATACGTGTCGCCAACATGGCATTCGCTGCGTATTTTGTCAGCTCTGCAGCTCGCCGGCTCATGACAAAGGTGCGCTCGTGATTCCGCTGAAAGGGAGCGTACAGTTCGCGAAGTATCTGCTCAGCCTGGGCGTCCTCAACGCCCAACACAATCCTGTCGGGCTTCATGAAGTCGTCGACAGCTGCCCCCTCTTTGAGGAACTCTGGATTTGATGCCACAGAAAACGGAAGCTCAATGCCTCGCGTCTTGAGTTCCTCGGCGACGGCAGCTTGCACCTTGTCGCCAGTTCCCACGGGTACGGTCGACTTGTCAACTACGCATCGATAGCCGTCCATATGCTGGGCGATAGTTCTTGCAGCGGCCAAAACATAGGATAGATCCGCAGACCCGTCTTCGTCCGGTGGGGTTCCCACAGCTATCATTTGGACTAGCCCAAACAATGCCCCTTCACGTGCATCAGCACTAAAACGCAGCCGTCCAGCGACAACGTTTCGATGGACAACTTTATCTAAGCCAGGCTCATGAATCGGTATCTCGCCAGCTTGTAAGCGCTCGATTTTCCGCTGGTCGATATCGACACAGAGTACATCGTTGCCCATATCCGCCAAACATGCGCCGGTAACGAGTCCTACATAGCCCGTACCGATCATGGTGATATTCATGCGATCTAAACCTTTTCGAGAGAGAGGATTAAACCCCGAATTGTATGCCGCAGTCGGGCTCACCTTGATGACGACTCTCGTAGGATGGATCACCCGCAGCAGCTATCTCATTGCGAAGTGCGGCAATCGTTTGAGGTATAGCGGGTTGAGTGCCAGTGGCTGCGTAGACCAATCCCGGTAAGGCCGCTGCGCTACCTCGGTTGACTTGTGCTTCAAACGCGCTCTTATATGGCATTGCGGGCGGACTTGAATCGGCAATGGAGCTTTCAGATCCTTTTTGCGCGATACTATTAGTTCCCGAATTTTCCCATGGTGGTAGCGGAATCCGCGCTTGCGACCTTAGTCGCCAGTGCCAGCGCCCCGACATAATGCAAAGTGTGGCATGGTCGAGTTCATTCGAGCAATCATGCGATGAACGAATGACCAACGAGACCGCCTTTCCAAAGAACGGCATCTTAATTGGCATCCAATAGCTGAGCTCACCAACTAAATGATCGGGATTCGATGAATCGCTAGATATAGCCTGACCTACGTTCAAGTGGCCCATATGGAGCGACGAAGACCAATTTGTCCTCTGTTTACTGTTACGAACGGATAACTCGTCCTTGGATTGATATTGCAAATCTTGATCAGGTTTTTGTGACTCCCCGTAAAAAGCGGCCCATGGCTTGAGCGTCTTTTTGATTGCGTCTTCGAATGCCGAGTCAGCAGCGCTTTGGCGACTTCCAGCTTGAATTGGACCCGAGAGGCGACTCGGAGGGCTATCGCCTCCAGTTCTTTGTGTAGACGCAACCGAAGAAGGTAAGGTCAATTCAGAAGCCGCTGCACGCAGACCTTCTCGAAGTGTATGGCCGAGGTGCACTTTTCCTATCGCGATGTATGCCACTTGCATTGCGATAAAGAAGAACATCAAGGCGATTGGGATGGCAACGATCGCTTCAGTTGCTCCCCACCCTCCTTGCTTCATCAAGGCTCGGGGAGAATAGCGTTCTCTAACGCCATAGGCATTAAGGCAACGGCGTATAGAGCGAGGAGGGACTGAGAGTTCACGTCGTAGGAGCTTACCCTCTGCATCAACCCACTCAATGTCGATGGGATGGCGCAAAGTAAAGGTGTGGATTGATCTGCAATTTGGAATAAAAACCCATCCTTTGAATGAGTCGCCAATCCCACCCATAGGGCTCAGCCCAAAGAGGCGCTCCCAGAACTGCCGCAGGTAACGATCGCCTTTAAATTGGTCACAGTTCGTCATCGTCCAAACTCCACACTCAATTGATAGAGCACGGGAAACAAAAGCACGATGAAGGTTGAAGGAAATATTAAAGTGACTAAAGGAGCAAGAAGGCGTAAAGGGGCTTTAAGCGCATCGTTTTCAGCCAATAAGAAACTCTCTTGTCTCGACTGGTCGGCAAATTGTTTTAAACGTTCGGCAACAGGTCCTCCTTGACTTTGCGCAATTGCAATCAATTGAGCAAGCGATCTTAGCGAAGTAAGCGACATCAACGCTCCAAAGTTTGCCAATGAATCGGAGAGATTCAAGCCACCATGAACATCGCGTTTTATACGCTGACGAAAGAGTTCAAATGCTGGGTGGCTGTTCTGATCTAGAGCGCTTAATAATGCTGCAGTCGGTGCTTGGCCCGACTCGAGACCAATCACCCAAAGGTCTATGAGGTTTGGAAGGCGAATGCTGAGCCGATGCCGAAGCTTGTCAATTTGTGCGTACATTCGAAACATCAGCAATCGCGGAAGTAGGAGAAACAAAACACAAATAATCACTATGACGCTAAAGAGCCTTACTCCAAAATCAATAAATGTCACGCGACCATCGAGTTGACTGTTTGACGAGAGGGCAGTTGCGACAAAGATTAAAGAAATCAGTGCCAGCAAGACCATGAACTGCTTACCTAATTGACGTTGAGCTATGCCAATCGCGTCTAGCTTCTTGATTGATACACCCATTGAGATCAATGGCTGGCTCCTAATTGATAGATTGGCATAATGATGAAATCGTTCCTGACATTGAAAACCATTCAGCCGGATCATGAACCAGCCCGACATCTCAAACATCTGATCGAGCGAGCATCGCGACGGCATAGAAACGTCTGATCGATGATCGCGGGCCGAGTTTCGGTTATCGTCCAAGTGCCGTTTCTCGCGCCCTTTGCCGCGTTTAAGTAGTATCGCGCCCATTACGTACAGCGAAAGCGCGACAACCAATCCAAGTCCAAGCTGAAGCAATAACTCATTCAATGTTTGCATGTCAGCTCTAAGCCCACTTTGATCGTGATAAGCGTCGTACCCACCAGGCACCAACTAGGTTCATACAGATAGCGAGTGATAAAGCACTTCGGCCCGCAGCGGTGTGTAGTAAAAACTCAAAGCCGCCTGGATCGACAATCGAAAGCGCAGCCAAAATCAATGGAGGTAGCGCCGACATGATCCAAGCTTGACCTCTTGCTTGAACCGTTAACACCCTTAGCTTTGATCGGAGATTGAGGCGCTTACGCATATCGTTGGAGAGCCTCTCAATAGAAGGTGCAAGCGTGCCGCCTGAGGAAAGGCCGACACGAAGACAACTCGCAAATACGACAAACTCTTCAAGATCAAGCCTTCGTTCTTGCCTCTTAAGGGAGTCTGAAAGGCTAATGCCCATCCTTAGATCGGATCTAATCTGGTGAAAATAGGGCGACAGAACGGGGTCCATCCGATCGGGTAGATCAACGATTGCCTGATGCAGCGGCTGGCCGGCACTGATAAGAGCAGCAAGCTTGGCCATTACGTCAGGCAAGGCCTGCTCCATGGCTAGCCGTTGCTTGAATCGATAGCGTACCTGCGCGATGATTGGAATGCTAACCCCCGAAATCCCCAACAAAAGCGCGAGCGCAACCGATGTGTTGAGTAGACTAATCACGGTGGTGATCATCCCAATCAGGTAGAGAAGGCGACCGAACCGATTGGCAAAAAATTTTGTCACTCCATTTGATTGGCCTGCATACTTTTGGGCGAACTCCTGGTTGCCGAGGTGAAAATTCCACCAATCAAGCAATGCCTTATTTGTTTCCAGAAGCCAGGGTGTTAGTTGTAGGAGTAGGATCGATATGCAAAGTAACAAAAGTATCCAGGCGAACGTGTCAAACATTGAAACGATGTGGAACATTTAGGCGGCAATCCGTGAGTTGCGTATGGAAGCGGCGACTTGTGCATCGGCATGCTCGTTTGATCGTTGATCAACAAGTTGCGCGCCTGCTTGCACGGCATTCAACGATTCGCTACCCATGAACCTTGAATCATTGGATACGAAATGCTCGATCCAAGGAATGTTCATGGAGCCGTGGCTTGCTTCCAAGCAGCTGGGTGTATTGACACTCGTCCGGTAGTGAGGCGCATGAGTAAGTGAGTTCATGCTCAAACAAAACAAATCCTGCATCCGATACTGCCCCCCTTCTAAACCGGATATCTCACTAATGCTTGAGATGCGCCGCTGACCATCTGCAAAACGATTCGTTTGAATAACAAGATGAAAAGCAGATGCGATTTGAGCTCGAACGGCTTCCACTGGGAGGTCAAGTCCAGCTAGCAAGGTCAATACTTCAAGTCGACTTAGTGCGTCACGCGGCGAGTTGGCATGGATGGTTGACATGGATCCGCCATGACCGGTGTTAAGGGCTTGCAATAGATCAAGTGCTTCACCGCCACGACATTCTCCAATGACAATTCGATCCGGGCGCATCCTTAGCGCGTTACGAAGCAAGTCTCGAATGCTCACGGCTCCAAGGCCCTCATGCCCAGCCAGCCTTGACTCAAGCGATACGCAGTGAGGGTGATCAAATTGCAGCTCTGCTGCGTCCTCGATGGTTATAACGCGATGCCCTGGATCGATTTCCCGAGCCAGCATGTTCAATAGGGTTGTCTTCCCGCTACCTGTGCCTCCAGCCACGAGTAAATTAAGTCGATGTTTCACTGCCCAAGCAAGAAAGCTTGCGAGTGTTGGACTTGCACCTCCCAGACTCACAAGATCCGAAAGGGACTTGAGCTTCTGGGAGAATTTTCGGATGGTGATGTGGGTACCCCGAAGCGCTAAGGGTGGTAGGACAATGTTGACCCGAGAACCATCCGCTAGCCGCGCATCTAGGGTCGGCGCCGCGAGATCAAGTCTTCGGCCTGCCTGGACTGCAATTCGCTCTGCGACATGGCGTAATGACTGTTCCGATGAGAAGTGAAAGTGAGCGCGATACAAACACCCTGCCCTTTCGATGTATATCGCATCCGGTCCATTCACCATGACTTCGCTGATGCTAGGATCATTCATCAACCCTTGAATCGGGCCGAGGCCTAGGCATTCGTCGATGGTTGCTTGAATCAGCATAAGCTTTTCCGATTCCGTAAGCGCAGCCAAATCTTCTCTCCGGCCTTCCTCTGTCGACAACAAGCTAAGGCAAATTGACCGTAACTCTTCTTCAAGCGTTGAGAGTTGATGCTCACCTGCTCTGCGTCCTTGACGATCAAGTTCGGTAAATGCAGCCGCTCGAAGCCAACTGACTTGCTTTGCTAGTTGTTGAGCACGAGTAAAGGTGCAGTCCGAAGCTTGCTCCCCTTGTCGATGTTCGCGCGCGTCACGAAGCAGCTCTGACTCAATCTGGCTGCTCGGGGGGCGCAATGGGGCGTTGACGGTCAGGTCCCGCTCGGTCCTGGTTTCCTTTGGTTTGCTTGCAAGATGTATTGGCTTGTCGTCTGCGATATGGCCATGATCAGCGATACCAGTGGCTTGAAGGCCTAAGTCCTTTGGGCCTTCGTTTCCTCTGTGACTCACCTCAGGTATGCCTTTGCTTGATGCAGCCGAGAGTTGGAGGAGGTAGCTGCCAATTTGAATCCTGTCTCTAGGGCTTAATGGACCAAATTCGCCTATGCGCGTGCCATTTACCTTGACGCCTCCGAGGGCGCCTAAATCGCGGATATAGTATTGATGATCAATTTGAAAAATGATCGCGTGTTCCTTGGCAATCCCCCAGCCTTGAAGCCGAATAGCACAATGTTGAGAACGCCCGACTGTTAATGCACCATCATGCATGGCGATACGTTTCGGGGCTTCACCTGAGCGGTTCCAATTAATAGTAACGTCATTCATTTTGTATCCTCAGTCCGGTCAGATGCTGGTATTAAGCGGGGGGCGACAAGCAGTAGCAATTCCGTGTTTCGATCGCGAAAATTTCTTGATCGGAACAACCCGCCTATTCCCGGCAAGTCACTAACACCAGGCAAGCGCTCGAAGTTCTTGGCAACATCGTCAGAAATCAAACCTGCAACAACGATTGTTTCGCCCGATCTAATCTGTACCTCAGACTCTGTACGCCGTTTAGAAATCCCTGGAACGTCCTTTACCTGTGTCTCAAAGTTGATCGACGAAATCTCAGCACTGAGTTTGAGATTTAGAACATCACCCTGAACGACCGTTGGCATAAGTTCAATCCGAATGCCGTATTCTTTAAAAATGACGGATCCCTGGCCAAGAGCGCTACTCACAGGTATCGGCAATTCGCCGCCTGCAACAAATCGGGCCGAGCTACCAAGCTTTGACCGCAAGCTGGGCCGCGCAAGCACGACAGCATCACCTTCATTGTGTAGCAACTGTAAGGTTGAGCTTAGTTGTGCAGCGATCCCAAGCGTCCAGTTAAGGGGATTGCTCCTATCAACTTTTAGTCCAGCGCTTGGCCCATTAGAAAACGGATTCCACCGAATGCCCAACTGATCAACCTTTTCACGCTTGACTTCAACAAAATAAAGGTCAACCTGTGCAGAAGATTCTGCGGCAGTGCCGTGCGCAAGAATCGTGAGGTCCCCATATCGTTTAGCCAGCTCTCCGAGTCGCTGCCGCTCTGCTTGGCTCATCGAATCACCGTCAACAACAACTCGGTTCGCTTGCTGCTCTACGCGCAAACGCGTATTAGGAGCAAGTGCGGCCTTAGCCTCTTCAAGTACGCGTTCAAGATGGTTTGCAAGCACAGTGACCTCAATGCTTCTGACCCTGCCTTTTTCCCAGACGTGCACTCGAGAAAACCCAGCAGCTTCGCCGATCAGCAAGAGTTCGCTAGGGTCCACCGGCACGGCTTGAATCGCTCTAGCATTGCCGACTGATACCCTGTACATGCCATTGGTTGATACCACCACCGAATCGCCAACCAGAAGTTGATACGTTTGCCTGGGCTCTACAGCCTGACTTGCGTAGGCTTGTAGACTTGCAGAACATAGAACGATCCACAGCAAAAGCTTTGAAAGAAAGCTCATTTCTCAATAACTCCCGCTTGCGTCGACGAAGGCTCGGTAAGACGGCGCAAATGCTGCAGCATTTCCTGCGTCTCCTTGCTACTTAAGGACCTATCTTGTTCGATGCCCTTGTTCGGGGAAACTCTAGCGGGATCAAGCGATACAGCCGGTGAAGGCTCAACGCTAGAATGGATTTGCTCAAGGGTTCGTTGACCACCGCGAATCACTTCAACGCGACTGCCAAGACCTTGCTCCCGGGATTTAGCCAGTTCAGCTTGAGTGGCTCTATCCTGAATCTTTTCGCCGTTTGGGCGCTGCGATGGTGATGCCGCGGCCCTGTCAATGATCGCAACATTTTTTTTGAGCGTCGAGTTTGATAATGCCTGACCTAGTGAGCGATCATCAGGATTACGCAACACCATTTGAAGGGCTCCATGAGCGGACGCTTTGAGCAAGCGAAGCGCAGCTTCGGGTATGACCTCAACCTCGATATGTATCCAAGACCCTTTATCAGGTCGCCGAGTTGAGCTTTGAGCATCAAGTTCGGAACTGCGCTTGATGGACACGAGTTGGACATCTTCAACGATATAACTTCCATTGTCTGGGTGCGTTGTACTGGGCTGATGGGCTTGGGTCATCTGCCAATAGAAATCGACGAAGTCGCCCGGCAAGGGAAGCTGCTTAAAGCCATAACGATCAGCAAGTACCAACTGAATCCTTCGAAGTCCGAGACTTGGATGCCTTCGCTCTGATCGTCTGATGTGGGCCGTGGAAAGAGCCTGCCCTGGCGCTAGTGTTTGCGTCATCACAAGGCCATCAATGTCGGGGAAGCGATCTGGCACGAACATGGAGTCATCGAAGAAGTCATCTGGCACTTTGCTAATTGCCAAATTCTCACGGGTTAAGACATCGCCGGGACTTAAGCTTTGCTTGGCGACAATCACTTCACGCCCCTTTGGTTTGTGGTCGATACTCACGGTCTGATCAAGATCTAGCGATGACCTTAGGAAGAAAACCGAAGCAAAAGCACCAAGCAACGCAATGAGAAATAGCGGCCATCGAAACTTACCTGGTGCATTCCAAAATTCGCTTACGCTGTTGATCAGCTTTTCTGTGAAGGGTCGAAGCCTTTGCCAAAGTTTTCGATCAGGCTTTGGCAAAGAATCCCCGGGATAATCTGAGAACGGTGTTTGCATACTTACTCTCGACTTGGCGTTGCACTAAGGTTGAGCGGTCGGTGAGGACTGCGCCTGCCACCTGCTTTCACTTGCATAGACTTGACAAGTCGCGCGAGTGCAACGAATCCACACAGCTATTCGCAACAATTGATCCTGTGTAACGAAGCTCAGATTCGTCGATAGATCTGCTCCTTTCATTCTGCTTGTAGTTAAGTGGGATCCGAGCTCTGAGTAACCTGAAGCGCTGAGTTGCTTGGCCAATCTAAGCGTGGTCCTCAAGGGCCAATGCTGACTGGACATCCAGTCGCGTGTGCAACCTGACTGATGGAGCCAGTTAATCGCAATCAGGGGAATTTCAACATGACGAAAGATTGGTTCGAGCTCGCCCTCGCAGCGCAGGCTATCGAGTCTTTCCTTCACCGCCGATTTATCAAGTCCAAACACTAACCAGCCATCATTCAAATAAGGCGGTGCCGCGCTCGCAATAATCGGGGCGAGGAGCCATACTGAGAATGCCCACTTAGCTAGCAGGTTAGCTAACGATCGACGGCAAAGGTTTTTGATGATGCTGCTAATTGAGCAAAACATACTCGAAACATCCGTTACGTGCTGTGTAATGTATCGTTATATAGATCATGTCGCTCTTTACTCATCATTTTGTACCTTATTGAAAGCTTCACGTTCTAGAAGCTTGACCTCGCGTTTGGACCAATTTGTTTCAATAGTCTCAAGCCCCAAAGTCCGCAGTAGCCCCTTTAAGGAGTCGTTGATTGCCAGCAGGCCGTCAAGCGCATGTTGACCCGGCAGCGCAATGCTCTGTTTCACTCGCTCGACTGTGTGCATCTCTCCTTGTG
>OMIE01000101.1 GCA_900299025.1 Burkholderiaceae bacterium
CAGCCTACTTTGACAGTCGCGAGACGCGTAGCGCGGAGCAGCGCGAAGCCTCGCTCTTTGCGGCCCTTCCCGCATTCATCGCCCATGCGAAGACCCACGCGCCAGCTTGGGCCAAGCGATTGCAGGGTTTTGATGCGCAGTCGATTCATTCACGCAAGGCACTCGCTGCGCTTCCGGTCTTGCGCAAGTCGGATTTAAAGGACTTACAAAGCATCGACCCGCCCTTCGGTGGGTTTAACGCCACGCCCGTTGGCAAGATGAGCAGGCTTTTCATGTCGCCCGGCCCGATCATGGACCCGGAAGGCACGGGTGCCGATCCATGGCGAGCAGGGCGTGCGCTTTGGGCTGCCGGCATCCGGCCTGGCATGATCCTGCAAAACTGTTTTGGTTATCACCTCACACCAGGTGCTTGGATGGTCGATGCTGCGGCAAGGCATATTGGCTGCGCTGTGATTCCAGCTGGCGTTGGGCAAACCGAGCAGCAACTCGAACTGATTACAAACTTTAAGCCCGATGCCTATGTGGGTACGCCATCGTTTTTGCGCATCCTCATTGAAAAGGCCAAAGAGCTTGGCGCTGATATCTCAGCATTAAAGCAGGCGCTTGTTGCTGCGGAAGCCTTGCCGTCAAGTCTGCGTCAATGGTTTCATGATCAAGGCATGCGAACGGTTTTGCAGTGGTATGGCACGGCCGATTTGGGCTTGATCGCTTATGAGTCGCCTGCCTGTGAGGGGATGATTCTTGATGAGGATTTAATTCTTGAGATCGTGCGTCCAGGTAGTGATGAGCCAGTACCCGATGGCGAAGTCGGCGAAGTGGTGATTACAAGCTTTAATCCGCACTACCCCCTGATTCGATTTGGGACAGGGGATTTATCGGCGGTGATGCCAGGGATTTCGCCTTGCGGACGGACGAATATTCGTATCCGGGGCTGGTTGGGCCGGGCTGATCAGACGACCAAGGTTCGGGGTATGTTTGTCCATCCCGGGCAGGTGGCTCAGGTGCTAGCCCGTCACCCACAAGTCAAACGCGCGCGCCTTGTCATCACCGGGGAAATGGCGCAAGACGCGATGACCCTGTATTGTGTGCTTGCCGAGGATGCGGGCGGCACCTCAACAGCGCTTGAGCAGGCGCTTATCCAGTCGATTCGCGATGTCATGAAGTTGCGAGCCGAGCTACGTTTTGTCGACGCTCAGGCGCTTGCCAATGACGGTAAGGTCATCGAGGACGCCCGCAAATACGATTAACTTGCGGAGGCTTCGATGTTTCAACAGGACTTACTGCGCGGCAAGCGCTTTTTGGTGACCGGTGGCGGCAGCGGCCTTGGCCGGGCGATGTGTGAACACTTTTTGGCCCATGGGGCGGAGGTCGCGATTTGTGGCCGCCGGGCGACCATCTTGGAAGCGGCGGCTGATGCGATGCGCGAACAAAGCGGTGGCAAAGTCCATTGCTACAACCTCGATATTCGCGATGCTTCGGCTGTTGATGCCATGGTCGCCGACTTGTTTGAAAAGGGTGGATTAGACGGTCTTGTAAACAATGCAGCGGGCAATTTCATCAGCCCCACCGAGGCGATGTCGACCCGTGGTTTTGATGCCATCGCAGGTATTGTTTTTCACGGTAGTTTTTATGTCACCCATGCGGTCGGCCGCCGCTGGATTGAGGCGGCTCAATCGCGTGGTGGGTGGAAGCCTGGTGAGCCCATGAAATCGGTGCTTTCGATCACAGTCACCTGGGTCGAAAACGGAGGTCCCTACACCGTGCCGAGCGCAATGAGCAAGGCTGGCATTGCCACCATGACCAAATCGCTGGCTGTAGAGTGGGCGCGTTACGGCATTCGCCTAAACGCGCTTGGGCCTGGGGAGATTCCCACCGAAGGCATGAGTAAGCGCTTAAACCCTGGTGAAGAGGGGGGTGAGCGTTCGCGGCTAAACAACCCTCAAATGCGTCCTGGAAGCATGCGCGAACTTCAGCACTTAGCGACTTTTTTAATGTCGAATGGTTGCGACTGGTTATCAGGGCAGTCGATTTACATGGACGGTGCAGGCTATTTAGCCCACGGCGGCAATTTTTATGGCCTAAGAGCGTGGGATGATGCGCAGTGGCGCGAGGCGCGTGAACGGATTGAGGCGCACAACGCCAAAGATCGCGCACAGCGTGGGTTAGGTCGATGAAGCCACAGGTTTACGATTTTGAAGGCGTCGTGCCGGTCATTGACCCGAGCGCCTATGTCCATCCAAGTGCGGTTTTAATCGGCGATGTGTGGATCGGCGCAGGTTGTTATGTGGGTGCCGGCGCTGTATTCCGAGGTGACTTCGGCCGCATTGAGCTGCATGAGGATGCCAATGTGCAGGACAACTGTGTGGTTCATTCGCTGCCCGATTTTGACTGTGTGATGGAGCGACGCAGCCATATGGGTCACGGCGCTGTGATCCATGGCTGTCGTATTGGTGCAGGGGCCTTGATTGGCATGAATGCCGTCATTCTGGATAAGGCCATCATTGGTGAAAACGCCCTGGTGGCGGCGATGACGCTTGTCAAGGTCGGGCAGGTTATTCCTGCTGCGGTGATGGTTACGGGAGCACCTGCCAAGGTGGTGCGAGCGCTCCATGAGAAAGACTTGGCCTGGAAGCGACTGGGTACCGACTGGTATATCGAATTGGCCCAACGTGCCAAGCTTGCATCGCGCCCAGTCGACGCACTCGATGCAGCCAGTGCTGAGCGTATGGCGCAACGCACAGCCTGGCCGCATGTGTTAGACCCTGATCTGGGCTAAAGCCCCAAAGCCGCAAGCCCAGACGTGCCAGGCGATAGGTCGCCTGCGCCCAATGTGGCCTGCATCAAGACGGTGTCGAGCCAACGGCCATGCTTCCATCCGCTTGCTCGCAACAAACCTGCAGAGCGAAAGCCGCAGCGTGCATGCAGGGCAATCGAGGCGACATTGGCTGAGTCACCGATGACTGCAATCATTTGTCGTGCCCCGATGGCTTCGCACTCAACCATCAGTGCTTGAAGCAGGCGGGTGCCTAAGCCTTTGCCCCGCATCTCGGGATCAAGATAAATTGAGTTTTCCAGGCTGAAACGATAAGCAGGCCGAGTGCGGAAATGGTTGGCATAAGCATAGCCGAGCACATGCTCGTCACGGCAAACCACCAGATAAGGAAAACCTTGGCTCACCACCGCTTCCCATCGTTGGCTAATTTCTTCAGGGCTTGGCGGCTCAAGCTCAAAGGAGGCGCTTCCGTGCAAGACATGGTGCGCGTAAATCTCGCTGATCCGGCTTAAATCGCCCTGCACCGCGGCTCGAATCATGGTTTCCATAAGGCTTTGTCAGGTCCGCCTGTGATCGTCGTTAAAAAGTCTTGTCCCTTCGCAACGCAGGGCGCCTTGGGCAATCAATTCATCGATGGCCCCATGCAGCGCATCGTTGGCCGCCATACCCATTTGTTTGGCGCATGCGCCAAGTAGTGTCGCACCAGCTAAATGCTTTTCGAGCGCAGCCCTATCAGCCCATTCCAAGTCGAGCATAAGAAATTTCAGCAAGACTTTGAGCGCATGCCGGGCGTGTTTGGCGGGCGCGTGGTGCATGGCAGCGAGTCGCTTTCGGGCGATTGCCAAAGCCTGATCGACATCAGCAAAGGCAGGGCCATGGCCTGGGAAGATCCAACGCGGCTGCAAAAACTCAATCAGATCGAGCATGGCGGCTTGCTCCTCAAAGCCCGATTCGCCTTCAAGCTCAGGAAAGATCACGCCAAAACCTTCAGCCCATAATGCATCGGCCGAAATCAACAAAGCCTTCGAGGCTTCAAAAAAAATCAGCGACTTTGGGTCGTGGCCTGGTGCGGCATAGGCTTCCCAGCAAAGCTCGCCGCATGTGATCAGGTCACCGGGCTTGATGCTTGCATCGGCAAGAAAACGCTGGCAGCGTTGTCCGGTTGCCTGAAAGCTCAGTGCTTGTTCATCCCAAAGGCGTACTGCGTCAAAGCTGGCTGCCGGCACAAGTAGCTCGCAGTCAAAGCTTTGCTGTATGAGGGCATTGGCGCCGCAGTGGTCTGAGTGCAAATGGGTGTTGATGAGTCTGTGTAGTCTTGTGCCCTCAAGCATTTGCCGCAATTGGTCGCGCGTGTTTTGCGCGTGTTTGATGTAACCGCTGTCAAAAAGCGTAGCGCCCTGTTGATCATCGAAGATCAAGACCGAGTTGCACGATAACCAATCGCGCTGTATGAAGCGCAACTGATTGGGCCAGTCTGGATGGCTTGACGCATCGCAAAGCAGGCGCACATCAGCTGCGGGCGCTTGCTTGGACGTTGTTGGCGGCTTTCGCCGGGCGTTGATGGCCTCCAATACCGCTAAACGCGATGCATCGCTCAGACTTCCCCAGCTTGCAATCTCGTCGATCGTTCTCAGGCAGCCCTCGCATAAACCGCTTGCCGGGTCCATACGGCAGACAGAAATACAAGGTGAGGCGATGTTAGCCAAGGTAAAGCGCAGGGCTTGGGCGGGATGAAAAACTACGACCGGCAAAACTGCTTACGCGCGCAGCTCGGTCGGAGAAGCGGCTGAAGCTTAATGGCCCGAAACTTAAGCATTTGCCGCCTCGGCCTTAGCAGCGTCACGGCTGCGCTTTTTGGCGGCAAGCGCATTGCCGACCCTGGTTTGGGGTCGGATACCTGTTTGCTCGCAAATCCACTGACCGGTGTCGACCAATTGGTCTAAATCAAGCCCTGTTGAAATACCAAGCCCTTCAAGCAAATAAACCACATCCTCAGTGGCCACATTGCCGGTTGCACCTTTGGCATAAGGGCAGCCACCAAGACCTGCAATCGAGGAGTCAAAACGGCGAATGCCCACGTCCAAACAGGCCACGATATTTGCGATTGCCTGTCCATACGTGTCATGGAAATGACCAGAGAGAGTATCGGCACCCACCAAACTAGCGCAGGCTGCCATAACTTCTCGTACTTGATCAGCTGTGCCAACGCCAATGGTGTCAGCAATGCCAATTTCATCGCAGCCCATATCGGCAAAACGCTGGCTCACTTCAAGCACGCTTTGAAGGCTAACCTCGCCTTGATAGGGGCAGCCAAAAGCAACCGATACCGCTGCACGCAGGCGCAGACCATGGGCTTTTGCGGCAAGGGCAACCGGCTCAAAACGAGCCAATGACTCGGCAATCGAACAATTAATATTACGTTGCGAAAAAGCTTCTGAGGCGGCTCCAAAAATAACGACCTCGTCGGCACCTGCTGCAAGCGCCGCCTCAAAACCTTTCATATTAGGTGTGAGTGCGCTATAGCGACCGCCAGGCATACGCTTCATGCCGGCAAACACGGCATCGGTCCCTGCCATTTGCGGCGTCCATTTGGGCGAAACAAACGAGCCCACCTCAATAGACAAACAGCCTGCCTTGGAAAGCCTATCGACCAAACCGACCTTTAAGTCGCTTGCAATGAACTGCTTTTCATTTTGCAAACCATCGCGAGGACCGACTTCGGTGATGATGACCTCGGTTGGGCGGGTTGTTCGATGAGGTGCTTGCGCCGATACGCTGTGACTTGATGCCATGCCAATTCCTTGCACTGGGGTTCTCACTAATAAGCAAGCTTGCGGTCGATCTTTCCGCTTGGGGACTCGCCGCCGATGAGTTGCATCATCTTAGCGGCGATTTGCTTCACCGCAGGCTGCAAGAGGGTGCATGCCGCCACATGGGGTGTGATGCGGACCTTGGGGTGCTTCCAAAAACGACTTGAGGGATCGAGCGGCTCCTGGCAAAACACATCAAGGCTTGCCCCTGCGAGGCTGCCTCGATCAAGCGCATCGAGTAAGTCGGCTTCGACCACTAAAGGGCCTCTTGCCACATTGATTAACCACCCTCCAGGCCGAAGCAGGCTAAAGGCCTCAGCGTTGATCATCCCTCGGGTTTTTTCGGTGAGTGGTGCAAGCAAGATCAGGATGCGGGTTGCCTGCAAAAACCCCTGCCACTGGGCCGGCGCATCGTCTTGACGTCTGTAACCATGCACTGGAAAACCAAGTGCCCGAAGGCTTGCTGCAACTTGCTGGCCAAGCACCCCCATGCCTACGATGCCTACGGGATAATCGAGCGCATCACGCGGTTCGCGCTGCTGCCAGCGTGCATGTTGCTGATCAGCAGCATAGGCCTCACGCTGACCAAGCACATGTAGACACTCCAGCGCACAGTACTGCGCCATTTGAAGGCCCATGCCAGCATCTTCAAGTCGATAAATCGCAAGATCAGCTGGAACCGTTTGCGAGCGCAGAATTGCATCCACACCCGCGCCAGCATTGAAAAAGGCTTTGAGTTGGGGTTGTGCGGCAAAAAAAGCGGCCGGTGGTAACCAACCCACCGCGTAGTCAGCTTTAAATGGCGTATCGGCTGGGGACTCGGCCTTGTAAGCACTGACCTTCGCCTCAATCGCAGATTCGTCAAAGGCAGCTTGCAGGGCCTGCACCCAGTTCACTCGCTCCTTTTCATCGGCAAACACGACAGCGATATTGATCATACTGCTGGCGCTCCGGCTTTTTCGATCTGGGCGATGAGCGCGCCATCAGGCACTTGATCGCCAAGGCCATAGGCAAGCTTGATGAGTTGACCAGAAAACGGCGCAACAAGGCTATGCTCCATTTTCATCGCCTCCATGACTAAAAGCACTTGGCCCGCTTCGACACCATCGCCTTGGGAGGCATTGATCGCGATGATTTTTCCAGGCATTGGAGCGAGAAGCCCGCCAGCGCTTTGCTGATTGCTTGCAGCATGCTTGTCCTCCAGCAAGATTTGCCAAGCGCTACCGGCCTGCGGTAAGTCGAGCATGATGTGCAGCTTATCAAGTCCCGTGAGCCTCGCCCGCAAACGGATATTGCTTTGCGCTTGCAGCCCTTTGCCATGACTGCCGTCCAAAGGCATCGGCTCGCAGGCCTCAAAGCTTGCCGCAAGCTCAAGCGTCTTCGATGGGTGGGTCGTCAATTCGCCGTCTCGCAAACGCCAGAACTGGCCAAGAACCGATACGGTCAGGTCAGGCAGCCACTGGATATCGATCTTCTCCTCATGCGATGAGACCGCATCATCCATGGCACGCAATCGAAGTTGATAGCGTGCAGGATCGCTCGCCTGAAGGCCATGGTGGCGCCAGCCGTCCCTGCGATCAAAAGCATCCCAGGATTGACTTGACGGTTGGCTCAGTGCCCATGCCGCCGCGATCGCAAGCAGCGATTCAAGCCTTTCTTGTGGGCTCAGCGCGCCAGCGAGGCTATCGATTTCTCGTTCGATCAGGGCAGTGCTGAGTTGCCCTGCCTGCACGGCGGGATGGTCGATAAGCTTTTGTAAGAAAGCGCGATTGTTTGAGGGGCCAAGTACCGAGCTTGCTGCAAGCGCCTGACGCATGCTTGCAAGTGCTTGTTGGCGATCCTTGCCATGGACAATGATCTTGGCAATCATCGGGTCGTAATCCCCGCTGATCACATCGCCCTCCCGTATGCCTGCATCGATCCGGATCGGCGCACTCACATTAAATTGTGCGGCCGCTTCAGGAAAGCAAAGCGAATGAACCTGCCCCATCGAGGGCAGAAAGCCTCGGCGGGGATTCTCGGCGTAAAGCCTTGCTTCGATGGCATGGCCTTGGGCCTCTACATGTTCCCAATGCGCGGGCAAGGGCTCACCCATGGCAACCTTGAGCTGCCA
>OMIE01000102.1 GCA_900299025.1 Burkholderiaceae bacterium
CCAGTGATGTTCGGTGACATGCCAGCACCAGCCCTAAGGGTTTATCCAAGCCGCCCATGATCGCCATGTCCCCAACAATGAGGACAGACACCCTCTCTTCCTCCCAGCAAAATTCTCCATGGGTCACAGTTGGCTCGACAAAAACTCAGGAGAACATCATGCACAAGAAAAGCTTCTCAAGAGCTGCGGCCAGTCTCTCCGCAGCGACGCTCTTGTTTGCACCATCTGTTTATGCTGACCAATCGGCTTTCGGTTTTGATAACCTGACAGCAGCGAAAGCTGCCGCCGATTTTTGCGCTGGCAAAGTCACGAGTGAGGCAATGGTCACCGCAGCGTTAAGCCGAGCCAAGACACTTGCCGAACTTAATGCATTTATCACACTCGATGAGAACGGCGCGCTCGCTGCAGCCAAGCAAGCGGATGTAGCAAGAAAAAGTGGCGCAGGCTGCAGACCGCTGGAGGGCGTGCCGATTGTCATTAAAGACAATATTGAAGTCACCGGTCTACCCAACACGGCCGGGACGAAGGCACTGCTGAAGTATGTCCCACAGAAAGATGCCCCGATTGTGGCCAAACTTCGCGCGGCGGGTGCCATCATTATAGGCAAAACCAACATGCATGAATTGGCATTCGGTGTGTCTGGCTTTAATCCAAGTTTCTCGAGCAGCTCTGCGGCTGGCGTAAGAAACGCTTACGACAGTACAAAGATTGCAGGTGGCTCTTCTTCTGGAACTGCCGCTGCGGTCTCCGCGCGAATTGTTCCTGCTGGGCTCGGCACGGATACCGGTGGCTCTGTGCGTGTTCCTTGTGCGTTGAATGGCTGTTCATCGCTGCGACCAACCGTCGGTCGGTACTCGCAAGCCGGGATCGCGCCGATCTCTCGCACGCGCGACACCGCTGGCCCTATGGCCACCAGCATGACGGACGTCGAACTTCTCGACCGCATCATTACTGGAGACTCTGCCACCCGCGCAGCCGATTTAAAAAAACTTCGTATCGGCGTTTTCGCGCCTACGCTTGCCAATCTGGATGCGGATACCAAAGCCGCCTTTGATCTGGCTTTGCAAAAAATGAAGGCGGCCGGGGTCACCATCGTCGACGTCGAAATTCCCGGGCTGTTAGAGCTGAATGGGCAAATCGGGTTCCCGGTTGCACTCTATGAAGCTTACGACGATATGGTGACGTATCTGAACTATAGTGGCTCAGGTATCACGATTGCCGATATCGCAAAGGAAATTAGCAGCCCTGATGTTAAAGGCACCTACGATGGCCTGGTCATCCCGCGCAAACTTCCTGGACCAGACAACACTCTAGTCGATGCAAAGCCGGCCTATGATGCGGCCATGAATAACAGTCGGCCCGCACTCATTAAGCTCTACCAATCGACCTTTAATAAGAACAAGATTGACGCGCTGGTTTTCCCGACCGTGACTAAAGTCGCGATGGACGCCATACCCGATTCGAGTAGCCTTGGTAACTTCCTGGCCTATATTCAGAACACGGATCCGGGCAGCAATGCAGGTATCCCGGGTTTACAGGTTCCCATTGCACTCGGCGCTTCGAGCAAACTGCCTGTGGGAATTGAATTGGATGGCCCAGCTGGCAGCGATCGAAAATTGATCAGCATCGGGCTGGCGCTGGAGAACCTGTTTGGGCGCTTGCCACCGCCCGCCAAACGTTAAATATTTAATGGGCTTTCCCGAGTGCAGCGGCCATGCCGCTGCGCCGGCTCAGACCTAGCTTGGCAAAAATTCGTTTTAAATATGTCCGTACGGTTGAAAGCTCAATTGCGAGACGTATCGCGATCTCTTTATCGGTAAGACCCTCGATCACCAATTGCGCAACTGCTTGTTCACGCGCCGAAAGGGAGGACAGATACGTCGAATCCTGCTGGGCCGAGGCAATGGAACCCGAGTTATGCCGTAGAGCCTTGGTGAATGCTGGCTCGATTAAGGTCAAGAGATCCAGCGTGTGGCGATCAAAGTTTTCCCTGCCTCGCCGACGCCAAATTCGTAAATCGCCGATATTGCGGCTATCCACATAGCTGAAGACGTTCACACCCCAATGCAACCCATCACGCGCTAAAAAGTCATTGAAAAACTCCGTTTGCATCAACTCGCGCTGTGGCATGACCTGCGTCACCAAGGTTGGTACTCTGCGCCGCTGCAAATGAAAGGTGATGGGATCGTGAAATTGATAATAGGCGTCGTAGGCACCAAGATTCGTCGGGTCCATATTGATAGAGACACCTTCAGTAAACTTGGCATCTGAGTCATCCCACACGAAGGAAGCGAAAAAATCTGCTTGCAGGATATCCATCAAACAATAACCCAACTGCTCACGCACATCAGCCGCAGACAGACCCTCGGCCAACAAACCGAATGCCTTAGCAAGGAGCCTAGTCTCGCGTGCGCTCAGATACATGAGAATTAGTCTAATGCGCCATGGCGACGATTGCAAAAGTTTATATATTAATAATAGACATTCAAAAAACGAACCCACCACCAAATAAACACCCCCCCTTGCGGTGGTTTTTCGCCAGTTGCGATTGGCTCCAGTGAATATTTCTCATCGTGACAACTCCCTTGGGCGGATGACGCTATTTAATGACTCAATGGCATTCGTCGTATAAATCGCTTTTCGAATTTCAAGCGGATACTCGAACAAGGTGCGTAGATTCGGCCAGTGGGTCGTCCACGATTTCGCAATCTGAGGACGTCAATCCATATCGACTGTTGATCATCGATGAAATAGGGTATTTATCGATGAATCAGGAGCAAGCCAATCTATTCTTCCAAATCGTGGCCAAGCGGTACGAGCGAGGTAGCCTGATCGTCACCAGTAACCTGCCGTTCGAACAGTGGGATCGTACCTTGGCGGGGAATGCAACGCTTACCACCGCGATGCTGGATCGCTTACTGCATCATGCACAGGTGGTGGCCATACAAGGAGACAGCTACCGGCTACGGGAGACACGAAGAGCCGGAGTGATTGCCAAACAGAAAATTATGAGTAAGGAGGTGCCAACCCTGTAAAGTAACCCGTTCATCCGATAACACGACAAACCGGTGTATCAAAATTCAATTGCCGATACCGGGGGGTCTGTATCAAATTTGGATCGCCGTTGACACGGTGACCGAACTTGGCGAGAAACTGTGTTGCGGGCCTTTCAACCGGTCGGCTTTTCGATAGGATACGCAATAGTGCGCAGCGAATGACATTGCTTCCCTTGCGTACTTTAAGATCAACGCCTATCAAGCAGTTCCATACGAGGTGGCACTTCATCCCGCGAACACATGGGTGAGAAGTTCTCACCCATGGTCGGCTTCGTCAAATCATTAGATTGAACCAAGGAAGTTGAGCGCAATCTTGTTGAACTTCGAAGG
>OMIE01000103.1 GCA_900299025.1 Burkholderiaceae bacterium
CTGATAGTACGCTCTGGAAAGACTTGATCGCCTTGCTAGCCGATATGAGAGTTGGCGCGGACGGTCAGTTAAAATTTGACGGTTATTTTTCAGTATTCGCCCAAGCAACAATCCAAAGCAAAGGATTTGGTGTCTACGAATATTTGAATACAACAGTGGATACATTAAGCGAAAATTCGCCTAGCGTGAGGGTTGTCAAGGTTGAAGATCAGTGGAGTGAGTACTTCGTCTCTAAGGTTGATGAATTTCTGAATTGGTCAAGGACAAGCCCCGAAGGGAACCCCAGCGTTGGCGCGCTTTCGACAACGAATGCCTTAGCAATTCTCGATGAGTTGCTAAAACAAGACCCCTTAGGAGCATCAAACTTAATAGGGCTGCTCGCCGATTTTTCAGTGAGTGCTAGCGGAAGTTTGATTTTCGACGGAAATTTTGGCTAGTGTAATTGCAAGAGGTCTTGCAGTATCATTCAGTGAGTCTGATGCAACCAGGGAGCTGACGGGTATCTAAGCGGGCATGGTTCAATGGTAGAACGGCGGCTTCCCAAGCCTCAAACACGGGTTCGATTCCCGTTGCCCGCTCCAGCACCACGTAGAATGCGGCACCCTACGCTTTGTGTAATCAGAAGCCTCAGGTGCGTTTTTCACAGCGTTTTGTGTAGCAATTGCTTGTTTTGCGGCCCAGGCTCAGTTGTTCGGGATTGCTGGACCTGAGTCTGCAAGTTCGATTGATGCTATGAGGAAGTCTTCCTTAGCCTGGCCCTGCGCCATTAAGGCAGCCAGCCATCGAGGTGGTTTTCCGCGCCCGGTCCAGGTCTCATGGGTGTTAGGGTGTTTGTATTTGGGTGGCACGGGAGGCCGCGCAGCCTTCAAGGCTTTCTGTGTTTCACCCGATCGGGTCTTGCGGACTTTCCGGTTCGTTGAAGTGCTTTGAATAGAGTCATCAAGGTCGGTGATCGATACATTTAGCTTTTTCATGAGTGCTCGAACCTGCGAAACTGATTTCGATTTTCGCGCTAAATGTGAGGCCTCAAGTTTTTTGGCCTGCGCTTGCAATTTTTGAATTTGTTTTTGAATCGAATCATATGACATTCTCGGCATTTAAATCCCCAATAATCGAAAAGAAGAGAACATTGACTGGATTGAACCACATCGCTTGATTTTATGGAAAGCAGAATAAGCAAGATCGAGGGCCTTATGGCGAAGGATTTGATTAAATTAGATACCGATTAGTTGCTCGCAAATACAATCGACTTAACTGAAACGAAACACACTGAAACGAGAGTCTAAGTATATGGTTACTGTCAATGAGGTCCTTGCCTCTAAGCAATTTGGCTTGATTCATACCAATCCAGACGTGATCGTCAAAGATGCGATGAATTTGATGATTGAAAAGCATATTCACTGCCTAGTTGTTTATGAAAATGAAAAAATGTGCGGGATTATTTCGGATCGCGATTACGCTCATAAAATTGTTGCAAAAGGGCTCGATCCTGAGCAGGTAAAAGTTGGCGACGTCATGACGCGTAATGTCATTACGATTAATCGCACGGCCTCCATTGCCGATTGCATGAAAATCATGTCGGAGCATCGATTTAGACACCTGCCGGTTGCTGAAGGCGAGGACATCGTAGGCATGATCTCGATGACCGACGTGATGCGGGTGATGATGGCCTCCGCTGACGAAGACCAGGAATGGCAGATGTAGTGCGATTGAGGCGCTAGCGAAACCGCAAGTGTTGGCTGGATGCAGCACAAACTTTGGCCCGACGGGGCCTTTTGTGTAGTATCGGGAGCGTGTAGGAGCCTTGAATGACACCCAATCCCTAGTGCTCTTGCCTAAAACCATACATAAATCGCATGTCTTTATCGATCAACGGAGAGTTACTCAAAGCAGCGCGACTTCGTCGCGGGCTTTCGATCGCCACATGGGCGCGAGAACTCATGGTCTCCGAAACACAGCTTCGGTCGCTTGAAGAGGGCGAGGACCGCGGCTTTTACAACGACACTCATCGTAGGCAGATTGCACAAAAATATGCTGCGGTCTTGGGTGTTGATGCCGCGGGACTGTTTGCCCACGTTCCCAAGCGTAGCGATCCGCGTCGGTCGGCCGGGGAAAGTGCGAGCGGCCTAGACCTAACGATGAGTCAGGCGAGCGTGCTCAGGCAACACGACGTTTCTCTTGCACTTGCCAAGGCCCACGAGGGTACCGGTGATTTGCGACGATGGCAGGGTAAAAGAAAGAGTCGACAAGCCCGCACCGAATACATGCTTGCGGGCGGCGTTCTCGCCGCACTTGCCATTTGGTTTAGCGTTGACGCCTGGAAGCATCAACGCGCGGGACAAACGTCTAACCCCTTATCGGTGGTTGAGCAGCGTTTTGATGATCCGCCGTCGGCGCTCAATGCGCGGCCGGTTGAGCTTGCCAAAGGCGGAAGGGTTGATCTTGCGCTGGCCAAGCCCAGTGAACTTGATTATCCGCAACCCTTTGTGAGTAAGCCCACAGAGAGCCAATCGGCCGGTGCGACAAGCAGGGGCCGCGAGACGGTTAATCGCAGGGATGAGGCCACCAGTAAGCTTCATCGCAAAGACGAGGCCTCTAATAAGCGCGCCAGCGATAAGCCGGGACTTGAGGAGCGCAGCCGATCGTCGGCCAAGGAGCTGCGATATCCCGACCGCAAGGCTTTAGCCGATGCGAGTAATTACCAAGGACTGGCCGGCAATAGCCAGGGCGCGGCTGCCAGTGGCCAGGGTCAGGTAGGAAGTAATCAAGGATCAGCTGACAATAGGCAAGGCGCAGGTAATAACAGTCAAGGCCCAGACAACAGAACTGGCCTTGTGGCTGTTGCGCCATCAAGCGGACCCGAGTCGAGGCATGTGGATCTTTGCGAAGTGTCTGACCGCATGGCAAGCGTGGTCGTGCCGGTCAGTCGGCTTAAAAATACCCCGTATGTGCATGTTGCATCGGGCGTGAGTCAGAAAGTCTGCGTGCGTAGCGCGGATGGTCGGGTTGAGCGTATGTCTTTGTCGGCTAATGAAGCGCGATCGATTTTCGGGAAGGCGCCCTTCACCGTGGTGACCGAGCAACCGTCATCGGTCGAGATTTTCTATCTGGGTGCTCGGGTGCGCCACAACGGCGAGTCACGCGTCTTAAAGATCGTCGACCCCGATCCGATGTCTTAGTGTAGGTCGAGCTATGCTGGTGGGCTATACCTATGACCCGATGTACGCCCGCCACGATATGGGTGAGGGCCATCCTGAGTGCCCCGAACGAGTCCTAGCGATTGATGCGCACTTACGATCGGTCGGTCTCCTCGAGCAATTAGCTTGTTTTGATGCTAAGCCAGCAAGCCGTGAAGATGTGCTGCGTGCACACGAGCCAACCTATGTTGATCGGGTCTTTACGCTGGCGCCTCGTGCTGGGCATACGCAGCAGCTTGATGCCGATACAGCGATGAATGAGTCGACACTGCCAGCAGCATTGACGGCGGCTGGCGCTGCGATTGCTGCGGTTGACCATGTCTTGGACGGCAGCTTTATCAGAGCTTTTTGCAATGTTCGCCCACCTGGCCATCATGCCGAATCCAATCGCGCGATGGGTTTTTGTATTTTCAATAGCATTGCGATTGCGGCACGCTATGCTTGCTCCGTGCGGGGTCTTGAACGCGTGGCTATTGTTGATTGGGATGTCCATCACGGCAATGGTACCGAAGAAATTCTTGCCGGGGATGCTCATGTATTCATGGTGCACAGCTTTCAGTCACCCCTTTACCCCTACAGCGGTATGGAAGCGCTTGGTGATAATACTTGTAATATACCTTTGGCTCCTTACTCTGATGGCGCAACGCTACGCCAACGCTGGATCAACGAAGCGATACCTGCGCTCGAAGCTTTCGATCCCGAGCTCATTTTGATCTCTGCAGGATTTGATGCGCATCGCGATGATCCGCTTGCGCAACTTAAGTGGACCGAACAAGACTATGCTTGGGCGACCGAGCAATTGCATCAGTTATCGTTGCGTTCGGCTGCCCAGGGAAGAATCGTTTCTTTATTGGAAGGCGGCTACAACCTAAAAGCGCTTGCTTTATCGGTTGAGGCACATATTCGTGGTCTGATAGCCGATCACCACTAGTTTGATTGTTGGTGATAAGAAACAACACGTTCTACTTCTTCCATCGATCCAAGAATCACCGGAACGCGTTGATGCAAAGCCTCCGGGTTTACATCTAAGATAGGCCCTATGCCCGTACTTGCTGCGCCTCCTGCCTGTTCGATTAACATGGCCATTGGATTGGCCTCATACATAAGCCTCAAGCGTCCTGGTTTGGAAGGATCACGCGCATCACGGGGATACATAAAGATACCTCCTCGGGTCATGATGCGATGAACATCGGCCACCATCGATGCAACCCAGCGCATGTTGAAGTCAGCAGCGCGCGGCCCTGATTTGCCCGCAAGTAGTTCATCGATGTAGCGCTTAACTGGTGCCTCCCAGTGGCGAGCGTTTGAGGCATTGATTGCAAATTCGCGGGTTTGTTTGGGAACCTGCATCTTGTCCTGGGTAAGCCACCAACTGCCTGTTTCACGATCCAGCGTGAAACAGGCCACACCATCGCCCACGGTAAGCACGAGCAGAGTCGATGGCCCATAAACCGCATAGCCGGCTGCGAGTTGCTGGCGACCCGATTGCAAGAAGTGGCTCGTCTTGGGCTCTGCACCAGCTTCGGGCATTTGCAAAACCGAGAAAATCGTTCCAATTGAGACATTCACATCGATGTTGGATGATCCATCAAGCGGATCGAAAAGAAGTAAATACTCACCGCGCGGATAACGATCAGGAATCGGATAGGGCTCATCCATCTCCTCTGAAGCCATTGCCGCTAAATGACCGCCCCAGGCATTGGCCTCAAGCAGAACATCGTTGGCGATCACATCTAATTTCTTTTGCGCTTCGCCTTGAACATTGGTGTTGCCCGCATCACCAAGATGTCCTGCCAGTGCGCCCTTGCCGACCGCATAGCTAATTCGCTTGCAAGCGCGTGCCACCACTTCGAGCAAGAGTCTTAACTCGCCGGTCATAGCCCTTGCGGAAGAAGGAGCAGATACGCTCGATGCGCCTGAGGCGTTTGATGAAGCCGATGCGCTTTGCCGCTGCTTTTGAATTAAGTATTGCGTCAGGCTAATTGGGCCTGGGATATCGTGGGTGTGGATTGAGTTCATCGTGTTTTCTCGATCAATGGATGCGTGCAAGGATGGTTTAGCTTAATCCGCTTGCCAGCTAGCCCTGGCTTTGCAGCGCACTTTTTATGATCTCCGTGCTGTCGGGGGATAAGGATTTATGTGCTGCAAGACGCTCAAGGCAAGCTTTCGCTAGTCCTTTGGTGGGTTCGATGAGCAAAGGCCATCGATCCATGGCGCGTGCTAAGCGGGCAGCAACCTGGGGGTTGATTGCATCAAGTGCTAAAAATTGTTGTTCGAACCAGGCGTAAGACTGTCCGCTCGGCTCATGAAACTCAGCGAGGTTGGCATGGCAAAAGGTGGTAATCAAGGCGCGAACCTTATTCGGATTTCGCATCGAAAAACAAGCGTGATTACTCAAGCGAATGACGTCATCCAGTACCGCTGGCTCGCCATCAAGGCGCTGTCTTGTGGCTTGCATCACAAGCCAGCGATCCATGGCAAGGGCCTCATCCATAAACTGTTGCTCAAAGGCTTTGAGCGCTTGCTCACGGATGGGCTTTGCCTGACGCATCAGTACCGACATACCGGCAGCCCGATTGGTCATATGCGCATCAGGGCTACACAGCGACTCAGCCACACGAAGTACTTCAAGCTGTTGCCGCGGCTGGCTGCCGAATGACCACAGCACAAGTGCTGCATGGCCAAGGGCGCGCTCGCCAGCCTGCCTTGGGTTTGGCTCATAAGGACGCGCTGCGTCGACGCTTCGCAATTCGTGCACCGTATCGCCAAGCAGTCCGCCAAGCTCATCAGCACAGGTCTTCATTAACAGATTGCGTTGCAGCCTTAGGGCTTGCGGGTCGAATACCGGCACGGCCTGGGCAAGTTCGAGCTCTGGCGGGAAACTGAGCATCAAGGCGGCAAACGCCGGATCGAGTGCCTTATCAAGAAGTACCACCTTGAGGGCTTCGATCACGGGTGTTTCGCTACCTATGCCCAGGATTGCAGCACTCATGAGTCGTTGCATCATCATCCAGCGATTTACGGGGTCACCATCACATCGCGCGAGTTTGGCGACTTGTTCGATGCTTAGGTCGTCATGAAGCAGCACTGGGGCAGAGAAGTTTCTGAGCAGCGAAGGTGTTGCGCCAGCCCTACCAATGAATCGCCTTTCCTGATCCCATTGATCGATTTCCCAAAGCTCAGCCTCTACTTCTGCGTCGAAGCCGATCAGCACTGGAATCGGCAACGGGTCCGATGGCTGTTGTTGCTTTGGGTTTCGGTGCTGAGGTGATCCTTGTTGAATTCGCAGTATTAAATCTTCCCCATCGCTGCGTTGGCTGCAAGTGAGAACAGGCGTTCCCGCGGTGCTGTACCAGTTGCGAAACGACGCGAGCGATCGCTGATTGGCTTGGGCCATGGCATCCAGAAAATCATCACAGGTGACTGCCTGTCCATCGTAGTTTTGGATATAACGATCAATTCCCTGTCTGAATCCCTGTGGACTCAGCATGGTTTGAAGCATACGTATAACCTCAGCGCCTTTCTCATAAACAGTCATGGTATAAAAATTATCAATGGCGCTATAAGAATCGGGGCGAATAGGATGTGCCATGGGACCTGCATCCTCAGGAAATTGCAGGGCTTTGAGGACTTTTACATGGCCTATGCGCTGAACGGCTCTTGCGCTTCTTGAGGCTACATCGCCCAAATCCGCGCTTGCCTCGGCCGCGATATCAGCAGAGAACTCTTGGTCCCTGAAAACCGTTAATCCTTCTTTGAGCGTGAGTTGAAACCAGTCTCTGCAGGTAATCCGATTGCCGGTCCAATTATGGAAATATTCATGACCTACCACTGACTCTACTGCAGCAAAATCAGCGTCAGTGGCCATCCTGGGGTGTGCAAAAACATATTTTGTATTGAAGATGTTTAAACCCTTGTTTTCCATCGCCCCCATGTTGAAGTCGGCTGTGGCGACAATCATGAAGCGCTCTAAATCAAGCTCAAGCCCAAATCGTTGCTCATCCCAGCGCAGTGCCCGTATTAAGGACGCCATACACCAATCGGTTTTGTCTTCGTTTCCAGGCTCAACCCAAACCTGCAATAAAGCGTCCTTGCCGCTCGCTGTCTTGATGCGAGCCTCTGTTGCAACCAACCTCCCCGCAACAATGGCAAATAAATAGCTGGGTTTGGGGAAAGGGTCCTCCCATAACGTTTCAAGCCTTCCATCATCGAGCGTTGTGGTCGATAAACAGTTGCCATTTGCCAGCAAGACAGGGTAGCGGTTGGGGTCTGCTCGCAAACGGACCCTGTAGCGAGTCATCACATCCGGACGATCAGCAAAAAAGCTAATCCTGCGAAAGCCTTCTGCTTCGCATTGGGTAAGCAGATTCTCTCCAGATTGATATAGTCCAGATAGCGAACTATTTTCAGACGGTTTAATGCGCACAACCGTCTCAAGGCAAAAGCTCTCGGGAAGATGCTCGATGATCAATTGATGGCTTGTTAATTGATATCGATCTGATTCAAGTGGTTGGTCATCAAGCGATATCGACTTAAGTTCTAAATCTTCTCCATGAAGAACAAGCTTGTTTTGTTCATCGGAACGATGGTCTTTATCCACGGCATTGCTGTCCTGTGCGGCAATTGCCTGCTTGCGCGTTAATTGCATGCGGTTACGCACCAGTGTGGACTCAGCGTCCAGATCAAAGCAAAGCTCAACTTGGTGAATCGTCCAGCCAAAAGGGCGATAGTCTTGGCGATAATGAATCGTCATATGATCAAACTCCGGTGATTTGATGCGTATTGTCTCAAGCATCGGTATTGTCTTCTGTATCTGGAGCAACATCCCATGCCATCACATGCCACAAATCACCAAGCTTCGAGCGGCTATCCCTCAAATCACCAAGCTTCAAGCAGCCACGCATCAAATCATCCAGCTGCACGTTCAGGAACCTCGTCAGCCTCGTATCCCAGAGATTTGATCGGCTATGGAAGGAATCCACCGCAAGCCAATTGGCCGGGTAAGGCCAAGATTGCCTTGCAATTCGTGCTCAATTACGAAGAGGGTGGTGAAAATCATGTCTTGCACGGCGATCCGAGCTCAGAGCAATTTCTTTCTGAGATTATTGGCGCTGCCGCTTATCCCGATCGCCATATGAGCATGGACTCGATCTATGAATATGGATCAAGGGTTGGTGTTTGGAGGATTTTGAAGGAGTTTGAACGCCGCAAGCTGCCTTTGACGGTATTTGCGGTCGCCATGGCTTTGCAACGGCATCCTGAGCTTACACAAGCTTTTGGCGAACTTGGTCATGAAATTGCCAGCCATGGCTGGCGTTGGATCCATTATCAGGCCATGGACGAAGCAAGCGAGCGCGCTCATATGCAAAAAGCACTGGCTATTCACCAGTCGCTAACGGGCGCTTTACCGGTGGGCTGGTATACCGGCCGCGATTCGCCCAACACCAGGCGCCTCGTGGTTGAACAAGGCGGTTTTCTCTACGACAGTGACTACTACGGTGACGATTTGCCTTTTTTCACTGAGGTAGCTTGTGGGGATGGCTCGCTGCGTTCACATCTGATCGTGCCCTACACGCTTGATGCAAACGATATGCGTTTTGCAACACCACAGGGGTTTAACACGGGAGATCACTTCTTTAGCTATCTCAAAGATAGCTTCGATGTGCTTTATGCTGAGGGTGAAGCGTGTCCGCGGATGATGTCCATTGGCATGCATTGTCGTTTGCTTGGCAGGCCAGGTCGCATGAGGGCGCTGCAACGATTCCTTGATTATGTCGAGACGCATGATCGCGTGTGGATTTGTCGCCGTGATGCCATTGCAAGGCATTGGATCGCGCATCATTCGCCTGAATCGCCCCGTTAAGCGCAATACCGCTTATTATTTTAAGGGCGCTGAGACGCTGCTTGATATACTCCTTGGCTTTACCCGTTATACCGAGGTTCATCATGGCAGAACGTTCACGTACACGTCGCAACACCCTAGAGCGTCGCGCATTACCCAAACTGCTCAAGCGACAGTTTTCACGTGCGAGCAAGTCGGTTTTCAAAATGCTAGAGAAGGTCAAGCGAAAGTAATCGGATTGCAAAGTTTTTGTGAAATCAAAAGCACTGCAGCCGCTTCGCGACTTCGTTAAGGAGCTCACGGGGCTCGTTGACAAGACCGACGATGAAGCGATCCTGCTTCAAGGTGTTAAGCCTTTACTGCAGACGCTGATCGCTGACGACGCCTGGCTGCCAGCTTCGTGTGCGCAGGCACACCCGCAGTTTTATCGGCAGTACTTACTTCATTGTGATCCACTTGAGCGTTTTTCGGTGGTGAGCTTCGTATGGGGTATGGGCCAGAAAACGCCGATTCATGACCACACGGTATGGGGTTTGGTCGGCGTTTTGCGCGGCGCTGAACTTTGCCAGTCCTATGAAGCCGACGACATGGGCTTGATGCGACCGCTTGGTGATCCACACCGATTAGAGCGTGGGCAAATTGAGGCAGTCTCGCCGCGCATTGGCGATGTTCACACCGTTGCCAATGCGATGCTTGAAGAGCCATCGATTAGCATTCATGTTTATGGGGCAAATATTGGCGCTGTTGAGCGTCACGTCTTTTTGCCCGCAGAAACAACAACTGGTCACGCAACTAGCCTGAAAAAAACCTTTATATCAGGCTACAGCTCGAGCTCGATGCCGAATATTTGGGATCGATCAAACTAAGGATTAATCAAAACGAAGGTTCGGTCCCATGAATGATCGGCGGTCCGCATCAAGTATCGATTACGTTCTTATGCATCGGCATCGCCTGGCTCGGTCATCCGCTTGGCGATGACCTTATCGATGCGGTGACCGTCAAGGTCTACCACCTCGAATCGCCATTGAGCCCAATCAACCTGATCGGCTGCATGAGGTAGTCGACCAAGCAAGAGCATTAACATGCCGGCCAGGGTGTGATAGCGACCCTTATCTTCTTCGGGCACCTCAAGCAGCCCAAGCAAATCTTTAAGTTCAGGAATAGGGATCAAGCCATCGAGGAGCCAGGAGCCGTCCTCGCGCTGAATTGACCAGGCATCGTCAGCGTGGCGTGGCTTGAATTCACCCGCAATCGCTTCAAAAACATCTTGCTCGGTGACAATTCCTTGAGGCTGTCCGTACTCGTCCATGACCACGACCATCGATGTCGAACTTGCCCTGAAGTTTTCAAGTAATTCCATCCCAGTTAATGTTTCTGGAACAAAGACGGCAGGTTGCATGGCGCGTTGAATATCGGCCGCTTCTTTGCGCAAAAATTGATTGAGCAAATGCTTTGCAGAAACAATACCCACAATCTCGCGGCTATCGCCACGTAACACTGGGAAACGCGAATGATCGGAAGCTGCGATGACCGCAAGATTATCCTCGGTGGGTACCTCGGCATCGAGCGCTACCAATTCGGATCGAGGCACCATCAGCGAAGTAATCTGTCTATCATCGAGTCGAAACACGTTTCGAACCATTTGGTGCTCTTGGGCCTCAATCACACCAGCATCGGAACCTTCCTCAAGCAAGGCTTCAATTTCTTCTTCCGTCACCGATGGTTGTTCTTGGATACGCCTGGGGAAAACTGCAAGAACCAGTTCGGTGGTGCTCGTTAGTAAGCTCACAAAGGGACGCACGATCAGTGCTAATAATTGCATCGGAGCGGCTACGATACGGGCGATGGTCTCTGGATTGCCCTGCGCGAGGCGCTTGGGAACCAATTCACCAAAGACGATTGATAAAAAGGTGATAATGACCACAACCAAGCCAGTTGCAATCCACTGTGAGGGCTCATTGGCCATGCCGAGCTGGCGAAAACCTTCAGCGAGCGGCCTTGCAAGCGTTGCTTCACCAACGATCCCCGAAAGTACGCCCACCGAGGTAATACCAATTTGAATCGTTGAAAGGAATCTTGTCGGTTCGCTGTTGAGTGCGAGTGCAGCTGCAGCTGCGGTGTCCCCCTCATCAACTAATTTTTGTAATCGTGCCTTGCGGGAGGACACGAGTGCCATTTCTGACATGGCAAAAAGTCCGTTTAAAAGAATCAAAAAAGCGACGGCAAAGATTTCCATCACGAGGAGCCGGAAGTTACGGAACTTCCAAGGTTACCGGCATTACGGCGACTCGTCCATTTCGTCCTTCGTTTATTGCAATAATTTAGCCATCAGCATGTTGTGATAATCCGTATCACCAAGACGCAACTCAAAAGCCGTTAGCCTTCTAAAGAAATGGCCAACACTTAGCTCATCGGTAACGCCCATGCCGCCGTGTAACTGCACGGCTTCTTGAGAAATACTGCGCGCAGCAATACCGATCAGCAGCCGCGAGGCAGCAAGGGCATGCTCGCAGGACGATAAATTAGCTTCGATAGGCTTATCGGACGCTAATCGTTCGCAAGCGTCTGCTGCACGAATCAGCATCGAATACGATTGTTCGCTGTGAACAAACATATCGACTGCACGGTGTTGTAGTGCTTGAAACCTTCCAATAGCTTGACCGAATTGCTTCCGGGTTTGCAGGTATTGCTTGGTTTGCTCAACCAGAGCTCGCATGCAACCTTGCGCATCGGCACACCAAGCCATCAAACGGATCGCCTGACTTTGGCGAATCGCCTCGTACCCATCGGCGCTTAATAAAGCGCTGGCCGGTACCCAGCAATCGCGCAGATCTAAATCGGCGTACCAGCGTGAATCCATGCCAGGATAGCTTTTGAGCTGTACACCTGGGACTTCAGAGCCAAAGAGGAAAACAGCGATGGTTGCATCATCTGCATGCCCTAACTTCGCGGTAAGCAGCCATTGATCAGCAAGTCCGCCCGCACATACCAGCACCTTGGTACCGTTGATGACATAACCGTCGCCCGCCTGATGGGCTCTTGTTTGTACCGACATCATTTGGCCTTGCATATGCGCTTCATCGTGCGCAGGAACAATCATGCGAGCGCCACTTGCGATTGCGCCAAGGGCTTCGCTGATCCGCCTTTGTTTGGCTATGAATGATGGATCAGTTGAGACTTTGGAGCTTTTTAAATATTGCAACAGCTGCACTGACTCGATGGCAACCTCATGCCAGGGTTCTAGCAAAAGCCCAGGGGCAAGGGCTTGTGCAACAAGCATGGCATCAAAAGCATTGCCGCCGATGCCTCCGTCTTCCTCTGGCACCATCAAGCCGAGGAGTCCAAGTTCGGCAAGTGTTTGCCATCGCCAACGCGGCGATCCTGGATCGGCTAGTTGTTTGCGTCGGGCATCAAAGCCGTAGTCTCGCTCTAAAAATCGTTGCACACTGTCGACAAGCATTTGCTGCTCAGCGGTGATCTGAAAATTCATCGTTTCGGTCCTCGCGCTTAGAGTCCCAACACCATCTGGGAGATGATGTTGCGCTGGATTTCATTGGATCCACCGTAAATCGTGGTCTTTCTCATATTCAAATAAGCAGCCCCCAAAGGAATGGCCCAGGGCGAGACAGGTGCTTGTGCCTGCCAGCCTGCATTGATCCAATCGCGTTGAAAAGGGATCGCCGCCGAACCCACGGCAAGCATCATTAACTCGGTGAGCGATTGCTGAATCTCACTGCCTTTGATCTTTAGAATCGACACCTCCGGCCCCGGACTGCGTTTTTCGGCTTCAGCAGCGAGCACGCGCAGGTTGGTAATCTCAAGTGCCATGAGCTCGGCTTCAAGGCGGGCGAGCTTGGCAGAAAATAAAGGATCAGACAGCAAAGGCTTACCGTGACGTGTTTCACGCGAGGCAATCCGTTTTAGTCGTGCCAATTCACGCTTTGAAATCCCCACGCCTGCAATATTGGTTCGTTCGTGACCGAGAAGGTATTTGGCGTAAGTCCAGCCCCGATTTTCCTCGCCAATGAGGTTTGATCTTGGAACGCGAACGTTATCAAAAAAAACTTCATTGACCTCATGGGCACCATCCATCAGGATGATCGGCCGCACGGTGATCCCGGGCGACTTCATGTCAATGAGCAAGAAGCTGATGCCCTGTTGAGGCTTGTTGGCCTGTGGGTCTGTTCGCACCAGGCAAAACATCCAGTCGGCATAGTGGCCAAGCGTCGTCCAGGTTTTCTGTCCGTTGACCAGGTAATAATCACCATCGCGTACGGCGCTGGTTTTGAGCGACGCAAGATCAGAGCCGGCACCAGGCTCGGAATAACCCTGACACCACCATTCATCGGCGCTTAGAATTTTTGGCAGGTAGCGAGCCTGCTGCTCGGCTGAGCCAAAAGCCATAATCACCGGCCCCACCATCTTGAGTCCGAAGGACAGTAGGCGGGGTCCACCAGCGGCTGCGTGTTCTTCCTCAAAAATATATTGGCGGATCGGGTCCCAGCCTGTTCCACCGAATTGGCTGGGCCAACTAACGCCGGCCCAGCCCTTGCCATGAAGCAGCTTTTGCCAGTCGATATAGTCGTCGCGTGCAATCGCAACACCGTTGTTGACTTTCCATCGAATCGATTCAGGTAAGTGGCTCGCGACGAATTCGCGTACTTCGTCGCGAAAGCGCTCGTGTTCAGGACTGAATTGAAGATCCATCGATTCCCCCGGTATTGAAGCTTTTTGTGAGATCCTGAATTATCGCGCCGATTCGACCTGATATCGGTCAACCGCATGAGGATGCTTGTCGTTATATGCATTGAAGCTCTAGGAGGGCCCCAACATGCTAAGCAAACGGACTGTCGTATCAGTTGCTCTCGGTTTCGCGCTTTTGAGCGCAGGCTTGCACGCTGCTCATGCGGGGGCGCGCTATCACCAAGACGTCTTGCTCTCGTACAACGCCGGCCATCGGGTCAAATTTCATCAGGTGCATCCAGGCTCCATCCGCAGCCATGGTTTTCATGGTCATCATCGCTATTACAGTCATCGCCCGGGATATGGCATGGCGGCTGTAGGGCTCGGCATCTTGGGGGGCGGCATCCTAGGGGCGGCCATCGCCCACGCAGGCACCCCGGTGGTTGTTAATCCTGCGCCCGTGGTTTATAGCCATCCGCTTGTCATTGCTTCGAGCGTCCCCCAACAAACCCTTGTCGTCGATCAGGTCCAAACGATGGCTCCTGCTTACGGAAGCGTCTATAGCGCCTTGCCAGCGGGCTGTAGCCTGGAACAAGTTCAAGCGCAGAATTATTATCGCTGCGGCTCGTACTGGTACTTGCCGCAGCTTGGACCCCAAGGGGTTCAATACATGTTCGTGACTCCGCCGCGTTAGTGCAACGCAGCAGCCCAGGCTATAGCCATACTTCAATCAGTGAGGGACCTCTGGAGGCGATGCCGCGGCTAAGTGCTGATTGAAATCCTGCTGCGTCGCTTACACGCTCTGCGCTCACGCCGTGTCCGCGAGCAATTGCAACCCAGTCGAGATCGGGTCGATCAAGGCTTAGCATATCGGTTGCTCGCTGCCCTGGGGAGCCAGCGCCTACGGCGTTGAACTCACCACGCAAGATCGCATAGCTGCGGTTTGCAAAAATCACCACCGTAATGGCCAATTGTTCGCGGGCCATGGTCCAAAGCGATTGCTCGGTATACATGGCTGAGCCATCACCCTCCATACATATCACCGACCGGTCGGGGCATGCGAGAGCCGCGCCAATGGCATTAGGCATGCCAAAACCGATCGAGCCTCCCATCGAATTGAGCCAGCAATGAGGTAGGGCTCCTCGGGTGGTCGCGGAGAACTGCCTCCCTGTGGTGACCGACTCGTCGATGACGATGCCTTGCTCAGGGATGCAAGCGCTAAGCACCTGAGCGATGCTGTCGGGGTTGAGCGGCCCGGAAACCTTACCCAAGGCGTCACGCTCGGCGACTTGGGCAGGCCTTGCATGGCTAGCGTCGCAGGCCTGGACCAGATCTTCAAGCGCGGCAACGATGTCGTCATCGACGTTCGCGAGTTCGAGAACATGGGCCTGAGGGTCGAGCAAAACACTCGGTTTGTCGGGATAGCCAAAAAACGCAACCGGCGTTTTAGAACCGATCAAAATAACCTGACGATAGGGGGCGAGCACTTTAATTGCCTGTTCCACCACATAGGGAACCCGCGGTAGGTCCACCCTGCCAGCGCCGCGCAAATGCTTCGGCAGCCCGATTGCCTTGTTTTACTGGGCGGCATCGGCGTTCGCGAACCCGCCCTCCATCTTGCCGGGAAAATTGCTGGCAAAACCGGCTGCAAGTTAATGGCCGAATTCAACAACGCAAGACTCGAGCGCGGCGCTGGCAGGGTGGACCTACCGCGTGTTCCCTATGTGGTGGAACAGGCGATTAAAGTGCTCGCTCCCTATCGTCAGGTTATTTTAATCGGTTCTAAAACGCCGGTTGCGTTTTTTGGCTATCCCGACAAACCGAGTGTTTTGCTCGACCCTCAGGCCCATGTTCTCGAACTCGCGA
>OMIE01000104.1 GCA_900299025.1 Burkholderiaceae bacterium
ACCATCCGGAACCGCCTCGCCTTGTTCGCCGCGAAGCTCTACCTCATAGCCCGGTACTGGCCAGCCGGTGCTGCCGTAGCGGACTTTCTCGGGTGTATTGCTGAGAAAAATGTGAAGCATTTCGGTTGAACCAATGCCATCGACAATATCGACACCGAAATGCGCCTTGAATCGCTCGCCGATGTCGGCGGGGAGCGCTTCGCCTGCCGAAGAGGCTAGTCGGATTGCGACATCGTCTCGACTCGGTAGTGCTGCGTGCGCAAGCATGCCTGCATAGCCGGTTGGTGCGCCATAGAAAATCGTTGGCTTGATGCCACCACTTTCGCCACGCATACGCCTGAAGGTTGCATCTGGCGTTGCACGCTCGGCCATGAGGACGGTCGTCGCGCCGACTGAAAGCGGAAATGAGAGCGCGTTGCCAAGTCCGTAGGCGAAAAAGAGCTTTGCAGCCGAAAAGCAAACATCGGACTCGTTAATCCCAAGGACTCTTTTCCCATAAAGCTCAGCGGTCCAATAGGGATTAGCCTGCGAGTGGACGGTGCCCTTGGGCCGACCTGTCGACCCAGAGGAGTAGAGCCAAAACGCTGGGTCATCTGGGCTGGTACCTGCGGGTCGCGAAGCGGCTGCGTTATCGTCTATAAAACGTTCTAGATCGACCTCTGAAGGGTGCAGTGGTGCCTCGGGTCTTGAGACAATGACCTTTCGAATTTCGTGATCGCTGCGCGTCATGGCGGCGGTCAGGTTAGGTAGCAGTGCCCCCGAGACCATGGCCGCCTGAGCGCGCGAATGCTCAAGCATGTAAGCATAGTCGTCAGCTGTCATGAGTGTATTGACCGCTACAGGAACAAGCCCTGCATAAATGGCTGCCAGAAAACACACAGGCCAGTCGCAAACATCGTGCATCAAAAGTAAAACGCGTTCTTCGCGTCGGATCCCGAGGGCTTTCAGGCCGCTCGCAAGCTGACGTACTCGGCGGTCAAGTTCGCCATAGCTGAGACTGGCCTGGTCATCGATAAAGGCGGTCTTGGTGTGGCGTTGCGCATTGGCTTGCAGCCAGTGATGCGCAATATTAAATCGTGCGTCAAGTGGGACCAGGTCAGCCAGCGGTGGCAGGGCGGTCATAAAGCTGTCTCCTTCCTACGGTTGGTGGAAGCTTCGCTTGACCAGGCGTCTGTGCGCCAGTGTTCAAGCAAACGCGGCATTGTCGATCGGTGACTCGTCTCACGGCGAGGCCTTTTTTCGCTCAATCTTGCACCATTGGTCGAGATGCAGTATGGTGCTACTATGAACTTTATGGCCAATCAAATTCAATGTCAAGCAATATAATGCCTCTTGGCGGAAGAATCGCATCGTCCAACTACCAAGTCATGGTCGGGCAGGGTCAAGGCGATGGTGATCACTCAAAGAACCCGTTTCTTGTCGCACTCGGCGAGCGTGTGCGTCAACTGCGCGCGCGCAAGGGCATGACGCGAAAGTCTGCTGCTATGGCCGCGGGCGTATCAGAGCGGCATTGGGCCAATCTGGAGTACGGGGTCGGTAATGCCTCGATTCTTGTCCTCTTGCAGGTGGCGCAAAGCCTTGGCTGTTCGCTGGCGGCTTTGATTGGCGATGTGACGACTTCGTCGCCAGAATGGCTAATGCTGCGTGAAATGCTGCAAGGTCGCGATGAAGCAAGCCTGAAACGTGCGCGCATGGCCTTGTGGGCCTCGCTCAACGACTCTGAGACGGCCGGGCAGTCTGCCAGCGCAAAGCCATCCTGCATTGCGCTGATCGGCTTGAGGGGCGCGGGCAAGTCAACACTTGGGCGAATGCTTGCGGAGGATTTAGATTTTCCCTTTGTTGAGTTGAGTCGGGAAATCGAAAAGTTTGCGGGCTGCAGCATTGCGGAAATACAAGGCTTGTATGGCGTCAATGCCTATCGACGCTATGAGCGGCGAGCGCTCGAGGAAACGGTCCAAATATATACCGAAGCCGTGATTGAAACACCGGGAGGTCTGGTCTCTGAGCCCGCAACCTTTTCGCTGTTGCTGTCCCACTGCACAACCGTCTGGTTGCAGGCTGATCCAGAAGATCACATGAAGCGCGTGCTTGCTCAGGGGGATCTGCGTCCGGTTGCAGCGAGTAAAGAGGCCATGGACGATTTGCGCGGCATTCTGGCGGGGCGCGCGGCCTTTTACTCGAAGGCTGATTATCAAATCAATACCAGTGCGCAGGCGCTTGCAGAGACCTTTCATCTGTTGCGGCAGGCAATTCGGGAGGGGCTGCAACTCAAGCTTTAAGGTTGGAGGCGGTTGATGCAAAATAATGCTTGACATCGACATGATTAAGGCATTATCATTCATCATTTGGTCATCGAATGACCGAGGAAGCGGCATTCGATTGCCGGAAGTCTTTGAAGAACCGCCTCAACAGCAAGCAGGAGACAAGCAATGAGTGAATCGCCCCGTGTTGAATACCAAACCGACCCCTCGGCCTACCGCCACTGGAATCTGTCTTTCGATGGACCAGTCGCTACGCTTGCCGCCGACTTTGACGAGAACGCCGGATTGCGGCCGGGTTATAAGTTAAAGCTCAATAGTTACGACCTTGGTGTTGATATCGAACTCAACGATGCAATCAATCGCATCCGTTTCGAGCACCCCGAGGTACGGACGGTGGTGGTGACTTCGCTAAAAGACAAAGTCTTTTGTTCGGGTGCCAACATTTTCATGCTGGGCGTGTCGAGCCACGCGTGGAAGGTGAATTTTTGCAAATTCACCAACGAAACGCGGAACGGACTTGAAGATTCTTCAAAATACAGCGGTCTAAAGTTTTTGGCTGCAGTAAATGGCGCATGCGCGGGAGGTGGCTATGAGTTGGCGCTTGCTTGCGATGAGATCGTGTTAATCGATGATCGCAGCAGTTCGGTCAGTTTGCCCGAGGTGCCTTTGCTTGGCGTGTTGCCTGGTACAGGTGGGCTGACTCGCGTGACCGACAAGCGAAAAGTACGTCACGACCTCGCCGATATTTTTTGTACCACCAACGAAGGGGTTCGCGGCCAAAAGGCGAAGGACTGGCGCTTGGTCGATGAGATTGTCAAGCCCGCTCAGTTTGCAGCGCGGGTTCAAGAACGAGCGCTTGAACTCGCAAGTAAAAGTGATCGCCCAGTAGGTGCAAAGGGCGTCAAACTCAACCCTTTAATGCGCAACATTGATGCTGATCAGCTGCGCTACAGCCATGTCCATGTTGACATTGACCGATCGAAGCGGCTTGCAACATTGACGGTGCACGCGCCAAAAGAAGCGTTGCCGAGCGATATTGCATCGATAGAAGCCGCCGGAGAACAGTGGTATCCGCTTGTACTGGCACGCGAACTTGAAGATGCCATCTTGCATATGCGTACCAATGAGCTCGATATTGGTATGTGGCTTATAAAAACCCGCGGAGATGCTGCAGCCGTGCTCGCCAATGATGAACTCATGCACACGCATCAACATCACTGGTTTGTCCGCGAAACACTGGGCTTATTGCGCCGTACCTTTAGCAGGCTTGATGTGTCGTCGCGCAGCCTTTTTGCCTTGGTCGATGAAGGGAGCTGCTTCGCTGGAAGTTTCCTCGAGTTAGCCTTAGCTTGTGACCGCATCTATCATCTAGCGCTGCCTGATTCGCCGAAAACTGCGCCCACCATCACGCTTGGCAAGCTCAACTTTGGCTCTTACCCGATGGCTACCGAGGAAACGCGCCTTGAGCGTCGCTTTTATCACGAGAAAGGTCCGCTCGATGCGCTGCGTGCAGTGATCGGTGAAGCGCTCGATGCCGATAAGGCCCATGTACT
>OMIE01000105.1 GCA_900299025.1 Burkholderiaceae bacterium
ATCTTCTGTTGCTTGACGAACCGACCAACCATCTCGATGCGGAAACCGTCGCCTGGCTGGAAGGTCATTTGCGCACCTATCCGGGCGCGATTTTGATTGTCACCCATGACCGTTACTTCCTTGACAATGTCACGGGCTGGATTTTGGAACTCGATCGCGGCCGCGGTATTCCTTACGAGGGCAATTACACGACCTGGCTGTCGGCCAAGCAAAAGCGTCTTGTGCAGGAGGGCCGCGAGTCCGAGGCCCATCAACGCACCTTGCAGCGCGAACAGGAATGGATGGCGCAAAGCCCGAAAGCCCGTCAGGCCAAATCCAAGGCGCGTATCCAGCGCTATGACGAGCTGGTGCAGAAGCAAAACGAGAAAGGTCCGTCAACCGCGCAGATCATCATTCCGGTTGCCGAGCGGCTTGGTAACAATGTGGTTGATTTCGAAGGACTGTCGAAGGGCTATGGCGACCGTCTTTTGATTGACAATCTCACATTCAAATTGCCGCCAGGCGGCATTGTCGGCGTTATCGGGCCGAACGGTGCCGGTAAAACCACCTTGTTCAGGATGATGACAGGCGAAGAGTCCCCCGACCAGGGCACGCTACGGATCGGCGATACCGTGAGGGTTGCTGCTGTGGACCAAAGTCGGCATCAACTGAACGACCAAAAAACCGTTTGGGAGGAGATCTCCGACGGCCTCGACAATATTACGGTGGGTACTTATGTGACTTCGAGCCGCGGTTACTGCGCACGCTTTAACTTTAAAGGCGCCGATCAACAAAAGCGGATCGGCGATCTTTCGGGTGGTGAGCGCAATCGGGTGCACTTAGCAAAAACATTACGCATGGGCGGCAACTTGCTGTTGCTCGATGAGCCGACGAACGATCTCGATGTTGAAACCTTAAGGGCACTAGAACAGGCCCTTTTACAATTCCCCGGATGTGCGGTTGTGATCTCTCACGATCGCTGGTTTCTCGATCGTATTGCCACACATATTCTTGCGTTTGAAGGCAATAGTCAGATTGTGTGGTTTGAGGGTAATTACGCAGATTATTTGGCTGATCGGCGTCGCCGCCTCGGCGACGCCGCCGACCAACCCGAGCGGATTCGTTATAAAGCGCTCAGTAGCTAAATCATAAGCTGGCAAGTCGACTGAGTTGATGGTCGAGATCACCGAATTGCTGCGAAATGGCTGTTAAGCGCTTAAAACTATGACTTACTTTCATTTCAATCGTCATGCCCATGCCGCCATGCAGTTGAATAGCTTCCTGGCCGATATGACGGGCAGCCTCGTTGACCTTGACCCTTGCCATGGCAACAGCCCTTGAGCGATCGTTTGCGCTTACGCGCCCGGCTCTAAAAGCATCAACACGATCGCAGGCCAGATAGGTTATCGAACGGCTTTGTTCGGCACTCATCATCATATCGACCATGCGATGCTGTAGTGATTGGAACGATCCGATAGGCATACCGAACTGCTTTCTTGTTTTTAAGTACTCAAGCGTCAATCGGTTGGCCTCGTCCATCACGCCAAGTGCTTCCGCGCATAATAAGGCTTGCGCCCAATCACAAGCAGCCTCGATCGCTTCAAGGGCCTCTCCCGCCTGACCGAGCAGGGCAGTTGCATCGAGTTTTAAGTCAAACACCAGATCGGCTGCACGTTGATCGTCGTAGGTACGATAGGTTTTCAGCTGAAGACCAGGCGCGTTGCTTGGCACTAGGAAAAGCGAAATACCCTTTCGATCGAGCCCACTGCCGCCTGTTCTTGCCGAAACAATCAGCCACTGTGCAGCAGTAGCGTGCAAGACCACGCGTTTTTCACCCTTGATGTGCCACTGACCGCTTGCATCCTTAGATGCTGCGCTTCGAATCGAAGCCAAATCCCAACGACTCTTTGCCTCTTCGTGGGCCCAAGCCACACGCGCTTGGCCTTCGATGATTGAGGTAATCAGGCTTTGCGCCAACGCGTTCTGTCCGGAGTCGGCATAGTGCGCAAGTAGGGCTGCGGGCACCGCTAAGGTTGTGGCAAGCGGCTCAAGCAATAAGCCCTTGCCCAGTGCTTGCATGACAGGAATCATATCGAGCGCGCCCGCGCCAAAACCACCAAGAGACTCTGCAAAGGGCAGGGCTGTTAAGCCAAGCTCGCTCAGCTTGGCGTAAATCGATGGGCTCCATCCCTCATCGGATGCAATGATTTTTTTTCTTGCGTCAAAGTGGTATTGCTCGTCGAGAAGGCGCTGTACGCTGTCAGCGAGCAACTGCTGCTCTTCAGAAAACTGGAAATTCATTTTTTGCGGCTCCGCGTTTAAAGGCCCAGGGCCATCTTGGCAAAAATATTGCGCTGGATTTCGTTCGAACCCGCGTAAATACTCGTTTTTCGGTAGTTGAAATAACGAGGCGCGACCGAGGCCAAGAGCGCGTCAAAACCGTCATACGACAAAGGCTTGAAGGGCGCCGCATCAGGCCCGGCAATTTGCAAACGAAGCTCGGTAAGCGCCTGCTGGATCTCGGTTCCCTTGATCTTGAGCATCGACACCTCTGCACCCGGTGGATTTCCGGTCCGCCGCATGGTGTCGAGAAAACGCATATGGGTGATCTCGAGCGCTGTTAACTCAACGTCGACTTTACTTAAGCGATCACGAAAACGAAGGTCTTCAAGCAGAGGACGGCCGCGATGCTCGGTCAGTGCTGCCTCACGTTGGATCCTTCGTATCTCCCGACGTGATGCGCCAAGCGAGCCCGTGCCTAGACGCTCGTGACCAAGCAAATACTTGGCAACCGTCCACCCTTTACCTTCTTTAAAAACCAGATTTTCAATGGGAACTTTCACATCCTCAAAGAACACCTCGTTAACCTCGTGCCCCTCATCAAGGAGGATGAGCGGTCTGACGGTGATACCTGGCGTATTCATATCAATCAGCAAGAAGCTGATCCCTTCCTGGCGCTTACTGCTATCGAAATCAGTACGAACCAGCGCGAAGATCCAATCGCCGTAATGCCCGAGCGTGGTCCAAATCTTCTGGCCATTCACCACATAATGATCGCCGTGCCGTTCAGCCCGTGTTTTGAGCGAGGCAAGATCGGAGCCGGAACCTGGTTCGGAATAGCCCTGACACCAGAAGTCCTCGCCTTGATAAATCCTCGGAAGGAATCGCTTTTTTTGTTCCTCAGTACCAAACTGCAAGAGAACCGAGGCACACATCACGGGGCCAAAAGGTGCCACCATTGGGCAGCCCGCTAGTGCATATTCTTCCTCAAAGATCGAGCGCTCGACAGCGTTCCAACCCGTCCCACCCCATTCAACAGGCCACGAGGGCGCAACCCAACCCTTGGCTGCCAAAATCTTGTGCCAGCGAACGAGCTCGTCTTTACTCAGTTCCTGGTAATTCGTAACTTTCTCTTTCAAATCAGAAGGTAAGTTCGCTTCGAACCAGCTACGAACTTCCTGTCTGAAGGCTTGTTCTTGGACGCTATAACTTAAATCCACTTGTTCATCCCTTCATAAGTTTATTACTTACTTTGACTTTAGGTGTATGGAGGTCGAGTGTAGCTCCAGCTACCGATAAAATCAGGCGTGGGGACTTTTTCAACCCTCAGTTTTGCGCAGGAGGTGCGCCTTGACCCATGAAGCAAACCGCTTTTCACCGACCCTGTCACAAGCTGAGTTTGCATATTTAGGGCCCCCAGCGCTTGACCCTGCGCGGCTGCGTCGACTCGAATCGGAGCTTTCACAAGCGGGCCATCAGGTCAAGCAATTAAGCGCGCGCTTTGTTTATATCGGTTGCTTCGAGCATGCAGCGCAGTTGCACACGGCTAAGGCGAGCCTCGAGACGCTATTTTGCGAAGATGGTGCCATGGGCCGTTACACGATCGAGCCCTATCAAGGCCAGAAAGAGGCACTTTGGGTGTTGCCTCGCCATGGCACGATCTCGCCCTGGTCAAGCAAAGCTAAAGATATTGCAAAGATTGCAGGCGTGACCGGACTTCGATCGCTCGAGCGCGGCATTGTTTACCAGTCAAGCCCCGTGAGGAGCTGGTTCGGATCACCGAAAGGCGTGGATCGCCTGCTTGCTGTTGACGGATTGCTGGCCAAGCAAGTCCATGATCCAATGATCGAATCTTGTTTGAGTGAGTTGCCGTGTGCCAGCGCCTGGTTTGGGCCCCCGAGCCTACGAAGCAACACAACCATAGACTTTATAGCTCAGGGCGAATCTGCCATCGAGGAAGCGAATCGTTCGCTTGGCCTTGCGCTTGATGCCGAAGAAATTCGTTATCTTGCTAAGGCTTATCGTGATTTGGGTCGTAATCCGACCGAAGTCGAGCTCTTGATGTTTGCTCAAGCCAACTCGGAACACTGTCGCCATAAAATCTTTAATGCACGCTTCACGATTGATGGTGTAGAGCAGACCTCAAGCCTTTTTGGCTTGATTCGGCAAACCCATGCAGCTCATCCTCAGGGCGTAGAGATCGCCTACGCCGACAACGCAGCTGTGCTAACAGGTGGTGGTGCGCATTACCTTTACCCAGACCCAAGCTCCAAGGTCTATAGACTTACGAATACGACACTCCATAGCGTTCTTAAAGTCGAAACCCACAACCATCCAACAGCGATTGCTCCTCACCCTGGTGCATCAACAGGGGCAGGTGGTGAGATTAGAGATGAGGGCGCAACAGGGCGAGGTGCGATGCCGCGTTTCGGCATGACCGGCTTTAGCGTATCGCAATTGAGAGTACCCGGATTCAAGCAATCGTGGGAAGATCAAATCGGAGAGAGCGAGCGACTGGCGTCGCCACTGCGAATCATGATGGAAGGGCCTATCGGTGCTGCATCGTTTAATAACGAGTTTGGGCGCCCCAATCTTGTTGGCTATTTCAGATCCTATGAGCAAAGCGTGCTCGGCGAGCGACGAGGTTATCGTAAGCCCATCATGATTGCCGGTGGTGTGGGGAGCATTCACGGCGATCAAGTCCATAAGATTCCGCTTCAGCAAGCCCATTTGTTGATTCAACTCGGCGGTCCGGGTTTTAGAATTGGGATGGGAGGAGGTGCTGCCTCTAGTCTTGCAGCAGGCAGTAACGCTTTAGCGCTCGACTTCGATTCGGTGCAGCGCGCAAATCCGGAAATGCAACGCCGTGCTCAGCAAGTCATCGAAGCATGCGCAACGCTCGGCATCGATAATCCGATTGTTGCGATTCATGATGTTGGCGCAGGTGGCCTTTCAAACGCCTTTCCTGAGCTCGTTCACGGTGCTGGACGCGGCGCAGATATTTCGCTTGATGCCATTCCAGTGGATGAACAAGGCATGACCGCTGCTGAGATTTGGTGTAACGAATCTCAAGAACGTTATGCGCTTGCCATCGATCGTTCAGCGCTTGAGCGGTTTATATCGATATGCAAACGTGAACGTTGTCCCTTTGCGGTGATTGGTGAAGTGACATCCACAGGTCGTCTTCGATTGCTTAATGGTGAGGCAATAGCCCAAAAGCCTGATGACATGGCAACGCACCATACCGGTGATGTTCCATTGAATCAGGCTGATAAGTTCCCATTGAAGCCGGCCGCAGAGGAATCACTAGCTGTCCACGTTGATTTGCCTTTAGATGTGCTTTTGGGTAAGACGCCCCAAATGTATCGCCACGGGCAAAAACGTCCAAGGCCTGAGGCCCAATTCGACAGTACGGTGATTGATTTGGCAGGCGCCTGTCAGGAGGTCTTGCGACACCCAAGCGTTGCTAGCAAGGCATACCTGATTAACATCACCGATCGCAGCGTGGGAGGCCTGTCTCACCGTGACCCCATGGTAGGGCCTTGGCAGGTTCCGGTAGCGGATTGCGGCATAGGATTGCGCGATTTTTCGAGTTTTGAAGCCGATGCGCTTGCAATCGGTGAACGTGCGCCGATTGCAGTCTGGAATCCGGCGGCTGCGTCGCGCATGGCAATCGGCGAAGCGATCAGCAATTTGCTTGGTACGGGTCTTCAAGACATCAATCAAATCAAACTATCGGCAAACTGGATGGCTGCATGTGGCCGACCCGATGAAGATGCCGATTTGTATGAAGCGGTAAGTGCCGCTAGTGAGCTTTGCCAAGCGTTGGGTATTGCTATACCGGTTGGCAAAGATTCGCTTTCGATGCGCGCGCAAATCGATGACGGACATGAGAGTCTTGAGGTGAGATCTCCGGTCACGCTTGTTGCGAGTGCTTGGGCTCCGGTCGTTGATATTCGACGATGCAAAACCCCACAGCTCGAACAAGCGGCGCAAGATACTGAGGCCGGGGTCTTAATACTGATTGATCTAGCTGATGGCAAACAGCGCATGGGCGCAAGTATCATCAGCGAATGCTTCAAACAGTATGACAGTCAGACACCCGATCTTGATGAGCCAGAGCGTTTACGCGCTCTGATAACTGCCATCGCAGGCTTATTTAAAGAAGGACAGATTCAGGCGATCCACGATCGAAGCGATGGTGGACTTTGGGCATGCATCTGTGAGATGTGTTTCGCGGGTCATTGTGGCGCCAGTATTAATCTTGATCTGCTAACCATGGACGCGAACGCGGCCGATTGGGGAGACTTTAAGATTCGCCCCGAGCAGGTGAGCGTACAGCGCCATGAAAAGACAATTCAAGCCTTATTCAATGAAGAGCTTGGCCTTGTCCTTCAGGTTCGACCCGATCATCGCGATCAGGTCTTTGCCCGTTTACGCTCGCATGGGCTATCGAAATGCAGCCATGTGATCGGGCGAGTCAACCGCTTAGATCGCATTAGTATTTACCGCGATGCAAAGCTTCTCTATGAAGAAGAACGATCAGTTCTCCAAGCAATCTGGTCAGAGCCCTCATACCGTATGGCGAGTCTACGCGACGATGAAGACTGTGCTCGTGAAGACTATGAACGTACAACACGTCCGCTTGCGGTGTTGACCGCAAAGGCGCCATCCTATGAAAGCCTTGCCGCTAGGCACGCTAATCACGCGTTAGCAGGACTTTCAAGTCATGCGCCAGCAGTACTTGGCAAAGTACCGAGGGTTGCGATTCTGCGGGAGCAGGGAGTCAATAGCCATAAGGAAATGGCCGCCGCCTTTACCAGAGCAGGCTTTGAGGCGATTGACGTAAGTATGACCGACCTCATCGAGGATCGATTTCATTTAAATGACGGTCCTTCGATGGTTCAAGGGATTGCGGCCTGCGGCGGCTTTTCCTTTGGTGATGTTTTAGGAGCCGGCAGCGGTTGGGCAAAAAGCATTTTGCTCAACCCTAAACTGAAAGATCAATTTCAATCTTTTTTTGCTCGGTCTGACAGCTTTAGTCTTGGCGTCTGCAATGGCTGCCAAATGATGTCGCAACTCAAGGCGATCATCCCCGGGGCAGAACACTGGCCGCGCTTTCTTCGAAATCGTTCGAATCAATTTGAGGGGCGTCTGAGTCTTGTGAGCATCGAAGCAAGCGCGAATCCCTGGTTTGAGGGTCTTGAAGCGGCCTTGCTTCCAATTGTCGTGTCGCATGGTGAGGGTAGGGCAAGCTTCGAGCAAGCGAGCGATTTACAAACGGTCTCAGTCAGCCTTCGTTATGCGTTATCAGACGGTTCCATTGCAAGTCTCTACCCTGAGAATCCAAACGGGTCGCCTGAAGGCATTGCAGGAGTCTGCTCGAGCGATGGTCGCGCCATGATTGTGATGCCCCATCCCGAGCGATCCTTTCTTGCCCGACAGCTTTCGTGGTCTGACCCAAGTTGGAAGGACGCAAGTCCATGGCTTGCAATGTTTGAAAACATCAGGCGGTTTGCGGCAGGCCTATGATCCCTGCACAAACACAGCAGCCGAGCAAATAGGCGCAGGCAGCATGGGAGATCAGGCGGCCAAACAAATAGGCGCAGGCAGCACCGGAGATCGGGTTGCCAAAGCGCCCGCGTTGATCATCGGAACCGGTCCGAGTGGGATGTATTTGGCATTTCAGCTTGGGCTACTGGATATTCCTTGTGTGATGGTTGACTCGCTTTCAGCAATCGGCGGCCAATGTTATGAACTTTATCCAGATAAGCCCATATTTGACATTCCCGGTTTTGTATCGATCCAAGCGATAGAACTTTCGAATCGACTATGGGAGCAGGCCCAGATTGCCAAACCCGAGCTTTACTTGAATCGTGTTGTTACTAAGATTGATGGCAACGAACGCGACGGTTTCGACGTCGAACTGAAGTCGACGCAATCAACTCAACATCAAGGCAAGCCATTCGCTGTCCAACGATTTTGTGCGGTTTTCATCGCCTCAGGGGTGGGTGCTTTTGAGGCTAAGCGCCTGCGTATGGAAGATGCTGCAGCACTTGAAGGCTCTGCGCTATTTTATGGCGAATTGCCGCCCGATTTGATGATCAAAACTAAACGCGTATTGATCAGTGGCGGAGGAAAGCGTGCCGTCAGGCTCGCGGCGTATCTACTGCAACACAGGGAATCATTAGCCCCTGCATCGATCGATTTAATCGCAAGAAATGGTCTGCGCGACGCATTAGATACTGAGCATCAGGCTTTACTTGATCTGGTCAATCAAGCCTCAGCGATCGGCCGGATTCGGGTCCTAAACGCATCGATCAAAGGACTAGATGTCAACAAGCCATCTGAGGTTGCCGATCAAACAATTAGGCTGAGCTCAGTCAGCATCATCACACGTGATGGATCCCAGCCCACAGAAATTCACCTACCCGTCGATGTGATCGCTGTTTGTCATGGGCTCTCGCCCAAAATCGATGCCATGCTTGGATGGGAATTAGGTATGCACAGGGGTCAAATCCCAGTGGATACAGCGCGGTTTGAAAGCCGGCGTAAAGGGATCTTTGTGGTTGGCGATATGGCAACGTACCCAGGAAAGAAAAAACTGATCGCTTGCGGCTTTCATGAGGCAACGCTTGCGGCCTACGCCGCCTGCGACTACGCCTTTCCTGGGAAAACTATCCACTTGCAGTACACGACCACATCACCCCGACTCTTACAGAAATTTGGCGATCAATCGACACTGAGCACTCGATCTTCGGTCAAATAAATAAGTTCTGGCCAAAGGAATAAAATCTAGTCGACTAAATAAGTCTTAGCGGAGGGAAAGAAATCTGGTCGACTAAACGGGTCTACGCGGAAGGAATGAAATCCGGATTGCCTTGTTGTTTTCGTTCAAATTTCAGAAATTCGTAGTAACCGCAACGCTTGCCATGAGGATAGTCGCGGCATACCGTTGGACGAGCCTTATAAATCGTACAACGGCGCTCATCGCTGTCAAAGAATCTACAAATCGAAGCATAGACAGAATCGCGCTTGTGCTTAAGAATGGTCTCGTCTTCGCCATGCTCCTGATAGCGTTTGGTGTAACGATTGCGAGCCTCATCTTCACTGATCTCGAAATGTCGAGCGATGCGACGCAAGTCCTTCAAACTGATAACGATCCGGGGGTAGGTGCAGCAATAGCCTGGACATTTACTGCAATCAAAACCTAAAGTTGTCGCCATAAAGACTCGCATGCTAGAGATGGCCGATTGTGCCTGATAGCGGCTCGCCTCGCCTCATTGCACGAATCAGACCACGTGCTGGATCAATGGCTGCGAGCAGGTCAGCCTCCAGAGGGCAGGGAATGGACTGCATCATATCGAGCAAGATTTCAGCCCCAAAGGGTGCCCACAAGGCACCACGTGCACCAAGCGCGGTTAGGGTGTAAGCCTGCTCTAGCCGCGGCATTGGAAGGCGAGCATTCTTCCTGAGCCGCTCCCATTGCTCACCAACTTGATGCCGATCAGCGATGGCGCCAATCATCGGCAAATGATCTGGTGCATTAAATCTTACGCCGCGCCAAAGCACGCTCGGTGCATTTGAAAGTACGTCAAAAAGACTAGCGTCCATGGCTAGCAATGCTTGTAAGGCATCCAACAATGAAGATCTAGCCTCTATATCGTTCGGCTCACCATAAAGTGAGCCCACCAATAATCGGTCCGGCGCAGCCAAGCGCAGGACATGCTGCTGATCAGCAAGGATTGACTTGATTTGCCAAACGGGATGCAAGGGATCGACCGAGGAAATATCAATCAATAAGCTCACGCCCGGCTTTCTTTGCAACGGCATTGCATGATTAAAGCCAAGCTTGACAAGTGCTTGAGGGCTCGTCAGCACCATCGTGGCTGCACTCGCAATAAGCTGACCACTTTCATCAAAGGCCTGCCAGCGCCCGTCATGCAAATCAAGTCGAGCCACGAAGGCTTGTCGTTGAGGAAACGCCAGTTGGTTTGGAAGCGCCATCGCACGCGAACGGGGAAGACAAAGCCGATACTCGTCGAGCACCTGAAAGAGGGCAGGCCAAGGATTGAAAGAAGCCTCAGAGTGAGCGAGAAGGGCATTGAGCCTCTTCGCCCATTCGGCACGCGCCTCGCTACGGTAGAGCAACTGCAATCGACAAGAGACAAGGGGCGAAAGACCCTCTGATCCTTGCGCAGAACCCAAGCGATAAGAAGATAAGAGCGCTGCCCGACTAAGACGCGCCATCTCGTTATCATCGGGAGAACAGTGCAAATGTTCTAAAAATGCCGGAAGGTGCGCTTGTGAATCGCAGTCTTGTTGTAACTTAGCATCAATCAACACACCCTGGATCCCACGTGCCCTTGCTGCCAGCGCCATGCATTGGCCAGCGAGCCCAGCACCGATAATCATAAGATCCTCAACCGCGGGCTTTGGACAAAAAGGCTTAATACGTCGATAAGGCCTATAACGGGCTTCAAGTCGAAACCGCTTCGGGGGAAAACCCGGCTCCCTCGAAACATCAAACTCAAGTGCGCTCAAGCGATCGCGCAAGGACTTGGCACTTGCGTAACTGAGCAGCAGGGCACCTTCATACAAATGGCGCCGCAAATCGCGAAAAACCTCAGACCGCCACATCGACGGATTAGCCGCCTCGGAAAAGCCATCCAAAAATACAATATCAAAGCTTGTATGGAGTCGCTTGAGCGCCATAGAAACATCAGCGACAAAAAAGTCAAACCAAAAGTTGCTATGCAATGCATAGCGATGAATACCTGGCAAAGCATACGCACCGTCAGCATCAAAACAGTGAAGCCAGCGCTCGACAAGCTCAGTCGCCGGTGGACCGGCGACTGCCGCCCATGCACGGCGATACTCGTCTAAGCCCAAGGGGTGTAATTCGATGCTTTGCACATAACATCGCCAGGACGGCTTGGCCCTCTTCAACCAGCGGTCAAGAAAAACGCTCAGATTAAAGCCTAAACCGAAGCCAAGTTCTAAAACATGGAACTGCGTCCGCCCGTGGCTGGCGAGTCGCTCAATCATTTGCCAAGCTGGTTCCACAAAAACCCACTCAGACTCTTGCAAGCAGCCCGAAACACTGCGATAAACATCGCCGTAGCGCGTGTTTCTAAGGCTTACGCCATCGTTATCGATTAAAAGCATCGGCGATCACACGATTAACCATCAGACCAGGGAGTTTATGTCACATGCAAAAACACTTAAGCCAAGCCGCAACCCGTTTAGCCGAGGCCTGGCAGCATGACAGGCATCTATCCCAGTTAGAGCCTGATCTCCAGCCGAAGAACCGACGCGAAGCGTATGCTGTGCAGGCATTGATCGTTGATCAAATCAATGAACCGACGATCGGCTGGAAAATAGCAGCCACTAGTGAGGGAGGGCAGCGCCATATCAACGTTAGCGCACCGCTGGCTGGACGCTTATTCGCCTCAAGGGTGTTACCGGATGGCGCATCGCTCAACATAAGCGGTAATCGAATGCTTGTGGCAGAAGCCGAATTTGGATTTCGGTTTGGCAAATCAATACCTGCACTGGCAAACCATGGCCACGATGATTCAATGAGCATGGAGACCATGCTTGACGCTGTTACAGACATGGTTCTTGCGATCGAACTACCGGATTCACGCTTTGAGAACTTCGTAGCAGCCGGAGAAGCCCAATTGATTGCAGATTTTGCGTGTGCACGTCACTTTATCCTCGGGCCGACGGTGAGTGCGGACTGGCGATCACGAGACCTCAGTAAACATCCGGTGAGGTTTCGTGTGAATGAGCACATCGTTGCCGAAGGGTCGGGAGCGTTCGTGTTGGGCGACCCGCGAGCAGCACTGCATTGGCTTGTGCGCGAATTAGGTGAACATCGCATCAACATCGAGGCCGGCGATGTCATGTTCACTGGCACCTGTGTCATCCCGGTACCCATCAAGCCAGGCGACAAACTTTGCGCCGACTTTGCTGACTTTGGCCAGGTAACCGCCCATGTCATTTGAGCTATTGGTGTCAAGCACAGACCAAGGCACCGACAGACCTGTGTTGCAGGTAACATCTTTGAGTTGACATAATATTGATTATACGCAAATTAACGATCGCTTTCGCTAAAACAGATGGCAGGCGCATCTCGTGATGAGGCTGGTTACCGCTAGCGAATTCTATCGAGCAGCCAGGCAGCAAAATCCTCGCGACCCATTTGTTGTGCGTAATCCATCGCCGTTAATCCAGCGTGGCTGCGATAGCTCACATCAGCGCCTTGACGTACCAAATGCATGGCTAAAGCCTCATGCCCCTGACGAACAGCCATCATCAAGGGTGTGATGTTGGCCGGCGATTCAGCATCGATGTAAGCGTCACGATCAAGAAGCCAATCGACCATGACACGTTGACCAAATGCAGCGGCATAGTGCAATGGCGTCCAGCCTTGTCGATTGATTTGGCCACCGCGCTTGAGTAATTGCTCAGCCATCGATACGTCACCATGCCTGGCAACAAGCATCAAGGCAGTTTCGCCACGCTCGTTTTGCGCCTCGACAAGCTGGTCGTTACGGGTTAACAAATAGCGAAGGCATTGCGGTGCGCGCTCTGCGGCTGCGGTGTGCAATAAGCTACCCCAAACCGGATGAAGCGGCGCTGGCTTATTTCGAAAGTCAGTATCAAGCATCCTCATAACGCGAAACACCTCGTCGCGTCGAATCGCATCGAAGAGGCTATGCCCTTCGTCGAGCCATTGACCCGCGGCAGGCTTTGCTCGTTGGGCCGATGATTCCACTTGTGTAGACGGCTTTGCTTCGGCTGGCGCGATTGCTTGCGCAGCCGGCTTTAAATGTGCTGGCGGTACGGATTGCGCTGCCGGCCTTGTTGGTAGCGACGTGGCCGATTGAGCAAACGGCGCACTATGCAAAACGAAGTTAAGCGCTAAACCGAAACCAAAAAATCTCGCGTTAATGCTCATATAATCACTGCAGACGATTGAATAAACGATGACAATTAGCTGTTGTTAATTCAATAAACGCCTCTCGTTTAATACTCAAAAGTTCGGCAAGAAAGTTAGCTGTTGCAGCAAGCATCGCGGGCTCGTTGCGCTTTCCTCGATAGGGCACGGGCGCAAGATATGGTGCGTCAGTTTCAATGAGGATGCGATCCAAGGGCAGCTTCTTGGCTACCTCGCGAAGCGATTGCGCAGACTTGAAGGTGACGATGCCTGAAAAGGAAATGTAAAACCCCATGTCCAAGGCGGCGCTTGCGGTCTCCCAGTCCTCGGTAAAGCAGTGCATCACACCACCACAACTCGAAGCGCCCTCCTCGCGCATAATGCGGAGGGTGTCGGCGCTCGCTGCTCGTGTATGAATGACTAGAGGCAGATGCGCTTGTTTGGCAGCTCGAATATGATTTCTAAAACGTTCTCGTTGCCAGGTCAAATCGCCCTGTAGTCTGAAATAGTCCAGCCCCGTTTCGCCGATTGCGATCACTTTGGGATCGCTTGCAAGCCTACATAATCCCTCTGGCGTTGGTTCTTCAACGTCTTGATAATCAGGGTGAACACCAGCCGTTGCCCATAAATTAGGTCTAGATTTCGCAAGCGCTAAGACTCGCGGAAAGTCAGCCAGATTCACGCTAATGCAAATGGCGTGCTGAACCCCGGCTGCATGCATCCGCTCGAGTACCTCCGCCCTATCCTCACTAAAGTCATCGAAGTCGATGTGGCAGTGCGAATCGATCACGTCGCTTCCTTTTCACGGTTAATGTTTGAAAAGTTCGCGTAAAGCAGCAGCGCACTCTCAGCATGAAGTCGGGGATTTAAGGGGTGACGCAGGCTTGCTTTCATAGCATAAAGTTGCTCGATCAGCTTGAAACATCGATTGGGATCGATGCCTTTAGCGCGCCTTGCAGCAGCCTCAGCAAAGGCCTTGAAATACAAAGGTTCAAGCTGATAAACGGCTTGCAACAGGTCTATCGCCCAACGTTCTAGTAATTCAAACCATTGCTCGGGCTGATGCTCAGCCCACTGCCGCGCAAGCGTTGAAAACCATGTATCAGGCATCTCGGCGAGCGTATGCAACCACGAGCCTTGGGCTCTGAGCACAGGATCAAGGATTCTTTGCTGCGCTGACCATGGCGCGTTGCCACTCAGCCCTAAAGCCAGCGATAACATGTTCGATGTTGGTGCGGGTGCTTGCGCCGAAGACGCAGGCTGCGCTTCGATCAATGCTTTCAGAAAGACTTCCGCGTCCTTAGCAACAGGCGGTCTAACCTTCAAACAAATACAACGCGAACGAATCGTTGGAAGCAGGGACGAGAGTCGATCAGTCAAGAGGATCCAAAGTGCACCCTCTCCCGGTTCTTCGAGCATTTTGAGCAAGGCATTGGCTGCACTTCGATTAAGCCATTGCGCGGGTTCGAGCCAAACAATGCGAGCGCCCGCCCGATGCGAGCCAATTTGCAAAAATCCTGCGAGCGGACGTATTTGATCAATTCGAATTTCATGAGAGAGCTTACGATCGCTTCCTTTGGTTTCGGAAGCCTCTTCATCGACCGTAGGTTCAGAGAGCGCGTTTGCAGCTTCAAAGGCAGCTGGTCGTACGATGCGCAGATCAGGGTGTTGACCCGAGGCGAGCCAGTGACAGGATGCACATTGTCCACAAGCCAGGGCACCTGAGCGCCTTGATGCATGTTCACATAAACGCAAAGCCACATAGTCCTTAAGCATAGCCTCTGCACCAAGGCCAGGCACAGCTTCAATAGCAATAGCGTGCGCATAACGGGCTTGCGCATCGAGAAGCTGCTGCCATGGGTCCTTCAACCATGGCGCCTTCTGCCAGGGGGCAGCGATCGACTCAGCCATCACTGCCCTCATCGAGGCCCACTGCGAATCGGTCTTTCAAAGAGGCAAGATCTCTCAAAAGAAATTGACTTATGGCGGACGGCGCCTGGTGCGCGTCGACACGCAAATAAGTAGCTGCCTTCAATGCAGCCCTCGCTGCATAGCCATCTCGGACACGTTTAAAAAACTCAAGATCTTCAGCCTCGAAGCGATCACCCGCCTCCCGGTTAGAAGCACGACGCTTTGCGGCCTCGAGCGGATCAAGGTCGAACCAATAAGTCCTCGTTGGCTGTAAGTCCGCATGCACCTGGGCCTCGAGCCAGGCGATGGTCGATCCATCCATGCCCCTGCCCGCTCCCTGATAAGCCCATGTAGCATCGGTGAATCGGTCACATATCACCCAAAGACCATCGGCAAGCGCGGGCTTAATCAATCGCTCGAGATGATCGTTACGAGCAGCAAACACCAATAAAAGCTCAGTAAGTGAGCCCATCTCGCGATAGAGCAAGAGCTCACGGATACGCTCAGCGAGCTCACTTCCCCCAGGCTCACGACTCACAACCACCGACTCGCCCTGCGCACGCAAAAAGCCTGCCAAGCTCTCCACATGCGTACTCTTGCCTGCACCGTCGATACCCTCCAGGGTGATAAAACGCGGCAGGTTCTTCACTTGATTGACGGGAGCCGTATCTTTCGGCAACCGGGTTTGCGGCAACATGTTTTGGCTTTTCAAAGTCACGTTTAAACGATTGACGGGCGGCTTGGGTTGATTGTCTAGAAAATTGGGCTTGAACGACTCAAGGCTTCATCTTACGAATGAATCGATCAACCGCGTTATTGTGTTGAGCAAGCGTTGTAGAGAACTCGCTACTTCCATCACCACGCGCAACAAAATAAAGGCTTGATTCCTGGCTTGGTCTAATCGCCGCGAGCAAAGAGGCTTCACTAGGAATTGCAATAGGCGTTGGCGGCAGGCCATAACGGGTATAGGTATTGTAAGGATGATCAGTCTGTAGGTCTTTGCGCGTTAGCTTCTTCGCCTCCATGGCGCCCAATCCAAAGACAACCGTGGGATCACTTTGCAATCGCATGCCCAAATTCAAGCGGTTTAGGAAAACCGCGGCCACACGCGAACGATCAGCCGCAAGCCCAGTCTCCTTCTCGATCATCGAGGCTAAAACTATGAGTTCAGCCGGTGAACTCAGGGGGAAATCCTTGGGACGCTGTCCCCAAATTGCCTGTAGCAATTTAGCCTGACGCTGACAGGCTTGCGTCAAAAGTTCGAGATCGCTCATACCAGGAACGAATCGATACTTGTCAGGAAAAAGCATACCTTCCAAAAAGCCTAGCTTGTAGGGCTCAGGCATGCGCTCCATGAGCTTTGCTCGCAATTGCTCGTCCGACCATGCCGCGCTCTCGTGACGCAAATAGGGTAGTGCCGAAAGGTTTCGTCTGGCCTGTTCGAGCGATTGCCCCTCGAGCACCTGCCATTCAAGCCGCTTACCCTGATCAGCCGCCATTCGATCGAGCAGGCGCTTAAGGCTAAGGCCGCGCTCTAGCGGATATACGCCGGCTTTGATCGAGCGCGAAACGAGGTGAAGACGCGCCCAGAACCAATTCAAGATGCTTGGCGACCAAGCGCTAGGGCTTGCCAGTTCAATGACTTGCTTTAGTCCATAGCCACGCTCGACGACTAGCTCTGAAGGCTTGGCTGCGTCGTCGGGCCCGGAAACACCAACACTGGCGAAACGAAACTCTAAATAGCTTAAGAGCAAAACAGTCAAACCCAAGACGGTTAGCCTGCCGAGAACTCGCCTCACAGCAGGGGTATGGTTGGCCGCATTTAGGCGGGTTTTGATAATCTCAAACATGCATGACGGCGAAAAAGCGTGCGACGATGTAGTCGCTTAAAGTGCCCATTGTATGGCCTTGCAAGCCGCACGCCCCAAGCTAGCTGTGCTCTTTACCTATCCGACGCGAACCTATGAATCAAACACTGATCTCGATCAAAGGCAGTTTGCCCCAACTGTCTTATCTGCGAATTCACGGCGCTGATGCCGAATCGTTTCTTCAATCGCAGCTGACAAACGATGTGTTAGCGCTTCGAAACTCAGAACAAGCTCAATGGACTGGCTATTGCAATCCAAAAGGTCGCTTGTTTTTCACAGGCTGGCTTGCGCGGATTGATTCGGCATCGAATGAATTTGCTTTATTAATCGATCGAAGCCTCAGTCAAGCCGTGGCCAAGCGCCTGAAGATGTTTGTTCTACGTTCTAAAGTAACGATCGAAGACTTGAGCGATCGCTACGTTCTGCAAGGGACGATCGATCTGCCCGGCACCACACACACTGGTTCCATAGAAGCGCAGCCTACACAGATGGCTCCCACAGGAGCTCAGCCCACAAACTGCCAGCCCGCTGACCCCAACCCAGCGCTATCGATCAGTTTACCGATCGCACATACGCTTAAGGCTGATTTTGGACGCTCCGTTCAATGCGTTGAGACGCAAGCTCAGACAAATGGCATGGAAGCGAGCCTCGACACTGAGGATTTTTCTGGTGTCTGGCGATGGTTGCATCTGCTGGCTGCAGAGCCGTGGATCACACATACCCTGAGTGAACGTTTCGTACCTCAAATGCTGAACTTTGAACGTCTTGGTGGTGTCAACTTTCGCAAAGGCTGCTACCCCGGCCAGGAGGTCGTCGCAAGAAGCCAATACCTCGGTAAGCTCAAGCGCCGTAGCGGCATCTATCAGATCGACGACCCCTCAAGAAGCCTACCCACCGAAGGCGAGGATCTAGGCGAGGCATCTAATCCAGAGCTAAGCGTTGTGAATGTTTTAAGATGCCCTGGCGGGCTAGGCATGAGCTTATGGCAAAGCGCTTTTGCTGGTATGCCAGAGCACGCACAAGCCGCGCATGCGCTTGTCCTAGCAGAAGGTCGAATCGACCTTGAAGACAGTCCGCTAGGACAAAGCATGTCGCTGCCCTACGCGCTCAGCGATGAAGCTTGATGTTTCACCGATATATTTATTTCAAAGCTCCAGTCAGCGAAACCGAACTCATTCGACATGCCTGGCGAGCGATTTTGAAGCTTCGCGAGCTTGACGAACAAGCAACTGATCGTCTGGCTGCCAAACACGAGTTGCAGCAGCGCATCGAGACCCGTGACGGTATGGTCACCTGGATGGATGTGCTGACGAATTTCGAATCGGTTGAAGCTCTAGACCGATATCAACACCAGATCGATCGATTATGGCACCAACTCCTGTCGAAATCACTCCAGGATCTTCAGCGCCATGTGGAGACCTTTGAAACATGTGTGTAATCGCCTGGCGCTGGACGCCTGACGAAGAAATGGTGCTCACCCTGTGGGCAAACCGTGATGCTGTCTCTTATACACATCTGAC
>OMIE01000106.1 GCA_900299025.1 Burkholderiaceae bacterium
AGCAAAGTAGCGCTGGTCTGATTGATTTTCGAATATCACGCTACGCGCCTATGGCCTATGTCGAAGTCCATAGCCACAAGGTTCAGTACCAAATCTATTACGTTCTCGAAGGTGAGGGCACCTTGATCATTGGTAACGAGCGCCGGGTCATGAAAGTGCACGACTATGTGTTGGTGCCACCAGGTTTAAGTCACGGCATCTCGAATCAGGGGCTCGATGCGCTTGTATTTTTTGTCATCACAACGCCAGCTGTTGATCAAGCTGCCGATCCAGGGGAAAAGCAATGAGTCAAACAAGGAAAGGTGCTGATCTCATCGCCGATTATTTGATCGCTCAGGGTGTGCCCTATGTTTTCGGCGTTTGCGGCCATGGCAATGTAGGCATGCTTGATGCGCTTTATGATCGCGCTGACAAAATCAAGCTGATTTCACCACGGCATGAGCAATGCGCCGGACATATGGCCGATGCCTACTTCAGAGTCAAGCATGAGGTAGTGGCAAGTTTGACGTCCACCGGGCCTGGTTCTGCCAATATGGTTATGCCTTTGATCACGGCACTGTCGGACTCATCGGCCTTTCTTGCCATCACATCGAATGTGCCGACATCGCAGGCCAATCGAGGGCCGTTTCAGGAACTATATCGACATAATCAGTCTGACTTTGCATCGGTGGTGAGGCCCACGGTAAAACGCAGTTTTCAGCCAAGTCGGGTCGAGATGTTGCCACTTGCATTGCGGCAGGCCTTTGACACGATGACAAGCGGTCGCCCTGGTCCGGTCAATATCGATGTCCCCTTCAATGTGTATCAAGAGGAGGCTGCCGTTGAGCTGCCAGCTGCAAGTCCGGCTTTGGGAAGTATCCGCCCTGCTGCCGCGGCTGCGGATCTTTTAAAGGCCAGCGACATGCTCAAGCAAAGCAAAAGGCCGGTACTTTTCATCGGACACGGCGCCACGCTTTCTGAAGCTGGGCCTGCGATAAGCGCACTTAGCTCAGACTTTGGCATTCCGGTGATTACGTCGCCCAATGGCATGGGCTGTGTACCTGCCGAGGCGATGCTGACCTTGGGCTTTATCGGTCGCAATGGCGCATACCCTGCCAATCAGGCGGGCCGTCATGCCGATCTAGTGATAACGCTTGGCACAAGGTTTGACGATCGATCCTCATCATCCTGGCATGCTGGTTACTCGTGGAACTTTCCTGATTGCAAGCTCATTCATGTGGATATCGATCCCCAAGAGTTGGGCCGAAACTATGCCCCCGATTTAAGTATTGTGGCGGACGTGAAGACCTTTGTAAGCCAATGGCTTGAGCTGCTTGGCTCGGGTCAGGACTACCGCCAAAGTCTTGCTGGCTGGCATGGCGACATTGGTCAATGGCAAAAACAATGGGATGCATTCGTGTTGCCGCACTTTAGCGATCAAGGAACACCGTTGCGGCCAGAGTTTGTTGTGGGTGCGCTCCAAAAGGCACTGCCCGAGGATGTGATTCTCTCGCTTGATTCGGGCGTTCATCACAACTGGTTTATGCAGTTTTGGAAGGCGAGACGGCCCCAAAGCATGCTCAATAGCTGGGGCTATTCATCAATGGGCTTCGGGGTTTGCGGCATTTTGGGTGCACAACTAGCAGCCCCGGATCGCGTATGCGTTTCGGTCTGCGGCGATGGCGGTTTCACCATGGTCCCCTATGTGATTTGTACGGCGGTTGAATATGATCTCCCTTGTATTTGGATTGTCTGGAACAACTTTGCCTGGGCTGCGATTCGCGATATACAAATGGGCATGTTTGGTGGCCGCGAGATTGGTACTGCTTTTTATAAAGGACAGGATCGATCTAAACCCTACAACCCTGACTTTGCCGCCTGGGCAAGAGCAGCAGGGGCAGACGGCTACACCGTCACTCGAGCAGCCGATCTCATACCGATCATCGACGAGGCCATTCGTATGCGCCGCCCCGCCGTGATTGATGTTCACGTTGACGACAAGATCAAGCCGCCATCGACTGGCACCTGGCAATTGCCACCGACCCCATTTAAAGAGCCGGTGTTTGGCGGGCCGTGGCGGCCAACTCAAGGAGATTAAGCATATGCAAGGGCTACTGGCTGTTTGGAATGACTGTGATGCGCACCGCCTTGCCGACTTCGAACGATGGTACATGACTGAGCATTTATCGGACCGGGTCAGACTCGATGGATTTGAGCAAGGTGTGCGTTACGAATCGGTTGATGAGGGTCAAATACCGAGGTTTTTTACGGCCTACGATATGTCATCTCCCGAAGTCATCCAAAGCCCGATCTATCAGCAGTCGCTTCGAGAACCCAGCGAGGCCACCCGAGACATCATGGCGCATTTCAGAAACATGTGGCGCAGTGTTTCAAAACTTGAGGCGATGTCCGGCCATAGTTCAGGTGCATGGATATTGGTTTTAAGACTTGGTCTGCTTGCAGGTTTTGGTGGCCGAGCGCATGATGATCCGCCGATTGCCGATGCACAGGCATGGTCACGCTTGCTTGACCTGGAGCGGCCGCAAAGGGCGATTCGTTGGCGGGTCTATGCCAATAGCCTGAATGCTCTCGCAAATTCGCCCGAGGCGCGATTCAGACCGCAGGCCGATTGTGCCCCAGAGGCCATCGTCATCATTGAACACCTTCGCCGCGCTGATCTGCTTCATAGCCAGGAGCATTGGCTTGGCAGGCCAGCAGTGAAGTTACTCCTAAAAAGCCATCAAGGGCAAGCCGCTACATTCCTTGAAATGACCCGAATGGACCATCGCAGCTTTAAGTCTTAAGTCTCTCGGAGAGCGCTCGCAGCCCATGGAAGTAGGATCGAAGACCGAATCCAGTCACGACACCTACGCACGCCTCGGCGGTGACGGACTTCATCGCTCGGCGTTCAATGTTTGACATGTGTACTTCAACAGCGGGCATTCGTATACCGCGCAAGCAATCACGCAGTGCATACCCAGCATAGCTAAAGCCTGCCGGGTTCATGAGCAGTCCGGCGTAGCCGGCGCGGTCACACTCATAAATCTAGCCAATCGCCTCACCTTCAAGATTACTCACGCGTATATCGAGGTCAATGCCTAGCCCTTTGGCCTCATCAAGAAGCATGGCATGTAGTGTTTGCAAATCCGTGGTGCCGTAAATCTCTGGCTGACGAATGCCCAGGTACTCCATATTGGCGCCTTGAAGGCAGAGTACTTTCGGGTTTGGCGATTCGTTCATGCTGATTCCTTGTGATGGCGTCTTGGGTAGTCTTTGAGGCCTGGTGGATCCCTGAAGCAGGAGGCGATGGGTACGGGTAAGGCGCCAAGAGAGCCGTTGTCGGTTGCTATTCGATGTTCAAAAAGGCCTCGAGCCGCGAAATGTGGATCTTGCCTTGCTTCAGATACCGTGTTAACAACTTGAACACAAACATCCTTACCTTCGAATAACGCGAGCCAATGGGCTAGAGGCATCGAGGCGAGCCGCTTTGCAACGGCTTCTCGACTGCGCTTGGGATGACTTGCATCGTCGCGATCGGACATCGGTAAATCGATCGCGTCGCAGAAGACCTTCCAGAATCGCTCCTCAAGGGGCGCGACCGACAAACATCGATCATCTGATGTGCGATAGATTTGATAACGTGCCGAGCCACCGCAGACCAAGCCCTCACCCATCGTTGGGAAGCGGCCGGTGAGTTCGCCCTCACCGAGCGCCCAGTACAACATGGGAAGCAGGTTATCGCCCATCGCGATGTCGAGCCATGTACCATGACCTGTTTTTGCTCGCTGCTGGAGCGCAAGCAAAATATTCATCATCGCTGGGTAGGCGCCAGCGGCAATATCGGCAATGAGGGCACAAGGCAGACCTGGCTGTCCATGCTCATCACCACTAAGCGACAAGAGCCCCGATCGGGCCATGTAATTGAGATCATGGGCGGCGAGATCACGCGCTGGGCCACTCTGACCATAGCCTGAAATCGAACAGTAAATAATGCCAGGGTTGAGTGCCTTTGTGATCTCGTAAGATAAACCCAAGCGCTCCATGACGCCAGGTCGGAATTGCTCGATTAACACATCGGCCTTTTCGATCAGCGACAGCGCGGTTTGCTTGTCATTGGCCGATTTCAAATCGAGACTGATCGATGTTTTGCCGCGATTGAGCAAAATGAAATTCGCACTATCGCTACCTGCAGCGGGCTCATAGCCCCGCATTTCATCGCCTTGCCCAGGTCTTTCAATCTTGATGACCTTGGCGCCGGCCTCAGCGAGTAGAAGCGAGCACATCGGCCCCGGCAGAAGGCTACTAAAATCAACGACAACGATGTCATCGAGCGGCTTGGGACGGGATGCCTTTGTCACCATAGCACTAGGACTGGGTTTTGCTGACATCACTTTGCTTTTCGCGTTCAAGGGCAACTTGCGCTCGACGAGCCGGTATAAAATCTACATCGCCAAGCGCCTGAGCCAAGTGGCTACTCCGTTTGGCGTGATCAGCTAAGCCCATTTGATCAAGCAAGGCGATAGGTCCATGCGGATAGCCAAGTCCCATGCGCAGGGTTGCATCCAAATCCTTTGCGCTTGCCAATCCCTCGTCTAGTCGTCTAAGCGCGGCATTCAAATAGGGTCGGATCAACCGGTCGACAATTCGACCCGGTCGGTCAGCGCAAATTGCAATCTTTAAGCCAAGCGTCTCGAAACAATCACGAGCCTTCGCAATCGCCTGCTCACAACTTCCTGGCTGGCGGACCAATTCGACAAGCGCCGTAGGTTTTTGTCCGATCAGATAGCGGGCAAAGCCCAACACCTTGGATCCTTCCAATCCTTGCGACTCGCCGGTGTATTGGCCGAGGCACTCAAGATCAAGCTCGATCAGGATCAAGGTGAGATCACCATGTTGCGAGGACTCGGCTTGCAGCCATTGTTGGTAAGACGCACCGGCTTGCGTACCAAGAAAAACAAGCGTACTCGGATCGCTCTTCATGGCCGATAAATCGTCGAGTGCATCCACAGAAAACGAACGGCTTTGACCAGCCTGGATGATTGTCATGGGCTTAAGCTCCAAAAATCTTTTGATCGCTATAGCGATGAAAACCGATGCCGGTCTTCTTACCCAGTCGGCCGGCAGCAATCATACGCTTGACAAGGGGAGGGCAGACCGCTCGTTTTTCATGGGTCAGACCATGCATGGCTTCGCAAAGTAATAGTTGAGTGTCCATGCCAACAAGATCTAATAATTCGAATGGTCCCATGGCATAACCTAAAGCCGTTTTAATCGCTACATCGATATCAGTAGGGCTGGCGACGCCTTGTTCAACAAGGCGAATCGCATCGTTATTAAAGGGAATCAGAAAGTAATTCAGCACGAATCCCGGGGTATCTTGTGTATGGACCGGGCGCTGCCCTACTTGTTCGCAAAAGGCCCAGGCACGCTCAAAACATTCATCAGAGGTACTTATGCCTCGCGACACCTCAACCAGTTTCATCAATTGGGCGGGCAGACAAAAGTGCAAGCCAATAAAGCGATCGTCTCTACCGCTTCCGCCTGCGATTTCTGTGATCGATATGGTTGAGGTGTTGGAGGCAAATAAACAAGAGGGTTTACATACTTGATTGAGTGCTTGAAAGACCTCATGCTTGACTTGTAAGGACTCAAAGACGGCTTCAATGACAAGATCGACATCAGCAAGTTGGTCGAGTCGATCAACGGCATGCATGCGATCGATGATTTCGTCGCGCTCGTGTACGGTCAATTTTCCTTTGTTGACTGAGCGATCGAGAAAGATCTTTGCTTGATCGATGGCACGCTCGGCGAGCCCCGCTCGATGATCAACGATGAAAGTCTTGCAGCCGCCACGGGCCGCGACAATCGCGATACCCGTTCCCATCGTACCAGCGCCGATAACGGCAAGTTTTTGTACTGGCTGCGTTGAATGCTGATTCGCTTGCATTGATAAACCTCGCTTTAGCTTAGCGTTTGACGATCGATAAAGCTTCGTCCAATCAATTGCCGGTGGACTTGATTCGTGCCTTCCCAGATCTGTGTAATCTTTGCATCGCGCATGAGCCGCTCAGCTGAATAATCGCTACAATAGCCATAACCGCCAAGCAGTTGAACCGCTTCGGTGGTCATGCGCATGGCAAGATCACTGGCTCGCATTTTGAGCATCGAGGCTTCAATGCCGAATGAAGCTGCACCTTGCTCGACCAGCCGAGCCGTGTGCCAGAGCCATGATTCGCACAGCGCGAGTTCGCTGGCAAGATCGGCGAGCATGAACTGAATCCCTTGAAACTCGATGATGCGGCGCCCCGACTGTTTGCGCTGGTTAATGTATTCAACTGCAAGTTCCCAGGCAGCGCGCGCGATGCCAAGTGCATGGGCTGCAACGCTTGGTCTCGACTTATTGAGCGAAGCGAACAAGATCTTGAGGCCGTCGCCAGGCTGTAGAAGCAAATGACTTCGGGGCACTTTGCATTGCTCAAAGCTAATGCTTGCCGTTGGTGCTGCACGATGACCCATTTTGTCTTCGACCTTGAGGACCGATAGACCTGCCGTGCCTTCTTCGATGATCAGGGCCGAGATCGCTGCCTTGGGATCGTCGATCTCTGACCATTTACCGAAGACCAAGAGACGGGCGGCGCGATCGCCGTTCGATATAAAAGTCTTTCCACCTTGAACCAGGATGTAGTCGTCCCTTGGCGTGAATGTTGTTTTCATCCCGGTGGCATCAGAACCTGCCTCGGGCTCTGTAATCGCTAAAGCGCCAAGTCCTCCTTGAGCGATCGCGGGTAGTAGCATTTGTCGCTGCGCCTGGGTGCCAAAGTCGATGAGTGGTTTCATCCCGTGAAAGTTAGTGGCCCAGATGATCCCGGTTGAGGCGCAGGCCTTACTAATCTCACGTACAGCCAGTAGATAGGCGGTGTAGGACATCGGCGCTCCGCCGCAATCCTCCGGAATGAACATTTGATTCAGGCCGAGTTGGTGAATCGCGTCCATACTCCGTTGTGGGAAGCTGGCCTCACGGTCATATTGGGCCGCATGTGGCGAGATTTCACGGCTACAAATGCGTTTGACTTCCGCTAATAAGAGTCGCTCCTCCACGGAGAACTCAAGTGATTGATCGATGCGATCAAAGACTGTTTGTTGGGCACTTAAGGGCGTTGACATCATCCACAACCTTCAAAAAAACTCAATGGGCAATGGCTTGGCCGCCATCAAGGTAAATCGTCGAACCCGTCAGGAACATACCCGGTTGCTGCAAGACCGCTCCAACCAGGCTTGCTACTTCCTCGGTACTACCGGGCCCTCCACTTGGAATACGCTGGGAAAGATACTGACCAAGCTTGCCTTCTAAGACTTCAGCGTTTAGATCGGTATGTATATAGCCGGGTGCGATGTTGACGACTCGAATCTTGTGCACTGCCCACTCAACAGCGAGACAGCGGGTGATTGCACCGACAGCCGCTTTGGAAGCGCAATAGGCAAGATTGCCTTTCACGCCGAGCTTGTCAAAAAATGAACCGATATTAATAATACAGCCACCGTTTATCTGGAGGCTCGCAAAGGCGGCCTGACAGGCAACGACGAGTGCGCGCGTGTTGATGTTCATGACGGCATCGTAGTCTGCAAGCGCCAGGCTCTCGGAGCGCGCACTGAGATGAAGCCCGGCATTGTTAATTAAAGCATCAAGCCTGCCCCAATGCTTAGCAGCTTCAATAACGCTATGTTTTAACAGCTCAGCTTGGCTTAGGTCGCAGGCAAGCCAGTGCGACTGCGCTTGAGGCGTAGCGAGCATGTCTTGCGGCACTGTTCGGCTTAGTCCAATCACTCGCCATCCCGATTGCAGTAATTGGCTGCGGATCGCAGCGCCTATACCACGGCTTGCCCCTGTCACAAGTGCTACGGGTGCTTCTTGATTGGTCGTCGACATGGATTTATAAATGATAACTAACGATCTTGAAACACGGCTTGACGCTTTTGGGCGAAAGCCTCCATGCCTTCACTGGCATCGGCAGTTTGGAAGGCGAGGGTTGATAAATCGGCCTCGATCCTCAGTCCTTCGACAACCGGGTTATCGAGTGAGCGTTGAACTGCCTCTTTCGCATAAGAAAGCACGGGAAGGCTATATATCGTGAATCGTCTCGCAAATGCTTTACCTTCGCTTAGCAAGTCGCCCTCAACGATAGCGTTGACCAGGCCCCAACGCTCTGCGCGTTCGGCCTCAATGGTCGCACCGCTTAAGATCATCTCCTGTGCCCGAGCCTCGCCAATCAGTCTTGCAAGCCGTTGGGTGCCGCCATAGCCAGGTATGAGGCCGAGCTTGATCTCAGGTAGCCCCATTTTTGCTTTAGGGCTTGCAATTCTGAAGGTACAAGCCATCGCAAGTTCGAGACCTCCCCCAAATGCATAACCACCCACTAAGGCAACCGAAGGGATAGGTAGCTCGGCAATCTTTTGCATCATCGCTTGCCCGCGTTGTGCACCGCGCTTTTGCGATGCTTGATCACGGCCCATTAACTCCTTGATGTCGGCACCGGCACAAAAGGCTTTATCACCCGCTCCGATAATCAGTAAGGCGCGCACGGGCATGGTCCTGACCTGATCGACGAGCTCTGACAGGCGATCGATGATTGCAAATGATAGAGCGTTTAGCGCTTCGGGGCGATTTAGCCTCAGCAAGGCAAACTCATCTTCTTGTGAGATGGTGGGTAACATGGTTTTAACTTTCCTATCGATGAATCTAGGGGGCGCTTCCTGCCTGAGCCTCAGCCTTAAATCGCACAGGGATGGGCTTGAGCGCTCCCGCCTTCACCTGTTCAGCAAGCTCACGCTTTAAGATCTTCCCGCTTGCTGTTAACGGGAAATGATCTAATTGCAAGAAGTATTCAGGCATATCGAACTTGGATAAACCATGGCTTGCAAGATTGCTTAGCAGCTCGTTGGGGTCGATGCTCGCCTGACCTCGGGCAATCACAGCAAGACAGAGTTTTTCTCCAAGGCGCTGATCGGCAACCCCAAAGGCCGCTGCTTTCACAATATGGGGATGTTTAAGCGCTAAATGCTCAACGCCCGCAGGGTGGATGTTGTGGCCGCCTCGAATAACCAGGTCTTTTTTCCGACCGACAATGCGCAGGCATCCGCGCTCGTCAAGAACGCCAAGATCTCCTGACAAAAACCATCCCTCTCGGTTGAAGGATTGCTCGGTGGCGCGTTGGTGATCAAAGTAGCCAAGCATTAAGAGGGCGCCTCGGCTTGCAATCTCGCCAATTTGATTAGGTGGCAGTTGCTTATCGCTTTGCTCAGCATCAACAATCACGCACTCAAAGCCTGGTGCAGCACGCCCGCAGGTTTCGACAATCGTGCGTGCATCATCGTTTGGCAGCGTGTATTGATGCGAACCATTTTCAGTCATGCCATAAATATTCTGGGGTGTGATGCCCATGGCGAGGAATTGAGCTGCAAGCTCGGGCGCGATGGGTGATCCAGCCATGTAAAAAAGTTTCACGCTGCCGAGCTGGTTAAGATTTCTTTGCTTGAGTTCGGCAAGCACATCGATAGCATGTGTCGGTACGCCCATCACATAGCTCGCATCGCTGGCAATAATCCAGTCAAGCGGATGCATCTTGGTTCGCGGGTCATTGAGGACCAGTTCCATGCCTGCGACTAATTGCTGCTCGACGGCAACCGTCCCAATGTGGTGACTCATCGGCGACAGGCTCAGCAGCACCGTGCGGTGGTCATGCGACCAGTCCTTCACCATGGCTCGTCCATTTGCAAGCAGGCTATTGTCCGAGTGCATAACGCCTTTGGGTGTTCCCGTCGTCCCTGAGGTAAAGGCCAGGTACACCACCTTATCGGGATCTAGGTCGGCTGGTCTTAAACCGCTATAAATACTAACTGAATTGCAAAAGCGTTCATCAATTGGCGCTTGAGGATGTACAGCGTCGACCCAAAGAATCTTTCTCAGGCATGTCTTATCGAGCGCGTTGGCTTCACCGATCGATCGACTTAAATCGTGCATCGAGGCATCGGCACCATAACCTCTTTGGGCGATTAACACGCGTGCCGCACTGCGTTCAAGTAAAGTGATGATTTCAGAAACGGTATAGTTTTGATGAAACGATGGACAGCAAACATAGCCCATGCGTGAGCAAGCAAGTAGACTCACCACTGACTCTGCGCGCGAGGGCAGCCAAACCGCGACGCGATCACCTCGACGCAAATCGAGTTCAGCCAGTTGATCGGCCAAGCGATCAACCCAGGCCAACAGCGCCTGCCACGTCAGGCGATGGCTTGCATCACGTAGCGCGGCATCGTTCGGTCTTGCATGGGCGTGCATGCTCAACAAGCGATATAGGCTTTCTTCCCGCCAATGCCCTTGTTCGTAAAACCGGCGGCTTTGGCTTGGATGGTGAAGCGTGAGCAGCAAGCCAAATCTCCTTAATGCCCGAACTTTTTCGAATCGGGTTGGCGCTTTTCCCTGAAGGATGCGCTTAACTCTTGCGATTCTTCGGTATTGAGATAAGGTCTTAGTAATAAGTCATGAGCCATGCGCGCGAGTCCCGAGACGCCTCCGTGACGCGCCGTAAATGCGCCTTTGATGGAGGCGAGTGCGAATGCGCCTCGATCGGCAATTTCAAGTGCCATGTTTCTCGTCTCGACCTCAAGTTGATCGTCGGCTACCACCCGGTTAATCAAGCCCCATTCGAGCGCCTGCTTCGCACTTAGGCGGGGATTGAGGTACCACATTTCCTTGGCCCGCTTTTTGCCCACAAGATCTTCAAGGTACCAGGTGCCAAAGCCTGCATCAAAGCTACCCATCATAGGTCCAACCTGCCGAAACACAGCGCTTTCGCAAGCGATGCTTAAATCACAGACGACCTGCAAGACATTGCCACCGCCAACCGCATAGCCGTTCACACTAGCAATGACTGGTTTTTGGAGTCGATCAATGGACTCGTACATCTCGAGGGTTGGCAGTACACCGGCATAAAGATTGGTATCTTCCATACCTTCTTTTCGGCCACCGATACAAAAAAATTTATCTCCGGCGCCTGTGAGTACGACAACCCGTGTACGGGTTTCGCGGCGAATGGCATTGATGCAATCACGCAATTCATGACACATCTGTGCTGTAAACATATTGCCATCATGAGGGCGATTAAGGGTAATCCATCCTATTGGACCATCTTCGCGGTACAAGATTGTTTCAAAATTCATGATTTAAGGTCCTATCACTTATACATATCGCTGAGTACGATGCTTGCACACAGCGACGTACGGTCCAGCGGCCCAAGGATGTCGATGAGCGCGGCATCGTGCAGCTCTAGCATCTACATTATTGAAATAATAGCGTCCCATCGTTTAGGTCCGCTTGCGGGAGCAGGTCTTTATCGAGCGCATAGTCTTGAGTGTGTAACCAAGGGAGATGGGTACCCTGCTTGGGCAGCTTATGCAGGCTGCGCTTGATATAGCCAGGGTTGAAGTTGTCCTCACTTACCCAGGCTTGAAGCCTCATGTCCTTTTCATGCTCGCGCAATCTCGGTACGACCATTGACAAGCCATGCTGATCCATATGCTTGATCAGACGACAAACATAATCGCCGAGCAAGTCAGCGCGTAGCGTCCAACTCGAACGAAAATAACCAAAAACCCATATGAGGTTGGGTAGGCCAGTAAACATCGCTCCCAAATGGGTAACACAATGGGCAAAGTCAAGCTCTTGGCCATCGACCTCAAAAACAATATCGCCCAGGACATTCAGGTCAAAGCCGGTTGCGCTCACAATCAGCTCAGCTTGCAGCACTTCGCCACTCTTTAGCAAGATACCATCGGGTGTAAACGATTCAATCGCTTCGGTCACGACCGTTGCCTTGTTCTCGCGCATCGCCGCGAAAAGATCACCGTCGGGAATAAAGGCAATCCGCTGCTGCCAGGGTCGATAAGCCGGCGAAAAGTGCTTCTCGACATCGAAGGCTTCGCCTAACTGCGCTCTTACACCAGCCAGTAGTTCTTGTCGAACCAGGTCGGGTTCTTTGATGCATCGTTCTGAAAAAACAGCCTGATCTTTAAGAATTTTTCGGCGCGCGATTTCGTGGATCCAGTCCGCGGGGATATCGAGTTCACGCAACATCTGAACGAGTTCGTTGATATTTCGTCCGGTGATAAAAAAAGTTGGGCTGCGTTGAAGCATGGTGACATGACTTGCATGTTTTGCCATCGCTGGGATCATCGTCGCTGCAGTAGCGCCTGAACCGATCACCACAACGCGCTTATTTTTATAATCAAGATCATTCGGCCATGACTCTGCGTGAACGAGTTGTCCTTTGAACTGGTTCATGCCAGGCCACTGTGGTTGGTAGCCACTGCGGTGTCGGTAATAACCTGAGCACATCCACAAGAAACCGGTTTCAAGGCTGAAAGTTTTGCCCGTGCTTAAGTTACAGACCTCGAGCTGCCAGCGCTTCAATTTGCTCGACCAAGTGGCGCGGCGAATGTCGTGCTGATAGTGAATATGCTGATCGATATCGTATTCCTCGATCACTTCCGCCATATACCGGCGAATTTCGTCGGCAGTTGCAATGGGCACACCTCGCCATGGCTTAAAGCGATACCCAAAGGTATGTAAGTCGCTGTCTGACCTGATGCCCGGGTAATTATGACTGAGCCACGTGCCGCCGAAGCTGTTCATGCGTTCTAAAATGAGGAAGTTTTTATTAGCGCACTGTTGCTGCAAGTGGTAGGCCGCAGCGATCCCGGATAGGCCTGCGCCCACGATTAGCACATCGATATAGCCGATAGATTCGGCTTGCTTACGCGGGCTGCGGCTTGTGTGCAGCGTTTTGGGGTCTGCTTCCTGGTTCATCGCCTGCGGTCCACTTGCAAATTGAATAGGGCCTCCAGTGTAGAGGGTCAACGCTCAACTTGCTTGCGCTAAACATCGGTGATAGTTTCGCAATGTTGGTGCTCGCGTAGACTCTTCTTGTCTTGCAGTTAAACGGGAACCAGCCGTATCGACCGAAATGCGTTTTTTCGAACCGGTGCGAGCTGGGCTGCCCCCGCAACGGTCGATGAATGCTTTGGTTTTAGGGTTACAGGTTTTGCAAACGCGAAGCCAAAGCCTTGAGACCATCGAAAACGCCAAGTCGTTTTGCCACTGGGCTGACATGCCTGGGAAGGAGACTTCGGCGATTCATCAGCCCGGATACCGGCCAACGGGTGTCGCTTGGTCAAGGCTTAGCGGCTTTTGCATGCCTGCAGCGGGGAAGCTGCGGGTAGCGTCGGATTCGGAGCTTTGCATGCGTTCTCAGATTCACCAAGGCTGGCCTGGCCCTTTTTGCGTCCGTATTGCGCTTTGTGGAGCCGTCGGCCTCAGCGCTGCCCACATGGCACACGCGCAGCTTGTGCAGCGAGCAGGCGAGCGTTTTGCTGAGCCAGCAGGCGCGCGTTTCAATGGCACGTCAGCTGCGCAAAACGTTGATGATCGGTCCCTGTCAGAGCGGGCCGTTTTTGTTACTGCAACCCGTAGCTCATCGGCCCTTGGTACAGCCCTCGCTGACCATCAGGTGATGGATCGTGAGCACATCGAGGCGGCAATGGGCATGACGCTTGTCGAACTGATCGGCAGTCTGCCTGGTGTGCAATGGGTCAACGCCGGCGGTCATGGTAAAGCTTCAAGTCTCTTGTTGCGGGGAACCGAATCAAGGCATGTGCTTTTGTTGATTGATGGTGTTCGTTTTTCTTCGGCAACCCTTGGGCTCGCGTCGCTTGAAAATCTTCCGCTTGACGCGATTGAACGCATTGAGCTTGTCCGAGGGCCAATGTCTGCGCTCTATGGAAGCGATGCGGTAGGTGGTGTTATCCAGGTATTTACCCGGGCTGGCGCTGCCAATTCGCCAGGGATGCTTGGAGCGAGTGAACGGTACTCTTCCTCACTACAAAGCACATGGGGTAGTAGGGGGTATGCTTCAACTGCCTGGCTTCAGCGCTGGAAGTCCGAGTCATTCGATGCCAGTGTGCAGCTTAGCGGCCTCCGAAGCGATGCACTGTCGGCTACGAATGCGCGCGAACCTTGGGGGAGTTTTGATCCTGATGCGGATCGCTATCGACAATCGAGCGCAAACGCCCAGGCGGGTTGGGACATAGCACCAGGGCTGCGGCTCGATATGTCAGCGCTCCGGGTCGAGGGGCGAACGGCGATCGACGATGGGCTTGGGACCGATAGCCGAGCTGCTTTGTTGAGCCAAATTGGCCAGTTGGGGCTGCAAGCACAGGTCTCCAAGGCATGGCACACGCGTATCCGATGGTCAGAGGCGGTCGATGGCTACAACACGCTTCGGACGGCTTCGCCCTGGACCGAGCTTGGCGAAACCCGCAGTCGATCGCAACAATGGATTTGGGAAAACCAATTGGCACTCAGCAAAGGTTTACTCCAGGTTCACGCCGAGCAACAGTATCAAGACGTATCGCGACCTGGCGAGCCTTTCGAGCAAACATCGCGCTCGATTCGCGGCTATGGACTGGGCTGGATCGCGCAAGAAGGCCCGCACCAATGGCAGGTCAATCTTCGACGTGACGAAAACAGCCAGTTTGGCAGTGAAAACACGGGCGCATTAGCTTACGGGTTTCGATTGAGCACACCCTGGCGTTTACGCGTGGCCATAGGTACGAGTTTTGTAGCACCTAGCTTCAATCAGCTTTACTACCCAGGCTTTGGTAATCCAGCGCTTCAGGCCGAACGCGGACGAAGTCGCGAATGGGGTTTGAACTATCAGCAAGGCGATCAGCATGTTTCGATAAGCTACTTTCAACAACGGATTCGTGGCTATATAACGGCCGGACCAATCCCGGAAAATCTGCCCTATAGCGATATCGAGGGCTTATCACTCTCAGGCTCGCGGCGATTTGCAGGTCTTCAATGGTCTGCTGCCTATGACTGGCTTGACCCGCGCAACACCAGCACCGGGTCCCCGTTTGAGGGGAACTTGCTGCCACGACGCACAAGGCAGCAGTTTCGCTTGGCATCGCAGGGACGAAGCGGGCCGTGGACTTTTGGAGGCCAGTGGCAGGTTCTTGGCGATCGTTATGATGATCAAAGCAATACCTTGAGACTGCCAGGGTATGCCCGCCTTGATGTATTCGCTCATCGGGCCATTGCTAGCGACTGGCGCCTTTCGATGCGTGTGGGCAACCTGACCGATCGCCGCTATGAAACAGCTTATGGTTATAACCAGGCTGGCCGCGCCTTGTATGTCGGTCTGTCGTATACGATGCGTTAAATGTGGGTGCTATGCATAACGTTATAAAGTTGGTTTCCATCGTCGGCCTTTTTTTGATAGGGCCGACTTGGGCTAGTGCCTGGCCAGTGAAGCTGACCGACGATCGAGGGCGGGTTGTGCAACTGAGCAAAGCACCGCAGCGCATTATTAGCCTGCTTCCCTCGCTGAGCGAAAGTGTGTGTGCGCTTGGCGCTTGCGAAAAAATCGTGGGAACGGATCGCTTCTCCGATTTTCCCGAGCGCTTGAAGTCTTTGCCCAAGTTGGGCGATCTTGATGACTTGCAATGGGAGCGGCTAAAAGCGCTCAAGCCCGATGTCGTGCTTGCCTCGCGCGCCATGAGACAAGTTGAAAGGCTAGAGGCGCTGGGCATTCAGGTGATCGCGCTGGATTCTAAATCGCATCAGGATGTAGAGCGAAGTCTGCGTTTGCTTGCGCACATGCTCGGTGATCCGGAGGCTGGCGATCGCTTATGGCGGTCGATCGATCAAGCGATGAAGTCAGCAAAACATGAGCTGCCTGCGTCGCTTAAAGAGGCAAGCGTGTATGTGGAAGTTGGACCGTCAATGCATGCGGCCGGTCCAGACTCATTTCTTGGGCAAAGTCTGCAAGTCCTAGGGCTTCGCAATGTTGTGCCCGCGAGTATGGGCGCTTTTCCCCAACTCAGTATCGAGTGGTTGCTTGGCGCGCAGCCAGGGTGGATTGTTCTGCAGGCTGATCCTTCGGGTCAATATGCAAAGCGTCCTGGTTGGCGGGGTCTTAAGGCCATCCAACAAGGTCGGCTTTGTGCGTTGCCCGGTCCGCAGTTTGACCTTCTTGTTCGTCCAGGCCCAAGGCTCGGACAGGCGGCCCAGGTGTTGGCTGAGTGTTTAACGCTAGCGTCCACAAAAGCAACTTGAACCACTCATTGCTATCCTGGCGGGCCAGGCAGGATCGTTTCGTCGTGCTCGGGCTATGTCTTATATGCCTAGTCCTCGCTCTCGTAAGTTTAAGTTTGGGAAGCGGCGGCAGCGTGCTTTCGTTATGGGATTCGGCCGAGCAAATTCAAAGCCTTGTGATTGAGGTTCGTCTGCCCCGGGTTTTGGGTTGTCTGCTGGCGGGAGCTCTACTTGGCCTAGGCGGCTTGCTAGCCCAGAGCCTGTTTCGCAATCCACTTGCCGATCCGTATTTACTTGGAACCGCCTCAGGGGCAAGCCTCGCAGTTACCTTGGTTTATGCGGCAGGGCTTGGGGCTTTGCCCTGGCCCTGGCTTGCCCAAGTCGGTACGGTTTTTGCAGCTTTTTGTGGCGCGTGCTTAGCCTTAGCCTTTAGTCTACTGTTGCGAGGACCAGGAACTTCGCTGGCAATCGATGCTCACGCAAATTTGCTACTCGCTGGCATCGTGGTCGCCTTAGTCTTAGGGGCTTTAAGCGACTTGCTCACCCATTTGCGCCCTGAACTTCTTCGCTACCGTCTTGCGTTTGCCTTAGGCCAGACGAGTTTGATCGACTGGGGCGCCGTATGGCAAATGTTGGTGGGCTTTTTGCTGTTGTTCATACTCGCGAGGCTGCACGCCCATGTACTTGATGCGCTTATCCTAGGGCAATATACGGCTGCAAGTCTTGGCTTTGTGATCGAGAAGGAACAGGCAAAACTGGTAGCCATGATGGCTGCGTCGACCGCGCTTGTGGTGGCGCACACAGGCCTGATCGCTTTTGTTGGTTTGCTTGCGCCTCATGTGGTTCGGCCGTTCATTCGGGGCATGCACAAGCCTTTGATCCTTGCTTGCGCGCTTGCCGGTGCCTTATTGCTAAGTCTTGCTGATTTATTGGCGCGCACCCTGTGGATGCCTCAGGAAATTCCAACCGGTCTGCTCACCGCTGTGATTGGGGGATTGTTTTTGCTCGCGCTCTTGAAAAGACAGCCCTAGTGCGATGGCAAACATGCCGATTAGTCCTCGTACCAAGGCCGCGCCACCCGCACTTTTGCGGGTAAAAGACCTCAGCCTGAGTCGAGGTGCATCATCACTTCGACAACCGTTTTCATTTGACGGTCTTGCCGGTTGGCTTGCTGTGATTGGGGGTAACGGTATTGGCAAGTCAACCCTGTTACTTAGCCTGGCTGGTTTACTTGGCGAAGCGAAGTCGAAGGTTTTAATACCCCAGGATGGTTCTAAAGGAGTGACTTGGATAGCACTCGACCAACTTTCCGCACCAAAAAGGGCGCGCTCGATTGCCTGGATGGGGCAGTCTGAAGCCTTAAGTGGACGTTGGCTTGTTGCCGATGTGGTGGCGCTCGGCCATTTACCCTGGCGCAAGACAACACTAAGAGACGTCAGTGGCCAGCAAGGCGGTCTCGCGTCGGTGCCCGGTTGTGCGGACAACAAGTTAGCGACTTTGGACAGTTCGCTCGCTCCAGGTCAATCCTGGAAAGCAGCCCTTGGGCTTGAGCGGCTTTGGGATCGTTCGGTCGATCAGCTTTCGGGCGGTGAAAGGCAAAGGGTGCTGATTGGACGCGCGCTTGCTGCCGATGCGCGCGTGACCTTACTTGATGAGCCTGGTTTGCATTTAGATCCCCTCTACCACATGCGTTTGGCGAATTGGCTTGCACGCAGTCGATCGAGGAACAAGCTGGTGTTGACTGCAACCCACGATTTAAACTGGGCATTCAACGCCGACGCAATCCTCCTGCTATCGAGTAATGAGCCCCCTTTGCTTGCATCGCCCCATAGCCTCGATTTACATCGGGCCATAGAATTCGCCATGGAGGGGGCTTTGACGATTCGTCGGGTCGATGATCAATCGGGAAAGCAGTGGTACGCATTTCCGGAGCGAACGGCGATCCGAGGAAGCTAAATCCTGGGAAACCAACTGTCATCCAAAATTGACAACCGTTAATTCGGGGATATTGACCGTTAGTCAGTACTTTCGGGTATGATCTCTCATCTTGCACGCTCTCTTGAGGTGCGCATCGTTGTGGAGTTGTTCATGACCGACTTAGTGGTCCGCCGCCTGCTCATTGATCTCAGTCAACCCTTTGATCGCCGCTGGAACGGGGGAGATGCCTTTCGCAGTGCTTTTTTTAATGCACTGTCCATGAGTTTTGTGGTCGGTGAGCAATATTTCATCGACTCGCTCAAGCAAGCTTTGCCCTTGATGAATGAAGCCGACAGGGCTCGCCTTGAACCCGAAATCAGAGGCTTCATCGGTCAGGAAGCGACCCACCGGCACTTGCATGGACTCTACAACAAACAGTTAGAGCGCCAAGGTTTTGACAACGCGTTCGAGCGGCGCGCGGCTGCGCGGATTCGAGCTAATGCTGACATTAATCCTCGCAATCACGTCGGGGCGACCGCTGCAACCGAGCATTTCACTGCCGTTTTTGCATCGTGGTTAATGAAGCATCCCGAGGCGCTCGATGGAGCCGACGAACGCCTCAAAAAACTTTGGCTTTGGCATAGTGCCGAAGAGGCCGAGCACCGAGCGATTGCCTTTGATGTTTATAAAGCCATTGGTGGTGATCACCGGTGGCGTTTGAGAACTTATCGCTACGTAACCTTCACATTCTTGAGTGATGTATTTAGGCAAACGATCAATAATTTGTACCGTGATCGGGCGCTGTTCAAATGGTCAACATGGTCGAGTTGTTGGCAGCACTTATTTGCCCGCGACGGATTGTTGCGTGGCAATCTGCCTGCGTGGAAGGATTACCTCCGCCCTGATTTCCATCCGCTCGATCATGATGCAAGCGACTCCGAGCGTTGGTTAAAGGATAATCATCACTCCTATAACGAAGTATCGCGCCCGGGGCTTCAGCGAGTAAGTAGCTAAGCGCGTCAAGCCACTTTAAAGCGCTGTTCTAGCCCTTGCCTTTGGGAATCTTTGGCAAGGGCTGGCACAATGCAGCATGTTTTTGCGAAAGGCTTACCGCCAACATCCAGCGTTTCGGCTCGGCCTGCGTGACATGGCTGGCGTTGCTCCTGGCATCGCAGCCTGGGGTCTGATGACTGGGGTTGCGATGGCCAAATCTGGCATGGGCTTCTCTGAGTGCCTGCTCATGGCTTTGATTGTTTTCGCGGGCAGTGCTCAGCTTGCAGCGATGCCATTGTTTGCTGCAGAGGCCCCGATGTGGGTGATTCTTGCGACGAGTTTTTGCGTCAATTTGCGCTTTTTAGTTTTCAGTGCGCACTTACGCCAATACATGATGATGTTGCCGCGTGCCGAGCGCATGCTCAGTGGATTTCTGACCGCCGATTTGAGCTATGTGCAATTCATTCGGCGATTTCCTCAAGGGCCAGAGAGCGATCGTGACTTACTCATGGAGCAACAAGCCTATTTAGCGGCCAATGGTGGTCTTAACTGGGCTACCTGGGTGTTATCAAATTTGTTCGGTGTTCTTTTTGCGTCCTGGATTCCTCAGCATTGGGGCTTAGGTTTTGCTGGTATGTTAGGACTGATGGGCGTTGGTCTTTCCCTGCTCAGTGGGCAGCAACACCTTGGTCACCTGATTCGCTTGATAGCAGCCATTGCTGCGGGAGCGGTCGCTGTGCTTGCGGTTAGCCTGCCTTTAAAGCTCAATATCGTCGCTGCCATTATGGCTGCCGTCGCGCTTTGCCTTCTCATTGAGCCGAGACTGAGTCATCCAAGCAATCAGCACTCGCAGCTTCGGGGCCATTGAGCGCGATGATGGCTTTTATTTGGGATTGGTGGCAGTTGGAGACGATATGGAATCACCTCACGATTATCTTGATGGCATTCATCACGATGTTCACGCGTTCGTTCTTTTTTATTCCTGATCGTGAGATTCGCTGGCCAAGCTGGGCATCGCGGGGTTTGCAGTTTGCGCCGATTGCGGCTGTCAGTGCGGTGATTGTTCCTGAAATTATCATGACAAATGGGGTGCTCATCTCGACATTAAAAGATGCTCGTATATATGGCGCACTAGCCGGACTCGCCTACTTTGTAATCAGGCGTGGAAAAGGGCAGGTTGTGATGGGAACTATGTTGTTTGGTATGGCAGTTTTTCTACCCTTGCGGTTGGGGCTCGGTTGGTAGCTCTGGCGATTCATCGATCTTTTATAACTGAGGAATTTCGAAACCATGGCGTTGATCACCTATCTCACAAAAATTCAATTTGACTTTGGTGCGATTAAGCTGCTGCCCGCTGAAATGGGGCTCCTAGGTATGAAGCGGCCCTTGCTCGTTACCGACCAAGGTGTCTTGCAATCTGGTCTTGTTGAACGAGTTATTCATGCCATTGGTTCGAACGAAAAGCCAAGTATTTTTGCAGACACCCCTGCCAACCCCACCGAATTGGCATGCCGTGCTGCACTTGAACAATTTCGTGAGCAGGCCTGCGATGGTTTGATCGCCTTAGGTGGCGGCTCAGCCATGGATTTGGCAAAGGCTGTTGCCCTTTGGGCAAGTCATGGCGGCGATTCGCTCAAGCCCTATATGATGGTTGAAGGTGGTGTGCAACGTATTAATGCAAACATCCATCCGGTTATTGCCATACCAACCACAGCGGGTACCGGGAGCGAGGTGGGCCGCGGCGCCGTGATCGTGCTTGATGATGGCCGAAAGCTCGCGCTTGTCTCGCCCCATTTGATTCCTAAGCTAGCCCTGTGCGATCCCGAGTTAACCCTCGATTTGCCGGCGGCAATGACCGCGGGCACGGGTATGGATGCGATGGCTCATTGCATCGAGACCTTTGTTGCGCCATCGATCAATCCGCCTGCTGAAGCGATTGCACGCGACGGCATGATCAAAGTATTCAACTATTTAGAGCGGGCGGTTCACGGTGGCCATGATCGTGATGCACGTTGGAACATGATGATGGCTGCCATGGAAGGAGCGATGGCTTTTCAAAAGGGTTTGGGTGCTGTCCATGCTCTGAGCCATCCACTCGGGGCACTGAAGTCGCCACGCCTACACCATGGTACCCTCAACGCGATTTTTCTCCCGCCAGTGCTTCGGTTTAATGGCCCTGTGCTGGGCGAAAAGCTCCAGCGCCTCGCTACGGTTTTCGCCGTGAAGGCCGATATCGATGCGATAGCGAAAGTGATCGAAGATTTAAATCGGCGTATTGGTCTGCCACAAAAGCTCTCGGAACTTGGAGTTGATCGCAGTCAATTTGATTCGATCGCGTCGCAGGCCTTGTTGGATCACTGCCATGGCACTAATCCGCGCCAGGCAACCCATGCTGACTACGTCAAGATACTTGAGGATGTATATTGATAGCATAGCGACTCGCTCAGCGATAGCTTAACCTTGTTCTGTTTAATGGATCATATATGGCGGCGTTTGACGAAGTTCAGATTCTTGATGTTCATCATTGGAACGATACGCTTTTTTCCTTCAAAACAAGCCGCCACGACAGTTTAAGATTTCGTAACGGGCACTTTGTGATGATCGGGCTCGAAGTCGAAGGTAAACCCT